>NZ_CP043661.1:5105164-5410328 GCF_014217565.1 Kribbella qitaiheensis
TCAGGCCTTCCGCGATCAGCAGCACTCCTGCTTGGCGCATCTCCTCCAGCACCGCGTCCGCCCGCGCGAGCACGTCGGCATCGGGCGGCAGGCCCGCTTCGAGCTTGTCGTTCGTCTTGTGCAGGAGCATGTACCGCATGCTCAGACCGTAACCACTCCGCCGCCGACTAACCAGCACCAGCGCGCGTCGTGATCAGCCCCTCTCGCTCGAGGATCGTCCAGAAGTCTGCCGGGATCTCGACCTCGAGTAGCTGCGCCACCTCCGTGATCTCGCGCGGACTTCTCGCCCCGACCACCACCGCGGGCACGGCTGGATGCGCCAGCGGGAACTGAACGGCGGCGGCCAGCAGCGGTACGCCGTACTGGCGGCAAAGGGCGCGAAGTCGCTCGGTTCGCGCCTGCGTGGGGTAAGCCAGCGCACCGCCTTGGAAGACGCCCGCGGCGAGGATCGGGATGCCGAGGTTGTGGCACAGCGGCAGCAGTTCGTCCGCGCCGGACTGGTCGAGAAGGGTGTAGCGGCCCGCGAGCAGGATGCAGTCTGGTCCCCGTCCGGTCGCCCGGATGAATCGGGCCGCGACGTCCGCGTGGTTCACGCCGAGTGAGAGGGCGCCGATCGTGCCGCGGTCGCGGAGCTCGGTCAGCGCGCGGTACGCCTCGGTGGAGGCGGTCGGGAAGTCGAGCTCCGGGTCGTGGATGTGCAGGATGTCGATCCGGTCGATCCCTATCCGGCTCAGGCTCTCCTCGAACGAGCGCAGCACCGCGGCGTACGAGTAGTCCAGGCGTGGACCGAGACCGGCTGGCGGCTCGGCCCAGATCGGCTGGATGTCCGGGCCGCCGGGCTCGATCAGGCGGCCGACCTTGCTGCAGAGCACGAACTCGGACCGAGGCCGCCCGCGAAGCGCCAGCCCGGTCCGCTGCTCCGAGCGGCCGTACCCGTACACCGGAGCCGTGTCGAAGAGCCGGATGCCGACCTCCCAAGCCCGATCGATCGTGGCGACGGCCTGGTTCTCCGGCACGGCCGCGAACATCCCACCGAGCGAGGCGAGCCCCAACCCCAGCCGACTGACCCGCAACCCCGTCCGCCCGAGCTCCACCATCTCCACACCGGCACGCTAGAACTCCGCTCCGACAGTTTCGGTCCACCAGGGGCAGACTGGGGAGATGACTGAGCCTGTTCGTGTGATCCGGGAGGTCGAGCTGATCGCCTCCGATCCGACCAGCGGGATGCTGCGGAGGAAGGCGTTCGAGCTACCGATCCTGTGGGCCGGCCGGGTCGAGACGCAGCCCGGTGCCATCTCCGGCTGGCACCATCACGACCGCAACGAGACCAGCCTGTACGTCGTGTCCGGCATCCTCCGGCTCGAGTTCGACGGCGGCGACGGCTATCTGGATGCCGTCGCCGGGGACTTCATCCACGTCCCGGCCTTCACCATCCACCGCGAGAGCAACCCCGGCGACGAACCATCCATCGCCGTCATCGCCCGAGCCGGTGGCGGCATCCCCACCGTCAACGTCGACGACTTCGACCGGTAACCCGATCAAAGCCGCGGGTCAGGGGAAGCGCTCGTACGCCGGGAGGGTCAGGAAGTCGGTGTAGTCGTCGGCGTTGGCCACGTCGAGGAAGGTTTCCCGGGCGGCCGTGTAGCGGGTGGGGTCGTCGCCGAGTTTGGCGATCTCCTCGTCGGCGATCTGGGTGACCAGGTCGGTGCTGACGACCGAGCCGGTGTCGAGCACGACCTTGTTGTGGCGCCACTGCCAGATCTGCGACCGGGAGATCTCGGCCGTCGCGGCATCCTCCATCAGGTTGAAGATGCCGACCGCGCCGGTGCCTTCGAGCCACGCCGCGAGGTACTGGATCGCCACACTCACGTTGCTTCGCAGCCCTGCCTCGGTCACCTCGCCGGGAGCGCCGCCGATATCCAAGAGCTGATCAGCGCTGACCTGCACGTCCTCACGGAGCTTGCCGAGCTGGTTGGGCTCGGAGCCGAGGACCTCGTCGAAGACCGCACGACAGGTGTCGACCATGCCGGGATGGGCGACCCACGAGCCGTCGAACCCGTCGCCCGCTTCCCGCCTCTTGTCGGCCTCGACCTTCGCGAACGCCTGCTCGTTCACCGCCGGATCCTTGCTCGGGATGAACGCCGCCATCCCACCGATCGCGTGCGCTCCACGCTTGTGGCACGTACGCACCAGCAGCTCGGTATAGGCGCGCATGAACGGCACCGTCATCGTCACCGAGTTCCGATCGGGCAGCTGGTACTGCGTACCTCGCGTCCGATAGGTCTTGATGACGCTGAACATGAAGTCCCAGCGACCCGCGTTCAACCCGGCCGAGTGCTCGCGAAGCTCGTACAGGATCTCTTCCATCTCGAACGCGGCCGGGTACGTCTCGATCAGCACGGTCGCCCGGATCGTCCCGCGCGGCATCCCGAGGAACTCCTGCGCCGCCACGAACACGTCGTTCCAGAGTCGCGCTTCGAGGTGGGACTCCATCTTGGGCAGGTAGAAGTACGGTCCCTGACCGCGATCGAGCTGCAACCGCCCGCAGGCGACGAGGTAGAGCGCGAAGTCCACCAACGACCCCGACGTCCGCTGCCCATCGACCAGCAGGTGCTTCTCCGGCAGGTGCCAGCCGCGCGGCCGGACCACGATGGTGGCCAGCTCGTCATCGGGCCGCAGCTCGTACCGCTTGCCGGCCTCGGAGCTGAAGTCGATCTTGCGGGTGACGGCGTCGAGCAGGTTGAGCTGGCCGCCGATCACGTTCTCCCACAACGGGGTGTTCGCGTCCTCCTGGTCGGCGAGCCACACCTTCGCGCCGGCGTTGAGCGCGTTGACGGTCATCTTCCGATCGGTCGGCCCGGTGATCTCCACCCGCCGGTCCACCAGCCCTGGCGCGGCTGGCGCGACCCGCCAGTCACGGTCCTCGCGAACGGCAGCAGTTTCCGGCAGGAACCCGAGCGATCCACCGGCGGCGATCGCGGCGACCCGCTCCCGGCGCTTCCCGAGCAGTTCCAGCCGGCGCCCGTCGAACTCCCGGTGCAACCGCTCGATCAGCTCCAGCGCCTGCCCGGTCAAGATCTCGTCGTACCGCGCAAGCATCGGCCCGGCAATCTCGATCGCCACCGTGATCCTCCATCCCGTTGTCCGTCCCCGACACGCTACCCGCAGCCTCGGCGGCGCTTGGCCGGCCACGAGCGCGTACGCCATGGCGGGCCGCGCGGCGGCGCAACGGTCCAGAAGCCGGGACCGTGGACACCAAGTGGGGACCTTGGACAGGAAATAACGTGGCCGAGGTCCCCACTGCTTGTTCAAGGTCCCCAGTTCTGGTGAGGTCCCGCTTCGGAGCGGCCTCCGTGGTGGAAGGCATCATCCACGAACTGTGGCTTAGTACTAGTCGGCTTGGAGGGCGGGCAGCACGTCACGTAGTACGGTGGCGTGGTCCTCGGGCTTGGCGAGGCCCATGCCCATCGTGTTGACGCCGAGGTGGGTGGCGCCGAGCTCGCGCCAGCCTTCGGCGTACGCCGCCCAGTCTTTCTCCGGGACGCTGCCCAGCGAGATGCGGGCCTCGAATCCGATCGCGGCCGGGTCGCGGCCCGCTGCGACGGCGTACTCGCGGACGCGTTCCAGTTTGGCGCGAGCCTCGTCGTCGGGCGCGAGCTGCGGTAGCCAGCCGTCGCCGATCTCGCCCGTACGGCGCAGTACCGCCTCGGCGCCGCCACCGAACCAGATCGGGATCCTCCGCCCTGGCAGGGGGTTGAGCCCGGCTTCCTCGACCTGGTGGAACTCACCGTCGTACGAGATCACCGGCTCCGCCCACAGCTTGCGCAGCAGGTCGACCTGCTCGGTCAGCCGCGCGCCGCGTTTCTCGAACGGCACGCCCTGAGCCTGGTACTCGACCTCGTTCCAGCCGATGCCGACGCCGAGGCGCAGTCGCCCGCCGCTGAGCAGGTCCACCTGGGCCGCCTGCTTCGCGACCAGCGCGGTCTGGCGTTGCGGCAACACCAGCACGCCGGTCACCAGCTCGACGCTGGACGTGATCGCGGCCAGGTAGCCGAAGAGGACGAAAACCTCGTGGAACAAGGACTTGTCGGTGTACCCGGTCCAGCCCGGCCGGTGCTCGGGGCTCGCGCCCAGCACGTGGTCATAGGCGAGGATGTGGTTGTACCCCGCGGCCTCGATCGTCCCCGCCCACTGCCGGAGTACCGCCGGGTCCGCGCCGATCTCGAGCTGCGGAAGGATCGCACCGATCTTCATGAAGTCACTCCGGTCAGCAGGTCGACGAGTCCTTCGATCGCGAGGTCGAACGGCTCCTGCGAGTTCGCCGCGCGGGCCAGAACATACCCACCCTGCAGTACGGCGGCAATGGTGGCAGCCGTCCTCGTGGCGTCCAGGCCGGCCGGGTACTCGCCGTTTTCCTTGCCCTCGGCAATAATCGTGGCGAGCCGGGACCGGATCCACTGGAAGGTCTCGTCGACCGGCGCCCGGAGGACGGGATCTGCCATCACATCCGGGTCGGAGGTGAGCCGGCCCATCCGGCAGCCCTTCAATACCTCCCGTTCGCGGCGCAGATAGCCGGTGATCCGCTCGGTCGAGGTGCCGTCGGCGAACTGCTCCTCGGCGGCGGCTCTGAGTTCGGCGCCGGAGCGCTCGATCGCAGCCTTGGCGAGCTCGGCCTTGCCGCTGAAGTGGTGATACATGCTGCCCTGCCCGGCATCCGCGGCGATCTGGATCGCCTTCGGACTCGTACCGACGTACCCACGCTCCCAAAGCAGTTCCTGCGTACTCCGAATCAACCGCTCGACCGTCTCCACCTCGCAACTGTACCCACTCGTAGGTACAGCCGACCCGCTTCGCGCAGGAGGGCGCGAAGGGGGCTGACCGAATAGCTTCCCCCGCCGCCGGAGCGCTAGTCTCGGTCGCCATGAGCATCAGCGTCGCGATCGCCGTCATCACCTTCCGGCGACCTGACCTGCTGAAGGACCTGCTGGACAGCCTGATGAGTCAGGAACTGCCCGAGGACAGCGGCTTCGCCGTACGGATCGTCGTGGTCGACAACGACGCCGAGGGTTCGGCGGGCGAGGTGATCGCCGCGGCTGCCGCCGACGCGAAGTACCCGATCGAGACGGCGATCGAGCCGGAGCCGGGGATCCCGTTCGCCCGGGAGAAGTCGGTCCAGCTGGCCTGGGACGACGACGCGCTGATCTTCGTCGACGACGACGAGGTCGCCCCGCCCGGCTGGCTGGCGACCTTGCTCGGCGCGTGGGAGAAGACCCGCGCCGACGTGGTGACCGGCCCGGTGCAGGGGATCCTGCCCCCCGACGCCCCGGCCTGGAACCGCTACAGCGACGTGCACTCCTCGATGGGCAAGCACGCGACCGGCGACCTGCTGAACAAGGCATACACGAACAACACCCTCGTCGCCCAGCGCGTCTACCACTCGGTGACGCCGGCCTTCCACCCCGCCTTCCGCTACACCGGCTCGAGCGACCTGCACTTCTTCCTGCGGGTCAACCAAGCGGGCTACCGGATCGTCTGGTGCGAGGAGGCCCGCATCCAAGAGGACGTGCCGGCTTCGCGGACGACGCTGCGCTGGCTGTTCCGGCGCGCGTTCCGCTCCGGCAGCGGTGACACGATCAGCCGGCTGCTGATCCAGCCAGGCGCGGTCAGCTACCTGCGGGTGCTGGCCTATGCTCTGGCGCGGATCGCCTCGGCCTTCGTCTACGGCCTCGGCGGTCTGGTGACCTTCCGGAAGACCTATCTGCTGAAGGCGGTCCGCCGGTTCTTCTCGGGCGTCGGCAGCCTCGCGGGCATAGTAGGGATCAACCATGACGAGTACCGGGAACGGCACCGAGCAGACGGTGGCGACGCTGTGTCAGGCGATCTGGCAGGTGGAGCGGGAGCTGGAGCTGCTGAGCTGGCGGATCCAGAAGGCGCACCCGTGGCCGATCATCCGGATGCGCGTCTTCCATGAGCTGAGCAAGCGCTCCGGCATCCACGGCGAGCCACACCCGGTACGCCGTACGCGGGCCGACGAGCTCAGGCTGATCGGCAAGCACGTGACCGGCGTGGCCACCCGGAATCCCTTCCTGGCAGGCGGATCCGTCGACTCGCTGGTGGTTCCGCATCCGCGCAAGCCGGGCGGAATCGAGATCTACACCGACCGGCTCCGTACTGCGTTGGGCTCGTCGGCGCTCGTGCTCGACTCGGGCATCAACGGGACGCCGTTGCCGCGGAGTACGAATCTCGACTTCTTCACCTCCGCGGCCGGCGCCGTGCGAAGCCGGATCGTGGACGAGCGCAGCCGCAAGGTCGCGGACGCGCTGGAAGCCCTGACCGGAGTCAAGGTCCCGATCGCGGCGCTGGTCGCCCGCGAGGTGCCGAAGCACCTGCGCTTGCGGGCGCTCTATCGCACGTTGCTGAAGCGGCGTGGGATCAAGACCGTGTACGTCGTGGTCGCCTACTTCCATCAGCACATCGTCGGCGCGGCTCGCGATCTCGGGATCCGGGTGGTCGAGCTGCAGCACGGTGCGATCTCGCCGTTCCACCTGGGCTACAGCTATCCCGGACGGCCCGCGGTGGCGGACCAACCGGATGAGCTGTGGTGTTTCGGGTCGTACTGGACCGACGTCGCCGAGTTGCCCGCGGGGATGGCGACGGCGGTGGCAGGTGCGCCTTTCATCCAGCCGCTGTCGGATCCGGAGCTAGCGGCCAAGGAGTCGCAGCGCGTGGTTTTCCTATCCCAGGGGACGATCGGGCCGTCGCTTTTCGAGTTCGCTGCCTCGCTGGCGGAGGCGCGGCCGGAGTACGAGATCGTCTTCCGGCCGCACCCGAGTGAGCATGCGTCCGACTACTCGGCGCGATCCGGCGTACGGATCTCTTCCGGGCCGGGCGAGTCCACGTTGGGGCTGCTCGCGTCGGCCGGCTACCAGGTCGGCGTCGCGACGACGGCGCTCTTCGAGGGCATGGTGCTCGGCTGCCGCACCGTCGTCGCGCAACTGCCTGGCCACGAGTACCTGCAACCGGTCGTCGACCGGGGCGACGCAGTACTGGCCAACTCGCCCTCGGCTCTCGCGAGTCTGTTGCCTGTAGCACCTATTTGCCCGGATAGCACCGACTACTACGCCCCCGACAACCTCGCGGCCCTGCTCAAAGGGTAGTTCGGCTGATCTCTGCTTGCAGGAGCTTGGCGTTCGGGGCTATCTCGGCGTAGACCCCTGGATAGTTGGGCTCGGCGCAGCCCTCGCCCCAGGAGACGGTGGCGAGGAGACGGCCGTTGAGGACGAGCGGACCGCCGGAGTCGCCTTGGCACGAGTCACCGGTGCCGTCCAGGTAGCCGGCGCAGACGTTGGCGCTCGCGGCGTACCCGTAACCGACGTACTCCTTGTTCGCCAGGCAGACGGCATCACCGAGGTCGGGGGCCGCCAGCTTCTGCAAGGTGTCGTCAGGGCCGGTCTCAGCGGTGTCGCCCCAGCCGTAGACCGTCGGGACGACACCCTTGCGGTCGGCCTTCGGGTTGGTCTCCAACCGGATCACGGGTACGCCGGTCATCGGCTTGGCCAGCGTGAGGATCGCGAAGTCGTTCCGGTTGTTCGTCCGGCTGTAGCCCGGATGGATCCAGCTGCCGGTGATCCTCGAGGTTCGGCCGATCCTGCGATCGGTCAGGTCGGCACGACCCTGGACCGCGGTGTAGGTGCCGATCGGTTTGGTCATGCAATGTGCCGCCGTGATGATCTTGTCCGCCCGGACCAGCGCGCCACCACACCAGCGATTGGTCGCGGTCGCGGAGGTGGTGTTGGTCAACGCGATCGCCCACGGCGCCTCGGAGGTGCTCGTCAGCGTTCCGCCGATGATCAGCGGATGTTCCTGGGTCATGGTTGCTGCTGCCGCGCCCGCCGAAACAAGGACCAGTATGCCCGCGATCGCCGCTGCCCGAGTGAACATGCGCCGAACCTACTCCAGGTGATCTCCCGATCGCGGTAAGTCGTCCTGAGGAAGGCAGGGAGAAAATTGTCCGCCGGATGGGATGGGCCGGTGCCAGGTGGGGCAGACTGGGGGCAGGCTGCCGGGGCTGGGGGCGGCATATGTGGAGGGGACGAACATGATTGATTCCGAGGCCGTGCGGCTCGACGAGCCGGTGAAGGCGCTGCACCTCGAGGTCGCCGAGGCGATGTCCGAAGTGGCCGCCTCGCTGCAGGCACCGATGGACCTGGACAGCACGCTGGAGTTGATCACCCGCAGTGCCGCCGACACCATCCCCGGCATCGTGGAAGCGAGCATCTCGATCACCACCAGGGACGGCGAGATCCAGACGCTGGCGCCGACCGGTCCGCTGGTGAGCCGCGCCGACGCCCTCCAGTACGAACTGGGCGAGGGGCCTTGCCTGGACGCCGCGCTGGAGGAGCCGGTCGTCGTGGTCGAGGATCTCGCCACCGACAATCGCTGGCCGGACTTCGGCCCGAAGGCGGCGGCCCTCGGCTTCGGCTCGCAGGTCGCCTTCCAGTTCGAGGCCGCGCAGCCGAACGCACGCGGTGCGCTCAACCTGTACGCCGGTGAGCCGGGCGCGATCGACCAGGACTCGATCCAGCTCGGCAGCATGTTCGCCGCCCAGATCGCGGTCGCGCTGGGCTGGGCCCGGCAGGACCGGACGATGACCGAGGCGCTCGCCACCCGGAACGTGATCGGCCAGGCCGTCGGGATTCTGATGGAGCGCTACAAACTCGACTCGGAGCGCGCCTTCGCCTTCCTGGTCCGGCTGTCCCAGACCAGCAACACCAAGCTCCGTCAGATCGCCGACGCCGTGGTCGCCCAGGTCAACGAGAACGCCGAGCACTAGGGCCCGACCGGGCTGACCTCAGCCTGGGCCGCTGCCATAAGCAGTAATACTCAAGCGCTTTAGAAAGCTTCTCTGTAATACTCACCGTCGGCCCGATTTGCCGCGATGAGGAGCTTTCTTGTGAGGTTGTGGAAATTCGTTCTGCCCGTTGTGGTTCTTGCGACCGGGGTGACTCCTGCTCAAGGGGTCAGCGACCAGACGGTGTCGTACCGCGGATACCAGGTGACCGTGCCTGCCGGCTGGCCCGTGGTCGACCTGGCGAAAGACCCGACCGCGTGCGTCCGGTACGACCGCCCGGCTGTGTATCTGGGCACCAGCAAGTCGCAAGCCGACTGCCCGGCGCACCTGGCCGGTCGCAGTGAAGGAATCGTTCTCGAGCCGCTGACCAAGCCCGCGCGCTCCACTGATGGTGAGATCCAGGTCGCCTCGCAGGACGCCGGCGTACTGGCGACCGCGTACTACGCGCCTGGCGGCGAGCAGTCGGCTCGCAAGGTCCTCGGCACTGCCCGTGTGACCTCGAAGTCGTTCCGTACCGCGGTGGCTCCCAAGGCAGTCGCCGCGCCTTCCGTAGTCGCCACCGGCGCGATCACCGGCGCCGCCTTCGACGCCTGCACAGCCCCTAGCCAGACCACCATGAACGCGTGGGCCGGATCGGCCTACAAGGCGGCCGGCATCTACATCAGCGGCGGACTGCGCGCCTGCGCGCAGCCGAACCTCACCCCGGACTGGGTGGCCGCGAACTCCGCCAACTGGCAGTTCCTCCTGATCGACGTCGGTATGCAGGCGCCCTGCACCACCTTCTCGAGCAAGATGTCCGCAGACCCGGCCACTGCCCGCAGCCAGGGACGCACCGCAGCTGCCAATGCCATCACCGCGGCCGAGGCCCTCGGCTTTACCCAGCGCAGCGCGATCTACAGCGACATCGAGGCGTACCCCTCGACCGCCGCGTGCAAGGCGTCCGTACTGTCCTACCTGAGCGGCTGGACCATCGAGCTGAACAGCCGCGGCTACCTCGGTGGCGCGTACGTCGGTGCTGCCTCTGGCGGCATCGATCTGAACGCCGCGTACAACGACACGGCCTACACCCGGCCGGACAACCTCTGGTTCGCCCGCTGGAACAACCTGCAAGTGATCACCGACGACAAGTACATCTCCAACAATTACTGGACGAACAGCCAGCGCGTGCATCAGTACGCCGGTAACCAGTCAGAGACGATCAACGGCGTCACCATGAGCATCGACAAGAACTGGGTCAAGCTCACACCGCCGCCCGCGGCACTCACCAGCTTCACCGGCACCGGCGCGTACCTGTCCGCAAGCCTCCGCTGGCCAACACCGGCCGGCAGCCAGGTCGTAGTACGCCGCAATGTCGGCACGACCCCGCCCGCACTCCCGACTGTCGGAACTGCGGTCTACGCGGGAACAGCCAGCAGTGTGACAGCAACCGGACTCGGCAACGCGACCAGCCAAGCCTTCCGCGCCTGGGTGAAGGACAGCACCGGCAAGTTCGGCCCGCCGATCGACCTGCGTCTGACCGGTACCGGCTCGACCGTCGCCGCCAGCTCGTCGTCGATCGCGTACGGCGCCTCGGCAACCCTCTACAGCCGGGTGACCCGGGTGGACACCAAGGCCGGGCTCCCCGGCGTACAGATGTCGCTGTATGCGCGGGCCAAGAACGGCACCACCTTCGTCGAGGTCGCCAAGGCCACCTCGGATGCCAATGGCTCGGTCAGCGCAGTGGTCAAGCCGACGGTGTCCACTGTCTACGTGTGGGGCTACAACGGCTCGTCCACGATGCTGGGCTCACGGAGTGGCAACTACACCGTCGAGGTTCGCCCGACGATCACGGCGAACATCGGCTCCCCGTCGATCAAGCTGGGCGCGGCCACCGCGTTCTACGGCTACCTGCGGCCCCAGCACCCGGGCACCACTGTCTACCTGCAGCGGCTGACCGGGACCAGCTGGCCGACCGTGGCCACCACCAAACTGAACACGACCGGTAACTATGCGTTCAGCGTCAAGCCGACCGCTCGCGGCACCTTCAGCTACCGCGCCGTCTGGCTGGCCGACGCCGACCACGCCACCACGGTCAGCGTCACGAAGGTGCTCACAGTCGGCTGAGAAGGATCAAGGAGTAGCGCCGGCAGACCTCGGTGGAACGCCGAGGCTGCCGTAGCGCTCCATCCGTTGCCACCGGAGCCGCGAGCCTGCCAGTGCGGTGAAGACCGACTGAATGACCACGAGATACATCAGCTGCCGGTAGACGAGCTGCTGCAGCGGCAGGCTCCACAACGGTCCCCACTTCTCTCTGTCCAGCCAGAACGCGTAGACACCCATCCCGAACTGCAGAGCCAGGAACCCGGCCCACACCAGGCCGACCCGGACCGGGTCCAGGAAGACGAGTCCGTAGATGGCGAACACGTCCACCACCGGGGCCAGCAACGGCAGGAGAACCTGGAAGAGCAGCAGGTAGGTCAGGCCCCGGCGGCCGAGCTTGCCGGCCTGGCCGCCTTGGACCAGCGCGCCACGGTGCTTCCACATCGCCTGCAGCGTGCCGTAGCACCAGCGGTACCGCTGCCGCCACAGTGCGCCGAGCGAAGCAGGTGCCTCGGTCCAGGCTCGCGCGCGCTCCTCGTAGACGACCCGCCAGCCATCCCGGCACAGGGCCATCGTCAGGTCGGTGTCCTCGGCCAGGGTGACGTCGCTCAGTCCACCGATGCGATCGAGCGCGCTCCGCCGGAAACCGCCGACGGCGCCGGGGACGGTTGGCATGCACTCGGCCAGGTCGAACAGCCGCCGGTCGAGATTGAACCCGACGACGTACTCGATGTGCTGCCACCGGCCCAGCAGGCCACCGCGGTTGGCGACCTTCGCGTTGCCGGACACTGCTCCTACCGAAGGATCGGCGAACGGTTGTACCAGCATCCGGACCGCGTCCGGCTCGAACACGGTGTCGCCGTCCACCATCACCACGAGTTCGTACGACGACGCCTGCAGGCCGGTGTTCAGGGCGGCCGGCTTGCCCGCGTTCGCCTGCCGGATCACCCGTACGCCGGGCAGCCCCAGCGACTCCACCAGCTCCGCGGTGCCGTCCGTCGATCCGTCGTCGACGACGATCACCTCGATCGGGTGATCCGAGGCGACCAGCGAACGGACCGCCGCCTCGATCCCCGCGCTCTCGTTGTAGGCGGGCACGATGACGGTGATCGGCTCAGTCACCGGATCGCCCCACGACCAGTACCTCTCGCGCGCATGCCGCCGGGCTGCGATCACCGTGGTCAGCGCCCGGAGAACGCTCAGCCCGCCGGCGACGTACAGCAGCCAGGTGATCACGTCGAGTGTGCCGTCACTCATCCGCATCGCCCCGATCACGGCCAGCCCACGGCCGCGCTCGACGGCGCCTGCCGAATGCACCGGCTGGGGCAGGCCGACGGCATCGCTGACCGTGGCGAACTGGAATCCGCGAGCCTTCAGAGCCGGGATCAGTTTCTGCAACGCCGCCAAGGTCTGGCTCCGGTCGCCGCCGGCATCATGCATCAGCAGCACCTGCCCGGCGGTGCCGCGCGGTGTCGAGTTCGCGATCACGCGGGCCGTGCCGGGGCCGGCGCCAGTCCTCGCTGTCCTGCGTGGTCAGGACGGTCAGGTAGCCCGCGTCCCTGGCGTGCTTGATCGACGACCAGTCCGCATTGGTCAGCGCGTCGGGTTCGGACGAGTACGGCGGTCGCAGCAGTGGCGTACTGACCCCGGTGGCGCCGGCCAGAATCAGCTGGCTCTGCCGGAGCTCGAGGGAGCTCCGCCAGCCCGGCACGGTGCTCAGATTCGCGTGGGTGAAGGTGTGAACACCGATTTGGTGGCCCTCAGCAACGATTCGGCGAGCGAGCTCCGGGTGTGCGGCGACCTCGGCGCCGACCACGAAGAAGGTCGCCTTGACGTGCTGGGCGCGGAGCAGGTCGAGCACTTCCGGGGTCCAGGTGGGATCCGGCCCGTCGTCGAACGTGATCGCGATCGTTCTGGCCTTCGGCCGTACCGAGCGGACGTCCCCGGTGCCGGCATCGATCACCGGGCCACCTCTGGCGACGGCTGCCGGTACTGCGTTGTGCGGACCCTTGGCGACCGCCTCGCCGTCCGGTGTGGTGCCGTACAAGTGATGGGTGTAACCGTGCAACAGCAGCGCGCCTGACAGACAGGCGAGGAGGACGGTGAGCATCACCCAGTGGGTCCGCAGCGGGACCTGACGGGCCCGCCGGGCGACTCGGCGGCTCACGGCTTGGACGGCGACTTGGTGCGTCCGGGCGGCGCGGTCGGCTTCCCGTGCCCCGGTGTCTGCTCCGGCGGACCGGGGGTGATGGTGGGCGTGACGCTGCTGGTCGGCTGCGGCGTCGTGGTGGGCTGCGCCGTCGTGGTCGGCTGTGTCGAGGCCGGACCGGCGGGGGGCGGCTGGGTCGGGTGGTCCCCCGCCGTCGGCTCGGTGGAGGACCGGGCGGTCTCTCCGGGCTCAGGAGTCTCCACAGCCCGGATCGGCCCCGGCGTGACCCGTGGCGCGGGCTGGTGCTTGGCGGCCTCGGGCAGTGGGATCAAAGGTGTGTCCACCCGTGGCCCACCCAGCAGGCTGCTGGTCAGCAACACCAGATAGCCGACCGCCGGTACGGCGAGCCAGACCGCGGTTCGACGGATCCTGCGGTGACGCTGCCCGGTCGAGTCGACGAATACCGGACTGCGGGTGGAGGGCGACTTCACAAACGCGGGATCATACTCGGTTACTGCCAAGTCAGGCAGTCGTCAGCTGAGGGGTTCCCCGCGGCCGGCCTTCGCCGGTGAACTTTCGGGACGAAAACCCGCCGCGGTTCTTCGTGTGGGGGGAGGGGTGGCTACTGTCGTCGGGTGCAGAAATGGCCTGGTCGTCCCTATCCCCTCGGAGCCACGTATGACGGTTCCGGTACGAACTTCGCGTTGTTCTCGGAGGTTGCCGAGCAAGTCGATCTGGCGTTGATCGGTGATGACGGTTCCGAGCAGTTGATCCAGTTGACCGAGGTGGACGGGTTCGTCTGGCACGCGTATCTGCCCTCGGTCCAGCCGGGGCAGCGCTACGGCTACCGGGTCCATGGCCCGTACAGCCCGGCGGAGGGGCATCGGTGCAACCCGTCGAAGCTGCTGCTGGATCCGTATGCGAAGGCGATCGACGGGCAGGTCGATGCCGACGAGTCACTGTTCAGTTACCGGTTCGACAAGCCGGCCGAACTGAACACGATGGACAACCGTGGTCACACCATGTTGTCGGTGGTGACGAACCCGTTCTTCGACTGGGGCAACGACCGGCCGCCGGGCCACGACTATCACCAGACGGTGATCTACGAGGCTCATGTGAAGGGCCTGACCAAGACGCATCCGGGCCTGCCGGAGGAGATCCGCGGCACGTACGCCGGGATGGCGCATCCGGCGATCATCGATCACCTCAAGGACCTGGGGGTGACGGCGGTGGAGTTGATGCCGGTGCACCAGTTCGCCCAGGACGGTCATCTGCAGGAGAACGGCCTGTCGAACTATTGGGGCTACAACACGATCGGTTTCTTCGCCCCGCACAACGCCTACTCCTCGAACGGTACCCGCGGCCAGCAGGTGACCGAGTTCAAGACGATGGTGCAGGCGCTGCACGAGGCCGGCATCGAGGTGATCCTCGACGTGGTCTACAACCACACGGCCGAGGGCAACGAGATGGGCCCGACGCTGTCGTTCAAGGGGATCGACAACGCGGCGTACTACCGGCTGGTGGATTCGGACAGGTCGCACTACTACGACACCACCGGCACCGGGAACAGCCTGCTGATGCGGCACCCGCACGTGCTGCAGCTGATCATGGACTCGCTGCGCTACTGGGTGACCGAGATGCACGTGGACGGGTTCCGGTTCGACCTGGCCTCCACGCTGGCCCGCCAGTTCCACGAGGTGGACCGGCTGTCGGCGTTCTTCGACCTGGTCCAGCAGGACCCGGTGGTGAGCCAGGTGAAGCTGATCGCGGAGCCGTGGGACGTCGGTGACGGCGGCTACCAGGTGGGGAACTTCCCGCCGTTGTGGACGGAGTGGAACGGCAAGTACCGCGACACCGTGCGGGATTTCTGGCGCGGCGAGAAGTACACGCTGGCCGAGTTCGGGTCGCGGCTGACCGGCTCGTCGGACCTCTACCGCGACGACAGCCGCCGCCCGCTGGCGAGCATCAACTTCGTCACCGCGCACGACGGTTTCACCCTGCGTGACCTGGTCTCGTACAACGACAAGCACAATGACGCGAACCACGAGGGCGGCAACGACGGCGAGAACCACAACCGCTCTTGGAACTGCGGTGCCGAGGGCGAGACCGACGACGCCGAGGTGCGCAAGCTGCGGGCCAAGCAGCAGCGCAACTTCCTGACCACATTGATGATCTCGCAGGGTGTTCCGATGCTCGCGCACGGTGACGAGCTGGGCCGCAGCCAGTCGGGCAACAACAACGTCTACTGCCAAGACAACGAGCTCGCCTGGGTGAACTGGGACCTCACCGAGGAGCAGAAGGACCTGCTGGAGTTCACCGGCAGCCTGGTCCGGCTCCGCAACGACCACCCCGTACTGCGCCGGCGCAGATTCTTCCACGGCGACACGGGGGTCGACGGGCTGGGCGACCTGGTCTGGTTCACCCCGGCCGGGCAAGAGATGCAGGCCAACGACTGGAGCCGCGACGACGCCCGGGCTGTCGCGGTCTTCCTCAACGGCGACGCCATCTCCGAGCCCGACCCGCGCGGGGAGCCGGTGGTGGATGACTCGTTCCTGATCCTGCTCAACAGCAACTACGAAGCACAAGAGTTCCTGCTGCCGCCGAAGGAGTACGGCGAGGCATGGACGGTTGTGGTGGACACCATCCGCCCGACCGGCCGCGCCAACGAGGAGGAACACGCCGCCGGCAGCACGGTCCGGATCGAGGCCCACGGCACGCTGGTTTTGACCCGCCCGCGGCAGGGCACCGCATGACGGTGCCCTTTCCCACCCCACCCCACCACTCCGGTCACCCGCAGGCCACCTACCGACTGCAGCTTCACGCCGGGTTCGGGTTCGACGACGCCGCCGAGGTCGTCTCGTACCTGCACAATCTCGGGATCTCGCATGCCTACCTGTCCCCGATCCTGCAGGCCGCGCCCGGGTCCACGCACGGGTACGACGTGGTCGACCATTCCAGGTTGTCGGAGCAGGCCGGTGGTCGCGAGGCCTTCGACCGGCTGGCCGCGGCCCTGGCGGATCACCGGATGGGCGCGATCGCGGACGTAGTACCGAACCATGTCGCGGTGCCGACGCCCGCACGGCTGAACGCGGCGCTGTGGTCGGTACTGCGCGACGGCCCGACTTCGCCGTACGCGGAGTGGTTCGATGTCGACTGGGGTGCCGGGAACCAGCCGCTGCTGATGGCAGTGCTCGGGCAGCGCATCGGCAAGGTGCTCGCTGACGGTGAGCTGTCGGTCGATGGCGATGTACTGCGGTACTACGAGCACGAGTACCCGCTACGGCCTGGTACCGAGACGCTACCGATCGCCGAACTGGTCACCGAGCAGTGGTATCGCCTCGCGCACTGGCGGGTCGCAGACGAGGAGCTGAACTACCGGCGCTTCTTCGACGTCGACACGCTCGCTGCTGTCCGGGTGGAGAACCGCGAGGTCTTCGAGGCCACCCACGAGCTGCTGTTCGAGTTGCTGCACGAGGGGAAGCTCAACGGTTTCCGCATCGATCACCCGGACGGCCTGGCCGATCCGCGCGGCTATCTGCGCCGACTGGCCGAGCGCACGGGCGGTGCGTGGGTCGTGGTGGAGAAAATCCTCGAAGGCGACGAGGAGCTGCCTGGTGATTGGCCCTGCGCCGGCACTACCGGGTACGACGCTCTGCTGCGAGTCGGCGGGCTGTTCGTCGACCCGGCCGGAGCCGCTCCGCTCGCCGCGTTCCACTCGGAGCTGACTGGCGAGCCGGCCGACTTCGCCCCGGTGGTGGAGCAGGCCAAGCGCGAGGTGGTGCGGCACGGGCAGTACGCCGAGGTGCATCGGCTGGTGGAGCTGCTGGCCCGGATCTGCCAGGACGACGTCCGGCTGCGTGACCACACGCGGCGGGCCTTCCATGAGGTCGTCGTCGAGCTGCTGGTGAACTTCGACCGGTACCGCGCGTACGTAGTACCGGGTGAGCAGCCGCCGCCGACCGCGATACATGCACTGGATCACGCGGTCGAGCTGGCGCGGCGCAACCTGGACGACGAGCAGCAGGAGACGCTGGAGCTCGTGCGGGATCTCTTGCTGGGCAGGGAAGCCGGTACTGCGAGCCGGATCGACGAGGATGCCAGGCATGAGCTGATCGTCCGGTTCCAGCAGACCTGTGGACCCGTGATGGCGAAGGGGATCGAGGACACCGCGTTCTACCGGTGGTTCCGGCTCTCGTCGCTGAACGAGGTCGGTGGGGATCCCGCCCACTTCGGCGTCTCGCCGGAGGAGTTCCACGCGTACGCGGCCCGTCTGAACCAGCGCTGGCCGCGCACGATGACAACGCTTTCCACGCATGACACCAAGCGCTCCGAGGACGTTCGGGCCCGGCTGGCAGTGCTCTCGGAGCAGCCTGCCGCCTGGGCGGAGGCGGTGCGCTCGTGGCGATCACTGGCGGACGACCATCGCGATGCCAAGCTCGACGGCAGCACGGAGTACCTGGTCTGGCAGACGTTGTTCGGCACCTGGGACGACGGGCCGCTCGCCGAGGACCGGCTGCAGGCCTATCTGCAGAAGGCGATCCGCGAGGCGAAGCGCCATACGAGCTGGACGTCGGCGGACTCGGAGTACGAGGAGGCCGTCGCTGCCTTCGCGACGAGGGTCCTGGCTGACCAGGCGGTGCTGGAGTCCGTACGCCGGTTCGCTGACTCGCAGGCGGAGTACGTCAGGGCAGCCACGCTCGGGCAGAAGCTGGTGCAGCTCACGATGCCGGGTGTCCCAGATGTCTACCAGGGCAGCGAATTCGTGGATCTGTCGCTGGTCGACCCGGACAACCGCAGGCCGGTGGACTACTCGCAGCGGATCGCTCGACTGGCCCGGCTCGACGACGGCGCTCGTCCTGATGGGCTGGCCGACGAGAAGCTACTGGTCACCTCACGAGCCTTGCGGTTGCGGCGGCAGGAGCCAGAGGCGTTCGCAGGGTCCTACAAGCCACTGCCGACCTCCAGTGGGCACGCTGTCGCGTTTGCTCGCGGGGACGCGACTGTGACGATCGCGACCCGGCTGCCGGTTGCTCTGCATCGGCTGGGCGGGTGGGGCGACAGCACCGTCGTACTGCCCGAAGGGAGCTGGCAGGACGTGTTAAGTGGGCGTCCGATGGGTAGTGGAGCGGCTCGGATTCACGAGCTGCTGGCAGACTTCCCGGTGGCGTTGCTGGCTAGGAGCTGACTTGCTGCACACCTTTACTGTCTGGGCTCCCGCCGCTTCGACGGTCTCGCTGGTCCTTGG
Source organism: Kribbella qitaiheensis (assembly GCF_014217565.1). Classification (NCBI taxonomy): domain Bacteria; kingdom Bacillati; phylum Actinomycetota; class Actinomycetes; order Propionibacteriales; family Kribbellaceae; genus Kribbella; species Kribbella qitaiheensis. Next base: position 5,123,489 of record NZ_CP043661.1, read on the forward strand.
CGCCGATTCGGTGCCGATGTTGGCGCGGCCAGCTGGCTGGTGGTCGGTTGAGGCCGAGGGTGGGCACGGGACGGACTACGCGTTCTCTGTCGACGGCAGCGACCCGATGCCAGATCCGCGGAGTCCCTGGCAGCCGGACGGCGTACACGGCTCCAGCAGGGTCTTCGACTCCAGCCGCTTCGCTTGGAGCGACGCGGACTGGGCCGGGCGAGACGCCCGGGGGGCTGTCTTCTACGAACTCCACCTGGGCACCTTCACCCCCGAGGGGACACTGGAAGCCGCTGCCGGCCACCTGGACTACTTGGTGGCGCTCGGTGTCGAGGTGGTGTCGCTGCTGCCGGTCGCTGCCTTCCCGGGGCGGCACGGCTGGGGGTACGACGGTGTGGACCTCTACGCCGTCCACGAGCCGTACGGCGGTCCCGAGGCGTTGCAGCGGTTCGTCGACCAGTGCCATGCGGTGGGGCTGGCCGTCTGCCTGGACGTCGTCTACAACCACCTCGGACCCAGCGGGAACTACCTGGACTCGTACGGGCCGTACTTCACCTCGCGGCACAGCACACCGTGGGGTCCGGCGGTCAACCTGGACGACGACGGCAGTCACGAAGTACGGCGGTGGATCTGCGACAACGCGCTGCGCTGGTTCCGCGAGTTCCACCTCGATGCTTTGCGGCTGGACGCAGTACACGCGCTGGTGGACGACAGTCCGACTCACCTGCTGGCGCAGCTGTCTCTCGAGGTGGCCTCATTGAGCAAGGAGCTGGGGCGGCCGCTGGGGCTGGTGGCTGAGTCGGACCTCAATGATCCGCAGACGGTCGAGCCGGTCGCTGACGGTGGGCTCGGGATGACGGCACAGTGGAGTGACGACTTCCACCACGCGCTGCACACGCTGCTGACCGGCGAGCGGGCCGGGTACTACGCGGACTTCGCGGAGCCTGATGTCTTCGCGAAGACGCTCACCCAGGTGTTCCTGCACGACGGGTCGTACTCGAGCTTCCGCGGTAAGGACTGGGGCCGCCCGGTGGATCCCGCACGGCACCGCGGCTCGGCGTTCCTCGCCTACACCTCGAACCATGACCAGGTGGGCAACCGCGCTCTCGGCGACCGGCCCGCGTTGACGCCGGGGCAGTTGGCGATCGGCGCCGCGCTGGTGCTCACCTCGCCGTACACGCCGATGCTTTTCATGGGGGAGGAGTGGGGCGCCTCCACGCCCTGGAGGTACTTCACCGACCACACCGAGCCCGAGTTGGCCGAGGCTGTGCGGAGCGGGCGGCGGCGGGAGTTCGCCGCGTACGGGTGGGACGCCGCGGAGATTCCCGATCCGCAGGATCCGGAGACCTGGCGGAGCTCGGTGCTGGACTGGACCGAGGTCGACGAACCGCCGCACGCGGAGTTGCTGCGCTGGTACCGCGACCTGGTGGCGTTGCGGGCGCGGAACGAGGACCTGCGCAACGACCGGCTGGACTCCGTCGGGGTGGTCGCGGGCGACGGTTGGCTGGTGGTCAGCCGGGGTTCGTTGCGGGTGGTGGTGAACCTGTCGGCGGAGACCACGGAGATCCCGCTGGACGGCGTACCGGCGTACGAGGTGATGTCGTTCGGCTCGACCGAGCTGGTCGCGGAGGGTGTTCGCCTCTCAGGTCACGGCGTCGCTGTCTTCGCGGTGTGAAGTAAAGCGTTTGAGATCTCGCCGAAACCCCTTTGTGGGTAGACAAGTCTGGACAAATGCGGACAAATCTGTCGGCTGAGTCCGGTTGTCGGTGGGTACTTGAAGAATCGCTTGTATTTCAGGTGCTTGGTGACGGACTGTGGACGAGGCATCGCAACTCGCGGGGGTAGACCGGGAGGACACCAATGGCAGTCGGAGGCGTCGACACCTACTACGACTACGAAGAAAAGCAGTGGAAGAGCAGGCGACTAGGAGGCGGCCCCATCCGCCGAGGCCCGGTCTGCCCAGCCCCCCGCGCAGCTGACCACCCACCGGTCGACCGCCGAGCCGCCGGCCGGGACCATAAGTCCCGAACCACCGATCCCACTCCAGCCTGACCTCACCCTGCTCGGCAGTCTGTCTACCAGTCCCGCCAGACCCGGCCAGCCGGCGTGCCGAGCGGGAGTACGGCTGTCCGAAGGGGATCAGCTGGCTCGGGCGAGTAGCCAGCCGGCCAGCGGGATGGCGGCGGGCCATACCCGCACAGGCCGACGAAGTCAGTTCTCCGGGGTCAGCAGGGACCAGTCGGTGGTGATCGGTAGGAGTGCGCCCTGCAGCCAGTGGGGGAGTTGGTCGTGGTGGTGGGGGTTACCGAGGATTCCGGAGGAGCCTAGGGGGACCGACCAGGCGCTGTTGGTGCGGTCGGCCAGGTCCCAGGCGTAGCGGGCGGCTGAGGAGCGGATGCACTGGTCGGTGAGTCCGGGGATGGGCGACGTCGACATCACGCAGTGGTGGTCACCGGACAGTGCGAGGTCGATCGGCTCCTCCGTCGGGGTGAAGAGCGGGCCGCGCAGGGCGTGCAGAGGAGTGAGTTGGTGGGTTTCGCCCCACGCCTTCCGGGGCTTGCTGTGGGCAACTTCTTCAAGGGCTTCCCGGGCGAGCCAGCGGATGTTGACGTCCGGGAGCAGATGGGTGGTGACCAGGCTCTCCAGCGCGGCGGCGACATGGGTGAGCGTGTCCATCCAAGGCTCGAAGAACTCGGGGCAATCGAGGTCGTTCTCGAGTACGGCCAGCGAGGGATGGTCGGCGAGGCGATGAATGAGCGCCTTGCGATAGGCCGCGTACGTTGAGGCGGTGGTGCTGTCGGCGTCCATCCGCTGGTCCCACGCCGTAAGCTCCGCACGCATTGAAGTTGCCTTTGGTGACAGATCTTCCAAGCCTGCAAGGAGATCCAGCAGCAGCGGAGCCGAGAGGAGCTTGGTGTCGCGGTGGATCAGCGGCATCTCGGCCGCGGTCCAGTCGGAGCGCGAGCTGACGAGCTGCCGGATCCGGTTGGATCGGTGCGGCGCGGCGAATTCCGTGCCCAGGGGCTCGGCCACCTCGCGAGCGTTCGCCATCACGGCGAACCCGTCAATGGTTGCCCGCGGCATCGGGTCGTGCCGGCCTTGCCATTCGTATTTCGGCTCCCAGGCCGGTACGACGCGGAGCTGGTTCTCCGGATCGCGCTTCGGCACCAGGCCGGCGGTCCGATGCAGCAGCCCACCCCCGGTGTCGGCCGCGAGAAGGACGTTGACCGGCTCCACCCAATCGCCGACCGCGGCGTCGATGTCGCCAACGGTGGTTGCTGCCAGCAACTTCGGAAGTACTTCGAAGCCCAGTCGCCCGGTGACCCGCGGCGGGTACCGCAGGCTGATCGCGTGCTCGCCCGGACCGCCGATGATGACCGGACCACGGTCGGTCTCGATCACCTCGACCTCGACCGATGCGGCCCCGGCGACCTCGATCACCTCGGTCTGTACGGAGGTCGCCCGCCATCCGTCCGGACCGAGTGCCTCGACGCCATCCTCGGTGCGCCGGAGCTGTTCGGCGTACAGGTCCTGGTAGTCGGCCATCGCGTTGGTGATCGCCCAGGCCACCTTGCCGGCGTGGCCGAAGTGCGCGATCCCGGGAATCCCCGCCACGGCCAGCCCAACCACGTCGTACTGCGGGCAGGCGAGCCGCACCTGCTGATAGATTCCCGGGCTCTCGATGTATCGATGCGGGTCGCCCGCGATCACCGGTGCACCGGTCGCGGTGTTGTCTCCAGCGATGAGCCAGCCGTTGCTCCCCGCGGTACTGGGGCCTTCGGTGTCGAACAGGTCGACGGCTGCGTCGCCGAGGTGGTGGACGACATGCTCGCGCCAAAGCTTGCTCGGGAATCCGGCGAACAGGACGTGGATCGCCAGCCAGTTGCCGAGCGGCGCCCACGGCTCCCACTCCTGCACGGTCAGCCCTGTCTTGGCGAACTCCGGGGCGCCCCCCGCGCCTGCCGGCATGCCTTCGTTGACGCCTGCAACGTACGCCGTGAGCCAGGCGCGCGTCTCGTCGTCGAGGTTGCGGTAGCAGCGCTCAGCGGTATCGGCAAGGCGCGCCTGACGGGCAAAGGAGTCCCAGCCGATCGCCTCGGTGCCTAGGAACGCCGCGCTGGTCCCGAGGAACCGCCGCCGATGCAACTCGATCTGCCACGCGCGATCGGTGGCCGCGTTCCGGCCTTGCAGGTGAGCCAGCTCCAGTGGATCGGCTGCTCTCAGGTGCGGCACGCCCCACGCATCCCGGAAGGTCTCGGCGCTCACTCAACATCCTCCGCTGGTCGGGGCCACCAACCTACCGTCGCGCTCCGGGCCCGGCACGGGGTTTACACCCTCGGGGACATGTGACGATGAGTCGTGAGCCAACAGATCCGAACCATCGACGTGACCGATGCCGAGACCGCGAAACAGCTGCTGACCGTCCAGCACCGCGCCTACGCGGTCGAGGCCGAACTGATCGGCTTCGACGGCATCCCGCCGCTCCACGAGGATCTCGCCGGCCTGATGGCGTCCACCGAACACTGGCTCGGCCGGTACGACGGCACCTCGCTGGTCGGCGCCGTCGCCTACGAGTTCCCCGACCCAGACACCGTCCTGATCAGCCGGCTCATCGTCGACCCGGCTCACGCCCGCCAGGGCCACGGCCGAGCCCTACTCGACCGCCTGGACGCCCTGGAACCCCGCCCAACCAGCCTGGTCTCCACAGGCACCAAGAACACCCCAGCGACTCAGCTCTACCTCTCCCGCGGCTACCAGGAAACCGAACGAATCACAGTCGCCCCCGGCGTACAGGTCACTCACTTCCGAAGGCTTCTAGAGCTCTGATCTTGTTCGTCACATCGGGCGTCGCGACCCTTGTAGGCCCCTTCAGAGTCCTCGCGGCTGCTGGCAAGCAACCCCGGGAGAATCCTCGGCGAAGCTCAGCTGCTACTGCGGGTGCGGAGCTGCTCGAAGCCGTAATACGCGGCCAGCAGGAACTGGACGAGCAAGGTCAGCGGCGCCGAGATGAAGGACAGGCCGATGCACGCGGCGTAGAACGCGGTGCCGATCGAATACCGCAGTACGGACTTGCGCTCCTCGGCCTTGGTCAGCTCGTGGTCGACCAGGTGCTTGCGGAGGACGTGCCACCAGATCGCGCTGAAGGCGATCGCCGCCAGGGTGAGGTTGGCGCTGTAGACGGCCGCCGCGACGTTCGCGTCGATCGAGTGCTCTCGCAGCTTCTCGGCGACCAGGTTGGTCGGGAACGGCAGCAGCGCGGTCCAGAGCAGCAGGAGGAGGTTCAGGAACATCAGCCCGCGGTCGGCCCGCTTGATCTGCTGGAACATCGAGTGGTGGTTGACCCACATGATGCCGAGGATCGCGAAGCTGGTCAGGTACGCACCGAACTGCGGCCACTCCTCGCGCAGGGCATGCCAGAGCTCGCCGTCGGGTGCTTCGGGAACGTGCAGTTCCAGCACCAGCAGGGTGATCGCGATCGCGAAGACGCCGTCACTGAACGCTTCGATCCGGTTGGTCTCCGCGAGGGCGGAATCGTTGGCCACGGCAGAGTTCTACACCGTCGGGGAGGTCCCGGCGACTGGTTTCGCCGCCGGCCGAACCGAGTACCGCGGCTGGGTCAGTGCGCCGGGTCTTCGTGCGCGGGGTCGTCCACCGGCTGCGCTGCCTCATCCGCCGGCCGGGCCGGCCGCCGCGGTGGGTTCGGCACCGGGCCCGCCGAGATCGCGCCGGGATGGTCGATTCCGTCGAGGCCGCCGTCGGTCAGGTCGATCCCTTCCTCGGCCAGCGTCTCGTCGATCTCGACCTCGTGCGCCTTGTGTCCGGGGTGCGGCAGTTCTGGCCTGTCGAAGCTCATGGTCATCCTCCTCGGTGGGCCCGGGGGACCCCAGGACACGCAAGCCTCAAGCTAGCCGCGTCCTGGTCGCCGCAACAGTCCCCTCGGGTCTCAGTAGGACTGAATTTCGACGAGAGTGCCGTCGGGGGCCCGGAGGTGGGCGGTGCGGAGAGTGGGGCCCCACTGGGGGCGGTCCTGGGCGGGCGCCAACACGCTTGCGCCGAACCTTTCGAAGACGGTGACCGCCGCGTCCACCGAGTCGACCTTGAAGACGAGCATCGCGCCGTCCTGGGACTCGGCCGCCACGTGGAGCGCGGTGGTGCCGATCGTTTCGGCCATCACCGCCTGGCCGTAGAGGACCAGCCCGGTCTGGCCGTCGATATCCCAGTTCGCGTACGCCGCCTCGGGGATCACCTTGACCGGCTGGATGTCGAACAGCTCGGCCAGTACGCCGCGGTAGAAGTCCACGGCGGCAGGGAAATCGCGAACCAGGAGGCGGGGGTACAGCGCGTCCATCGTCAGCTCCAGATTAGTGGGGATCTTCCAACCATTGGTGAGAGCCTACAATAGCGCGATGGAGACGCTGCTCGGGATGACCACGTTCGTGCTGCACAAGGTGGGAGTGGCCGGTCGTCGCGCGACCGCCGAGCGGCTGGCGATCAAGCCGGGGATCAGCCTCTGGCAACTGGCCGCATTGGCCGAGCTCGGCGACCAGGGTCCCGCGGCGCAGAACGAGTTGGCGGCCGGGCTGGCGGTCGATCCGAGTGACATGGTGCGCCTGATGGACGGCCTCCTGGCGGACGGCCTCGTCTCGCGCGACCGGGATCCGGCCGACCGCCGCCGGTACCGGATCTCGCTCACCCCGAGGGGGAAGAAGGCGCTGGCGACCGCGCGAACCGTAGTACGGGAGGTTGAAAAGGCAACTCTGCACCCGCTCACGGCGACCGAGCGGGCGACGTTGCACCGCCTGGTAACAAAGATCCACCAAGACTCCGCCAAACAGTAACGAAGAGCCGGAACGGGGCGCGGGGCCTGTTGGCTCTTCCGTTGAACCGGTTGTCGGTTGTAGACGTACTGCCCTATACGACGCCACCGAGGGGGTTGCGTCACAGAGGGGCGGAACCTGCGATGGACGCGAAGAGTGGCAGCACGGGTACTGCGGTCGTCGACGACGGTGCAGGAGCAGCGCGGGGGGCGCTGCTGCTGTTGGTGTTCGCGGTGGCAGGAGCGCTGGTCGCCTTGTCACTGGGGGTTTACGGGAAGGTGCATGAGCCGACCGGACGGCCGTTGGCGCTGCTGGTCGGGTTCACTTCACTGACACCCATGAAGGCGTGGCTGGCGACAGCGGCCGTAGTACTGGTGATCTTCCAGGTGGTGTCGGCCTTGTGGATGTACGGCCGGTTGCCGGTCAAGCGGCAGGCACCGGGATATCTGTCGCAGCTCCACCGGTGGAGTGGCTCCATCGCCTTCGTCGCGACCTTGCCGGTCGCCTACCACTGCTTGTGGAGCCTCGGCTACAGCACTTTCGATACCCGGACCGCACTGCATTCGCTGTTCGGCTGTGCCTTCTATGGCGCCTTCACGACCAAGATGCTCGCGCTGCGCGCCAACAAGATGCCCAACTGGGCGCTTCCGGTCTCCGGCGGTCTGTTGTTCTCCCTGCTGGTCGGAGCCTGGGCCACGGCCGCGCTCTGGTACTTCACCCAATCCGGCGTCCCGCTGCACTGAGCGCTGCCGTTTCCCGAACAGGAGCTGGAAAATGAGCAAGTCTGAGAAAGCAGTCGAGCGGCGGACGGTACTGCTCGCCGGTGGTGCCGCGGCGACCGTAGTACTGGGTGGCTGTGTCGTGCAGCGGGCGCCCGTCGCGACTCCGGCCCCGCAGGCGTCGAGCGCGCCGGCGACACAACCCGCGCCAACCGCGCCGGGAACGCAGCCCGCGACCTCCGCACCCGAGCAGCCATCGCAGCCGGCGCCGAACGCGTTGGCGCAGGTAGCGGACATCCCGGCCGGTGGTGGGGTGATCCTGAAGGACAAGAACGTGGTGCTGACCAAGGACCAGAGCGGCAAGGTGTCCGCGTTCTCGGCGATCTGCACGCACCAGGGCTGCTCCGTCACCGCTGTCGAAGGCGGCACGATCAACTGCCCGTGCCACGGCAGCAAGTTCAACGCCACCAGTGGCGAGCCGGTCGCCGGACCGGCTCGGAAGGCGTTGCCGGCGATCGCCTTTCAGCAGCGCGACGGCGCCATCTTCCAGGCTTAGGGGCGGCTCATGTTCAAGAATCTGCCCACGATGCTCTGGGTGATCGGAGCGACCGTCGCGGTCGCGGCCTTCAGCCCGGCGGTCGGCAACGTCGCCACCAGCGCCCCGGCCGCAGTACTGCCGCCGGCTACGCAACCTCCCGCAACTCAACCACCCACTGTCCAACCATCCACCGTCCAGCCGTCCGCAACCGAGCCGTCCGGGACGCCGTCCGCGAGCCAATCGGCCACGCCTTCCACACCGCCGAGCGCTGATGCACCGGTAGTGATCAAAGCCGGTACTACGAAGTTGGGGCCGACCGCGGTCAACGCTGACGGGCTCACGGTCTACCTGTCGGTCCTGGACAGCACCGACCCGCCACGGTCGGTCTGTGTGAGCCAGACCTGCCTGACCGCGTGGAAGCCTGTGTACGTAGGGAAGGGCGGAGTCGTCGCCGGCGCCGGCGTGGAACAGGCCAGGCTCGGCAAGGTGGTCCGCCCGGACGGTGACGTGCAAGCCACGCTCGGCGGCTGGCCGCTCTACTTGTTCATCAAGGACAAGGTTCCCGGCGATGTCCTGGGCGAGGGCGTCAAGGGAACCTGGCACGCCCTCGATCCAGCCGGCAAGCGCGCTGTGAAGTAGGCCTCGTAGAGTCGTAGCCGTGTCCAGAGGCAGGAGTGGAAGATGAGCTCGGTTGGCGACTTCGCAGGATTGTGGGAGCCGCGGCCCGGGTGGCTGAACACGGCGTCGTACGGGCTGCCGCCGCGGCCGGCCTGGGAGGCGTTGCAGGCGGCGCTCGGCGACTGGCAGGTCGGTGCGACGAGTTGGGAGCCGTGGGACGAGTCGACGACCCGCGCTCGCGAGTCGTTCGCCCGGCTGGTCGGGGCGGATGCGGCGGACGTCTTCGTCGGTAGCACGGTGTCGGCGGCGCTCGCGCCGATCGCGGACTCGTTGCCGGACGGATCGACGGTGCTGGTGGATGACATCGAGTTCACCTCGAACGTGTTTCCGTGGAAGGTGCACGAGGACCGCGGCATTCACGTCGTCTCGGCCGGTACGGACAAGCTGCTCGACGCGATTCGGCCCGGTATCGACCTGGTCGCGGTCAGCGCGGTCCAGTCGGCCACCGGTACCGTGCTCGACCTTGCCAAGGTTGTTGCTGCCAGCAAGGAAGTTGGCGCGCTGCTGGTCGTGGACGCGAGCCAGGCGGTGGGTTGGCTGCCGCTCGATGTCGCCGGGGTCGACGCGTTGGTCGCGCATGCGTACAAGTGGATGATGTCGCCGCGAGGGGCGACGCTTGGGTACCTGTCACCGCGGCTGCAGGAGCGATGCCGTCCGATGGCCGCCGGCTGGTACGCCGGTGAGGATGTGCACAGCTCGTACTACGGGACGCGGATGCGGCTGGCCAAGGGGGCGCGGAGGTTCGACCAGTCGCCGGCGTGGTTCTGCTTCGTCGGGGCGGCGCCGGCGCTCGAACTCATCGAGCAGATCGGGGTCGAGGAGATCTACCGGCACAACCTTGGGCTGGCGAACGAGTTCCGGGCGGGGCTCGGGTTGCCGCCTGGTGATTCGGCGATTGTCAGCGCTGAGCTGCCGGGGGCCGAGGAAGCGTTCGCGGCGGCGGGGATTCGGGCAGCGGTTCGTGGCGGGCGGCTGCGAGCGTCGTTCCACGTCTACTCGACCGAGGCCGATGTCCAGCTGGCGCTCAAGGCGCTGGAGGGGTTAATTACCTAGAGCCGGGTCTAGGAGTCGGGCTACCTTGGGCCGTATGACTGCGGATTTGAGTATCGGACAGGTCGCCGAGCGGACCGGGCTGAGCGTGCACGCGCTGCGGTTCTACGAGCGGGAGGGCATTCTCGCGGAACCGGTACGCCGGGAGGCGAACGGGCGGCGGGTGTACAGCGAGGACGACGTGGACTGGCTGGACATGTGCGTCAAGTTCCGCTCGTCGGGGATGCCGCTGGAGACGATCCGGCGATACACCGAACTGATCCGCCAGGGCTCAGGGAACGAGCAGGAGCGCCTCGAGCTGCTCCGCAGTCACCAGCAGCACGTCGCCGAGCAGATCGAGGAACTCACCGAGTGCCTGCGGGTGATCACCTACAAGGTCGACATCTACACCGACCACCTCAACCAGGGCACCGCAGACACCCTCTGGGTAGGCCCCTCGACCAACCCCAACAACTGCGAAGAAACAGCCTGACCCAGGCAGGCAGGAGGCTCAGGGAAGGCGTGCACAGTTCAGGACTTGCGGAGACCAAGAACAGCCTGTCGGGGGGCTGGGACATGAAATAGCTTGTCCGAGGACCTGGCATCTTGTCCGAGGTCACGCCACCAGCCCGGTCGGGATCAACGGACCCCCCGGAGCAACGCAGGTCACCTATATCTAAAAGGTCATTCGGCCGGGGTCGAGAGGCTTGACAGCTCTGGTGCGACGGTCGGTCCGTAGATGGCGTTCGGCTGCTTCTCGCAGTACGCCCAGTAGCGGTCGCCGAAGGACCAGTGCCACCACTCGGTCGGGTAGTTCACCAGCCCGGCGGAGGTCAGCACGTCGGCGAGCAGGGACCGGTTGGTGCGGGCCTCGCGGCTGATGTTGGTGGCGTCGAAGAAGCAGGCGCCGTCGCTCTGCTCGGGTGTCGCGTCGATCGGCGTACCGAGGTCGAACGGCCCGTTCTCACCGACCAGCGTCAGATCCACCGCGGCGCCGGCCACGTGCGGCGCGACCTCGACCGGCGAGACGAACCGGCTGGCCAGGACGTGCGCCTCCCGGTCGGAGATGCCCGGGTTCAGCTTCTCGAGCTCGGCGCGGTAGCCGTCGTAGATCTCCTGCTGGCTCTCGATCGGCCGGAGACCTTCGACGATGTGCAGCCGGACTCCCGTCGGCAGGAAGGTCTGCGCCACCGCGAGCCGGTCCGCGAGGCCCTCCCGGACGTACTGGCGTCCCTCGGCGGAGAAGCCGCGCGACTCCAGCTCGACCAGTGGCTCGCCGCTCTCGATCGCCGGGATCCGGGTGATGCGCTCGTCGCTCAGCAGGACGTGGGCCGTCACGCGGTCGCCCCTTCATTCTTGGCGATCGCGGTCTGGATCAGGGTGTCGACCACATCGGCGTACGACAGGCCGGCCGCCGCCCACATCCGCGGGAACTGCGAGGCCGGGGTGAAACCGGGGAACGTGTTGATCTCGTTGACCAGCGGCGGGCCGTCGGCCGGGACGAAGAAGTCCAGCCGGGCCAGTCCGGCGCAACCGAGAATGCCGAAGACCTCGAGCGCCGTACTGCGCAGCCTGTTCGCCAGCTCGGCGTCCATCGGCGCCGGGACGACGAACTCGGTGGCGGTGCTGTCGTACTTCGCGGTCGCGTTGAAGAACGGCTGGCTCGGATCCGCGTGGATCTCCAGCGCCGGGCCGACCTCGACCCGCCCGTCCGGGAACTCCAGCACCGACAGGTCGATCTCGCGGCCGACGATCTCCTGCTCGACCAGCACATGGGAGTCCAGTGCGGCGGCCGTGGCGAGCGCCTCGGCCAGGGACGGCAGATCCGTCGCCCGGGACGCGCCGATACTCGAACCGCCGCTGTTCGGCTTCACGAACACCGGGAACCCGATGCCGGCCGCCTTCAGCTGCTGGATGGCCGACTCGGCGTCGGTCAGATCCGCACCGCGCAGGGTGATGCCCGGCGTGACCGGGATGCCGTGCGCCTCGAGGACGGACTTGGTCAGCTGCTTGTCCAGCCCGACGGCGCTCGCGGTCACCCCACTCCCGACGTACGGGACCTTCAGGGTCTCGAGGAAGCCCTGCAGGACACCGTCCTCGCCGCCCTCGCCGTGCAGTGCGGGGATCGCGACGTCGCAGTCCAGCAGGACCCGGATGGCCTCCGGCAGACCTGCTGCCCAGCTGCCGTCCCGCTCGATGACGAGCGGTGCCACGGTGTGTCCCTTGCTCGCGGCGGCATCGGCGATGCCTTTCCCGCTGCGCAGGGATACCTCGTGTTCCGGGCTGGCTCCGCCACTGATCACGACCACCTTCACCGCTGTGCCTCCTCGATATAGCGACGCGGCACCCGGGCTCCGAGGCCGCAGTAGATCTCATGCGGAATGGTCTGGGCCCACTCCGCCCATTCGGCGATCGTCGGCTCGCCGGAGCCGCCGTCGCCGAAGATGGTCACCGGCTCGCCCGGCTCCACCGCCAGGTCGCCCGCGTCGACGACGAACTGGTCCATCGTGATGCGCCCGAGCACCGGCATCCGGATGCCCCGGCAGAACACACTGGCCTGCCCGGCCGCGATCCGCGGGATCCCGTCGGCATAACCGATCGGGACCAGCGCGATCGTCGTGTCGCGCGGCGTCACGTAGGTATGACTGTACGAGACGCCTTCGCCGGCCTTGATCCGGCGGACCTGGGCGACCTTGCTCATCAGCTTCATCGACGGCCGCAGCCCCGCGCCGGTCTCGTCGATCCCGAACAGGCCGGCGCCGATCCGGGCCAGGTTGCACTCGGGCGCGTCGAGCGTGATCGCGCCGGCGGAGTTGGCCAGGTGGACGTACTGCGGGGTCAGCCCGGCTCGCTTCGCCAGCGCGACGCCGGTGGTGAGCAGCTGGAGCTGGCGGCGGCTGTGTGACGCGTCGAGCTCGTCGCCGTGGGAAAGGTGCGACCAGACCCCACGGACAGCGATGGATCCCTGCGCCTCGTGGTACGCCGCCGCGCGGGTCAGCTCGATCCATTGGTCAGGGGTGCTGCCGCCGCGGTGCATGCCGGTGTCGAGCTTGAGATGCACGTTCCGCACGTTCGGCGCGGCGATCACGTGGTTCAGCTCCGCGACATTGGAGACGCTCACATCGACGTCGGCGAGCCAGATCAGCTCGGTCTCGTCGTACAGCCAGGTGAAGATCGGTGCGGTCAGTCCAGCGGCGCGCAACTGCATCGCCTCGCCGGCTCGCGCGACGCCCAGCCAGGTCGCCCCGGCGTCGAGCGCCGTTCGCGCCACGCGAGCGGCTCCATGCCCGAATGCGTCCGCCTTGACCACGGCCATGACCTCGGTGCCGGTGTGCACGCGGCGCTGGAAAGTCCTGACATTGTGGCGGATCGCCGACAGGTCCACGACAGCTTCGGCCAGGCCGAGCACGCGCTCGGCCGAGGTCCGGACCAGGTTCATATCGGTCATTGTTGTTGGTAGCAACGAGGCGCCGCATCGGACATTAGGGGGAGGTTCTCCGTCATCGGTACGACCCTGGTAGCACAGGCTTGCATAACGCAGTCTGACCCGGTTGATGCCGGAGAAGGAAATCCTCCGCCTGCGGGACACGTGTTCTAAGACGCCGCCGACAGCGAATTGGTTGACCCCGATCGGCTCATCTGATCCGGCCTGGACCAGTTCGACTTGGAGGTTGAACCCGCCGATGGCGCGCACCTATCCGTCGCATCCGCGGCGCATACCTCGCGGCCTCGAGGAGTTGATCGAGGCGGCCCGGGATGGCGGCCGGCTGCTGCGGCGGGCGGCGCGTCCGCTGTACAGGCTGCGCCCTGCCCTGGCTCAACCGCCGGCACGGGGCCGGCGCTGGACCGCGAGTAGCTCGGGGATACTTGCCCGGTGGACGCGACCGATCACCTGAAGGCTTCGCTCGAGGCGGCGGTTGCGTTGGCCAACGCGACCGGTGCGGAGTCGAACCAAGGGCGCGCCCGCGAGGCGCTGGATCAGGCGACCGTCGAGGCGGTTTTGCGGCTGACGACCAACCAGCCGCTCTCGATCGACGAGGTCGCGGTCGGTGAGTTCGCGACCGGGGGTGAGCAGATCTATCGCGCCCTCGTGCTGCTGGCCGAGGAGGAGACGGATGCCGCGGCTTCGGCGCTCAATGCGTTGCTCGCTTCGACCCGCGCTGCGCCGATGCTCAGGCGGCATCCGGAATCGGCGTGGCATCTGCACTTCGCCAGTGAAGGAGTGTCGGTCGCGACCGGCTGGCTGGCCGAGTTCGGTACCGCGGCGGCGATGCTGCTCGGCAGTGACGAACTCGACCGGCTCAGGTCCTGCGCCGCCGGGCGCTGCGACAACATCTTCCTCGATGCCACCCGCAACCACCGGCAACGCTTCTGCTCAACGGCTTGCCAGAACCGGACGAAGGTCGCCGCCTTCCGTTCCCGCGGCACGCAGACCTGACCCGGTCAGCATGGTTGCTCGCGGCAACCACTCGAGTCGCCGGTAGAGCTGCACCCCGTCGTACGTCGCCATCAGCAATCCGGTCGTCGCGCCCCGCTCGACCGCCCGCCGACTGAGCGCCGCCATCACCACACTCCCAAGCCCTCGCCGCCGATGCGCCGGCTCGGTATGAATGTCATGCATCACCGCATCCATCCCCACCACCCCCACCATCCCCCGAGCAGCCACACCCCCCGCCTCATCAACCACCCGCACCAACTCCACCACCCCGTACTCCGCAGCCGCCACTCCCCGCTCCACCCCGTGCTCCGCCGCTCCCGCCGCCGGCTCTGCCCCGTACTCCGCCGCCCGCTCCACCCCGTGCTCCGCCGCTCCCGCCGCCCGCTCCACCCCGTGCTCCGGCCCGGCCGGCTCCGCGCGGTCCGGCGACGCCACGGTCTCGAACTCCACGCGGTAGCCCGGTCCTGCTGCCGCAGTCGGATGATTCGCCAGGGCGATCGTCATCAGTGCCTTTCGCTCGGCGAACACGTCGAACCCGAGTTCGGTCAGCTCGGCGGCGACCTGACCTTCCCGATCGGTCGTCGTCACGGTCACCCAAGTATCCGGACCCGCGCCCGCGACCAGCCGCCGTACCGCCGCAGGCTCGTCGCTGAGTGCGAACAGCTCCCGCTCCCGCCCGGGCAGCCCGAGCACCACCTCGAGTCCGTCCCCATCCAGTAGCCGCGCCGGCGGTAGCCCCCGGCACAATCCCCAGCCACGCTGCCAACGCCTCACCAGTTCGTCCATGCCAACTAATGTAACTGCTTATCGCAAGATAGTCAGTTACAGCGCCATCTCCCGCCCGAGTCCCGACCCGCCACCGGTGACCACCGCGACCTGCCGCATACGCGCATTCCTCCAACGAAAGCTACTGGCCGAGCACGAAGGTCTGGATGGCGGTGACGGCCGCGCCGCGAGCCCAATCGGTGAAATCCGGAGCCAGGTGCACGATCGGGGGATCGACGGCCAGCAGTTCGCGGCCGGCATGCAGACCCTCGAGCAGATCAGCCTTGGCGACCTCGGCGAGACGGATCCCCTCGCCGCCGAGGATCACGCGCTCGGGCAGGGTGAAGTTCGCGGCTGCGGCTATCAACCGCCCGAGCGCCTGCCCCGCAGTACCGACGACTTCCGCGGCGACCCGATCGCCCTGCGCGGCGAGTTGGAGGCACTCTTCGTACTCGACCGCCCGGCCCAGCGCAGTACTGATCTGTTCTGTGATGGCCGCCGAGCTGAGCAGGACCATGGCGCAGCCGCGATGGCCGCGCTCGCAGAGTGGGCCGTCCGGGATCAGCGGGATGTGGCCGATCAGCCCGAGGCTCGCGTCGGCGTTGTCGACGACCTTGTCGTGCACCACCAGCCCGTACCCGATCCCGGCGCCGATCGTCAGCAGACAAAACCGGGTAACGCCACGGCCCGCGCCGAACCAGTGCGTTGCCTCGGTCAGCGCGAGCACGTCGTTGGCGACCACCACCGGTACGTCGGTGTGGGCCGCAAGCAGGAGCCCGAGCGGCACATCGGTCCAGTCGAGGAACGGCGCCCACCGGACATCAGCCCGTCCGGAAACCCGCCCGCCCAGCGTCACCCCGATTCCGCTGAGCTCGCTCTGCACCTTGCCGGCCAGGGATGAGGTCAGCTCGGCGATAACGGCGGCGACGTGCTCCGGGGTGTGGTCGGTGAGTGGGCGCTCGGCGGTCGCGATCACTTCGGCTCGCAGGGTCGTCAGTACGCCCACAGCCGCGTCCGCCGTGAGCTTGATCCCGGCGAAATGGTGTGAGCCGGGGATGATGTCGAGCGGCTGGGACGGGCGGCCGACCCGCGGATCGGTGGGCCCGGCGGAGACCTCGACGAGCAGGCCGGACTCGACCATCGGCTTGGTGATCCGGGTCAGGCTGCCGGGGGACAGGCCGACCCGGCGGGACAGTTCGGCTCGCGACAAGGGGCCGTCCAGCAGGATCTCCAGCGCGACCTGATGCGACGCTCCGGTCAGAGGTCGCCAGACACCCTTCGCCAACGGAGCTCCTTCCCTCGCTCGGCAGCCTACCTGCGCGTCGCCGCCCCCTCCCGGCTTCCTCGCCCCCTCCCGGCTTCCTCGCCCGTCGCCCTGCTCGCCTCGCCCTGCTCGCCTCGCCCTCGCCCTGCTCGCCTCGCCCTCGCCCTGCTCGCCTCGCCAGGCGCCCCCCTGGACGCAGATTGGGTTGTGGCTCCCAATTTGGGCAGTAGGATGACCGGCATGAGCGACTTCGCGGCCCGGTGGAGCGGCCGGACGAACTGGACCCGCGAAGTCGCAGCGCCGATGCGCGCGTTCCTGACCACCGAGGCCGGCAGTTCCGGCGTACTGGCGGCCGCGATCGTCGCCGCCCTCGCCTGGGCCAACCTCGCCCCCGGCTCGTACGACGCGTTCTGGCACACCGACCTTTCGTTCTCCTTCGGCGGCCATGATTTCGGCCTGGAGTTGCAGGAGTGGATCAACAGCGGATTGATGACGCTGTTCTTCCTCGTCGTCGGCCTGGAAGCGCGCCGCGAGTTCGACCTCGGCGACCTCCGCGACCGGACCCGGTTCGTGCTGCCGGTGATCGCGGGTGTCGCGGGCATGGTGACGCCAGTACTGATCTACCTCGCCTTCAACCACGGCGACGTCGGCGCGCACGGCTGGGGCGTCGCGATGTCCACCGACACGGCGCTGGCCCTCGGCCTGCTCGCGCTGGTGGGCCGCGGTGTGCCGGATCGCGTACGGGTCTTCCTGCTCACCGTCTTCGTCGTCGACGACCTGATCGCGCTGCTTGTCATCGCTGTCGTCTACAGCGAGAACATTTCCCTGCTGCCGTTGATGATCGCGATCGTCGCCTTCGCGGCGGTTCTGGCGGCGGCCATGCTCAAGGTGCGCCGGCCCTTCGTTTATGTTGCCCTCGGCATCGCTACCTGGGCCGCCCTGCTCACCAGTGGCGTGGACCCGGTCGTGGCCGGCCTCGCGATCGGCCTCACCGCATCGGCCTACTCGCCCGGCCGCGACGAACTGGAGCAGGCGACTGGCCTTTTCCGCCTCTTCCGCGAGCAGCCAACCCCAGAGCTGGCCCGTACCGCGACCGTCGGTCTCACCTCGACGCTCTCCCCGAACGCCCGGTTGCAGCACTTCTACCACCCCTGGACGAGTTACCTGATCGTTCCGCTCTTCGGTCTGGCGAACGCCGGCGTCGCGATCGGCATGAACTTTCTCTCGCAGGCGTTCAGCTCCCCGATCACGCTGGGGATCATCGTCGGGTACGTCGTCGGCAAGCCGCTCGCGGTGATCGCCACCTCGTCCGCGCTGGCCCGCTTCACCGGTGGCCGGATCCGTCCGCTGGTCGGCTGGGCCGGAGTCGCCGGCAGTGGCACGATCGCCGGCATCGGCTTCACCGTTTCGTTGCTGATAGCAACCTTGGCGTTCGACGGCCCGCAGCTGGCCGAGGCGAAGGTCGGTCTGCTCTCGGCGGTGGTGTTGTCTTCCGCGGTGACCTGGGTCGTGTTCCGGGTTGCCCGGATGCTCTCCCCGGCTCGCAAGGCGAAGGCGTTGCTCGGCGACGTGGAGCAGCTCGTCGACCTCATCGATCCGGTCGACCCCGACCGCGATCACGTCCGGGGCCCGGAATCCGCGTCGGTGACGCTGGTCGAGTACGGAGATTTCGAATGCCCGTACTGCGGGTTGGCGGAACCCGTAGTACGGGATCTTCTCCACGACGACGACCTCCGATATGTCTGGCGGCATCTGCCGTTGACGGATGTCCACCCGCGTGCGCAGCTCGCCGCGGAGGCATCGGAAGCGGCTGATGCGCAGGGCCGCTTCTGGGAGATGCACGACCTGCTGCTGGACAATCAGGAGCAGTTGCTGCCGAAGGATTTGATGGAGTACGCCGAGCGGTTGGGGCTCGATCCGCAGCGGTTCCACGATGACGTGAAGCGGCACGTCGCCGCGGCTCGCGTCGCGCAGGATGTCGAGTCGGCCGACCTCAGCGGCGTCTCCGGCACTCCGACCTTCTTCATCAACGGGCAACGGCACTACGGCGCGTACGACGTACCGACGCTCACCATCGCGATCAAGACGGCCCGGGCGCGAGCCGCCATCAAGACCGACGACCCAGGTCCGCTGCTTCGCCGCCGGTCGCGCGCCGATTCGGGCGGGCCGGTCTGAAGTTGAATGGCAGCATCTTGTAGTAGATGGTCATTTCTGCCACTTTCGGCAGGGTCGGGTGATGGCTGACGCTGAGAACTCCTGACTGAGAAGGAGTTCTGCGATGTCATCGGTGCTGAGTACTCTCCCCGCCGCCCAGGATGCGGCGGTCGCGCACTTCGCCGCCCGCTTGTCGTACGAGACCGACCCCTCCGACGTCGCCGCCGACATCGGGGCCGGCGTCACCGGCTGGGTCTTGGTCGACAGTCGCAGCCAGGCGAGCTGGGACCAGGGTCACGTGCCCGGCGCGATCCACCTGCCGACGGACGAGATCGCGGCTCGCGCGGGGTCCGTAGTACCGGATGGTGCGTCTGTCGTCACGTATTGCTGGGGCCCGGGCTGCAACGGCGGCACTCGTGCGGCGCTCGAATTCGCCAAGCTCGGCTACCCGGTCAAGGAGATGATCGGCGGCTTCGAATACTGGTCCCGCGAAGGACTGCCGGTCGAAACCGCCGCAGGCATCGACCGTCGCCCCACGGACCCGCTGTCCGCCCCGCTCGGCATTGCCTGCGCCTGCTGAGCTACAGGTTGGACAGGTGGTCGGCGTTGCCTCGGATCGCGGCTTCATAGCGTTTGATCTCTGGGGTTTCGAGGCGGTCGGCGACGAGCAGGAGCATCGTCGCCAGCGCCTTGTTCTCGCGGCCGGCCGCCTGGAGGGTGAGTGCCTTGAAGACGCGGAGCGAGTCCGACTCGGGGAACTCCTTGCAGGCAGCAACGAATACGTCGAGCGACTCGTCGAAGCGATCCAGGTTGCGCAACGTGCTCCCGTACTGCAGCAGGCATCGGCGCTTGGTGTCGCCGCTCAATCCGGGCAACGCCTGCTCGTAGTACGGGATCGCCTTTTCTTCCTGGCCGTCCGTGTCGTACGAGCCGCCGACCTCGTACAGCACGTACGGATTCCCCGGATGCTTCGTCAGCAGTTCTTCGAAGAAGTCGATGGTCGGCTGCATGTTCTCCCGGTCCCGCTTCGCGAACGCATCCGCGATCGTCGCCGCCAGCTCCGGTGTCAGGTTTTCGCTCACGCTTCCATCATGCCGCGCCCGGCATCACGCGCGGAGATCGAGGTGGGTGCGCGTCGGGTGGAAGCGCACTCGGCGGCCCGTGCCGCTTTCGTCGGGAGGTGCGTTCCAGTCGATGGTGGCGGTGCCGGTGAGGTGAAGGGTGGTTCCGGTGGCGAAGTCGATGAAGAGCAGTGCTGTCGTGGGATCGACGGCGATGTTGCCGAGGCTGTTGAACATGTTGTTGCCGGCATAGTCGGGCCACCACAGGTCCGGCCCGTCGATCCGGACGAAGCCCGGGGTGCCACCCTTGTGTGAGGTGTCGACGCCGCGCCCGGGATGCGTAGTACCAAGGAAGAAGGTGTCGGCAGCCTCGATCAAAGCAGCCTGTACTTCGCCAAGTTCGCCATCGGTTACCACCGACTCGGTGCTCGCCGCCGCTGGTGGTCTGTGCTCCGGATCGATGTACTGGGGGCAGTTCCCATAAGCCTGGTCCGCGTCGATTCGCAGTACGTCGGTCGCCGTCGTCAGATGGCCGTTCACGCGAACCCGGCGGCGGATCGCGAACTCGATCACGATCAGGCCGACTTCCTGGTCCGCGGGGAGTTCGTGCAGCGGGTCGCCCTTGGGAGGCGTCGCGTGGACGGTGAGAGTGGTGCCCTTCGCCTCGAGGAAACCAGCCGGTCCCTGCAGCGGCGAGGTCCACAGCAGGCCGTCCCGGTCGCGAGCCGTGATCGCGGCGAACTCACGCTGCGACAGGAACTTGGCGGCCCCACCATCCAGCAACGGCGGCCTGAGCATCCCCTGCAGCCTCGCGGCGTCGTGAGCGACCCCGGCCAGTTTCTGGACCTCGAGCTCGCCTTCGTGGAATCCGCTGGTCATGACTGCTTCGTTCGCTGGTAGTGACGCGCCACCCGGGCGCGATTTCCGCAGACGCTGCCGACGCACCACTGTCGGCGCTTGTGCTCGGCCAGGAAGAGCATCGAGCAGTTCGGATTCGCACACCGGCGCAGCGTGCTCAGCCGCTCCGGATCCGCCATCAACTCGATGACCTCTCCCGCGATCGCCGCCAGTGCCGCGCTCCCGCCGTACTCCGAATGCCACCGCGTCTCGGCATCCAGCTCGCGCCCCCGCAACACCAGCCGCCGACTACTCGGAGCCCCCGCCGAAGCCGCATTGATGTCCTCGACCGAGGTCGCCAACGGCCGCACCCCTGCCAGCTGCGAATCCAGCACATCCCGGATGGCCGTCCGCAGCCGCCGCGTCGCCGCCAGCTCGGGGAGCGGCCCGGATGGCAGCCGCCCCTCCTGAAGCTCCCACCACCCGGCGTACCGCTCAGGCGACTCGATCAGATCCACAGCCGGCTCACCTGCCAGCACCACCGTGTCCACCAGATCAAGCGCCACCAGCCGCTCCCCACCCATCATGAACCCAGCCGTCAGCACGTCTTCAACGCTCAGATCGGCATTAGCCATCAGCTGAACCTTCTTCCAGGTCTTCGGTCAGCTAGCACATACTAACGCCCAGGTTCAATTTTTACCATTAGTCGGCTTCGCGAAGGCCCGACTGAGCGGTACGGTCATCGCCGGTGTCGCCCGGATCGCTGACCGGACGGCGATGGAGCTCATGGTTCGCTAACCCGCTGGCGGGCCAAGCTCCGGCCGCTGCCCTCGCCGCTTCCGTCGCGTCTATTGATGTCCCCGCGGGATTCATGTGCCTCGGCGCCTGAATCGGCTGGCTCTGGCGTTTGGTTGCCGGGCGGCGCATGATCGGGCGCATGGGGGCAAGAGACGAACTACAGGCGATGGTGACTGGTTTCCGGCTGTCGGCGGCGCTGAGCGTGGCCGCGGAGTTGGCAATCTCCGATCTGCTGTCCGACGGACCACGAACAATCGATGATCTGGCGACTGAGCTGAAGGTGGACGGCGACTCGCTGCTGCGGTTGCTGAGGGCACTGAGCGCCGTGGGGGTGTATGCCGAGTTCGACGGCTCGTACACCAATACCTCGCTCGGGGAAGGCCTGCGTAGCGACGTACCGGCAAGCCTGCGGCCGTTGGCCAGGTTGAGTCAGGATCCAACCGTCTGGGCTGCGTGGGGGCATCTCCTGCACAGCGTCCGTACTGGCGAGAACGCGTTCAAGGCCTTGCAGGGGGTGGATGTCTGGGAGCATCGGGAAGCGCATCCCGAGCAGAACCAGATCTTCAACGACAACATGGCGGCACTCAGTTCGGCGGTCGCCGGTGGTGTCGCGGCGGCGTACGACTTCGGCGAGTTGTCGACGGTTGTCGATGTCGGCGGAGGTCAGGGCGCGCTGCTGGCCGCGGTACTGGCGAAGAATCCTCAACTGGCCGGGATCGTCTTCGACCAGGAGCACGTGGTCGGCCATACGGCGCCGATCGGTTCGTCGGATTCGGTCGCGGAGCGCTGGTCATTTGCCAGCGGCAACTTCTTCGATTCGGTCCCCGCGGCGGATGCCTATCTTCTCAAGTCGATCCTGCACGACTGGCCGGACGAGGAATGTGTGACGATCCTGCGCGCTTGCAGGAAATCGCTTGCACCCGGCGGCGTGGTACTGGTCGTCGAAGGGCTCCTCGGCCTGCCGGGCCACGAGGCTGAAGCCGCCTTCTCCGACCTCAACATGATGACCCTGCCAGGTGGCCGGGAGCGCACCGAACCGCAGTACGCGGCCCTCTTTGCCGCAGCCGATCTGGAGCTGACCCGGGTCATCCACACCCGCACCCGGTTGTCGATCCTCGAGGCGCGATGATCGGTTGCTGCTAGCAACTGATTCAGAGGGATGGCTCGTCGGGTGCCGAGAGGCTCAGTACCGCACCGGCGACGGCGGGGGAGGCGCTGATCTTCGCTTCGAGGGCTCGAAGGCGTACGGCGACGTGGGCCTCGGTGTCGTCACCGGTCAGATCGACGTCGCCGATGACCGAGATCATCCGCGGGCCGACGATCTCGAGCCGGAGATAGGTGACTCGGGCAACTTCCGGCGCGGCGAGCAACGCCTGCAGGGCGGCGTCGCGAACGCGGGGGTCGGCCTCTTGCCCGACCAGGAAGCGTCGGTTGCGGTTGATCAGGAGCAAGGCGACCCAGGCGAGCAGGATGCCGACCAGGATCGACCCGATCGCGTCCGGAATCGACGAGCCGGTCAACTGATGCGCGAACAGACCGGCGGTGGCGATGACGAGACCTGCCAGCGCTGCGGCGTCCTCAACGAACACGGCCCTGAGAGTCGGATCGGAGGTCGCCAGAACGTGTTCGATGAGATCGCGCTGCAGGGTCTTGGCTTCGGCTTTCGCCTGCCGGGTCGACTGCAGGAAGGAGACTCCTTCGAGCAAAAAGGAGACCGCGAGTACGACGTACCCGATGACGTAGTGCCCGGCAGGCTCTGGGGCGATCAGTTCCTGGATGCCGTGGGTGATGGAGACGGCCGCACCGGCGACGAACAGGCCCAGCGCGGCGAACAGTGACCAGACATACGCCTCCCGCCCATGCCCGAGCGGGTGCACCTCGTCCGAAGGTTTCTGGGATCGCCGGTTCGCGATGAGCAGGAAGACCTCGTTCCCCGCGTCGGCCCACGAGTGCGCCGCCTCCGCCAGGATCGACGCCGACCCGGTCACGATGGCGGCAACCGACTTCGCGATCGCGATCAGGACGTTCGCCCCGAAGGCGACGAGCACCGTCGTCACGCTCTCGGACCCGCCTGCCCCCGCCGCCCCCGGTACCGCCCCGAGCAGGTCGTGAGACTCAGCGTCTGTACCGCCCGGAACCTGCTCGTTCTCCTGCTCGCGCGCCATCAGCCAGTGGTAGCACATCCCCTTGTCCGGCCGCTGGATTTGCAGCTTTCGCCAGCCCGGGGCGCACTTCGGCCGGATCGACTCGATCTTCCTGGCCGGCGCCACCCTCGTCCTCTGCGCCTACTTCGCCTTACCCCCGATCACCACCGACACCTGAGCCTCAGGGTGTTGTGCGTGGTCGTCCGGGGTTGATCCGGGGATTGACCGCACTGTGCGGGGGAGTCCTGACGAGGACTATCAGGTTTGTCAGCTATCGGGTCGAACCGGATGAGGCCGGGGTCCGTGTAGAGGGCATACCGAACCCGTAGAGGCAGGCGATCATGAGAGCAGTCGCGGTGTTGGCACCGGCGATCGTGAACTCAGGGCGCCTGGTGGCCGGTCGGTATCGCTTGCAGGCGCTGCTCGGTCGCGGCGGGATGGGCCGGGTTTGGCTCGCCGAGGACGAACTGCTTCGGCGGAAGGTCGCGCTCAAGCAGTTGGTGCTCAGCGGTGAGGCCAACCAGGTCCGCGCCAGCGCGCTGGCCGAGGCGCGGTCGCTGGCGCGATTGGATCATGCCGGCGTGGTCAAGGTGCACGACGTCATCGAGGATTCCGGCGACCAATGGATCGTCATGGAGTACCTGTCAGGGCGAACCCTGGCCGAGACGGTCGCGGCGGACGGCCCCCTACCAATTCCCGACGTACGGCGAATGGCGCTGCACCTGGTCGACGCGCTGCGAGCGGTCCACGCTGCGGGGCTCGTGCACTCCGACGTCAAACCGGCCAACGTCCAACTGTGCGACGACGGGCGCGTAGTACTGACCGACTTCGGCATCGCCACCACCATCGACGACGAGCAGACGCTCCCGAGTGAGGTTCTCGCCGGCAGTCCGGCGTACATGTCACCAGAACGAGCCCGCGGCGACGCGGTCGGCCCGGCATCCGACCTCTTCTCCCTCGGCGCGACCCTGTTCGCAGCCGTCGAAGGCAGCTCTCCCTTCGGCGCCGGCGACCCCTTCACCACCCTGGTCGCGGTCGTAGAAGCCCGCCCCGCACCCTTCACCCACGCCGGCCCCGTCCGCCCGATCATCGAAGCCCTCCTCACCAAGAACCCGGCCACCCGTCCCACCCCAGACCAAACCACTGCAGCCCTCCTCGCCCTCTAGTCGGGCCATTGTCGGCGCCGGAACTGGAATTAGTCTTTTAATTGATATATATCGATGAACTGACTATATTGCCGTGCATGACAGTTTCCGAGATGCGTGAGCCGACCTTCCTGATCCTGGCCGCGCTGGCCGATGGCCCCAAGCACGGGTACGGAGTGATCGCCGAGGTGGCGCAGCTGTCCGGCGATCGGGTCCGGCTCCGGCCAGGCACCCTCTACGCCGCGCTCGATCGGCTCTGTGCGGGCGCGTTGGTCCGGCCGGCAGGAGAGGAGGTGGTCGACGGGCGCCTCCGCCGGTACTACGAGCTCACCGACTCGGGCGCCACGTCGCTGGCCACCGAGGCGGCCCGCCTCCGGTCCAACGCCGAGCAGGCGCTCCGCCGCCTCCGGCTCCGCCCGGCCGGCGGTGCCGCATGAGCGCCCCGGCCCAGATCCGTGCCTGGGAGCGGGCCGCTCTCCTTTGCTATCCGCGGGGTTGGCGCGCGGAGCGCGGGGACGAGGTCCTTGCCGTGATGCTCGACAGTGCTGAGGCTGAAGGACGAGACCAGATCGACCCACGCGACCTGCTCAACCTGGCTGCTCATGGCCTGCAGACCCGGCTGGCCCGGCTGAATCGCGTAATGCCGAGCCGAGTTCGCGACCGCGCGGCCCTCATCGCCGCGGCCATCGGTGCAGCCTTCTGCGTCAGCCTGCTCCTCTTCGCCGAAGGCGCCATCGGAGTACCGATGCCTGCAGCCGGCCACGACTTCACGTTGAGCGCACCGATCTACCTGGCCTGGCCGTTCGCCGTGGTCCTGGCCGTTCTCGGCCACACCAGGATCGCGAGGCTGCTCCTCGTACTGACCGCACTGGGTGCGGCCGCAGTCCCATCGCTCGCCACCGCGACCCACCACGCGCACGGCCCTCGCTGGCTGATGAGCTTCCTCGCTCTGCTCTGCCTGCTGGCCGTCTCCGGGAACCTCGGGCAAGACCGCACCGCCCAGCGCCGCCTGCTCTGGCTCACCACTGCCGCGACCATCTCGGTAGCAGCCGCCTTCGCCCTCTACTTCCAGACCGTCACATTCTCCGACGGCCTGTACCACGGCTACGAGCGGTACAACTGCTCGTACTTCACCGTCGCAGCCTTCGGCGTCGCCGTAGTGCTACTGCTCACCGGGCATCGGAGCTGGTCCGCGGCGTTCGCCTTGAACGGCATGGTCGGACTCGGCCTGCTCGCCCTGTTGCCGGGCCCTGGTGGCATCCACAGCACAGCATCAACCATCACCCCGCTCCCGCTACTCGTTCTCAGCACATTCCTTGCAGGAGGGGCCGCCGTAAGTGTCCAACAGCGCCGACGAACCAGCTGATTCGTCGACGCGGCGCCATCACTCCCACGCGGGCGACCGCAAGCGGGTCGGAAGACCCTGGTGACGTAGTGCTCGTCGTCGCCGGACTGGTCGCCGATAGCACCCGCAAAGCCAATAGCCCAGGGCCCGACCAGATGACACTCATCGAATCGCAACACGTGCGGGCCTGCCTCGCCGTCAACGGGGGAATCGACGAGGCAGGCGCTAGCGGCGGCGGACAGGCCGGCCAAAGTGCGTGTGGTCTAGACGGCTCAGCGACTGCTCATCGATGGCCTGGCCGTCCTGCCCGGGTGCCGGAACCCGTCTGGTTCGCCGTTGGATTCCTCGTTGAGCCACTTGGTGCTGAGGAAGACGATGCGGGTCCAGGAGCCGGAGGGTTCGGTCACGATCAGCGCCTGGCCGGCGAGCAGGCTGATGTCGGGACAGGTAGTCAGTGGAGTCGTCATCTGCAGGGACACCTGCGGCGTGATGCCACCCGAGCGTGCAGGGTACGTTGCGGGACATGCGCCGTGCACTGGTCGTGGACTTGTTCAGCACTCTGATTCCTGGTGGTCATGTCGAGCGCGAGGTGGTGCACCGGGAAATGGCGCATCTTCTTGGCGTGGAGCCGGAGGCATTCGCAGGGGCGTTCGAGGCCACGGCGTACGAGCGCTTCACTGGTGTGTACGGGGACCTGCCCAGCACGCTGCGGGAGATAGCGCGCCGAAGCGGAGGACAGCCGAGCGACGACCAGGTGCGTCGGGCGACTGAGCTGCGCCGTGCCCTCGCGCGTCAGCTCATCGGAGCTGTTCCGGCCTCGACATTGAGCGCGCTGGCGGCGCTGCGGGCCCTCGGATGGCGCACTGGTCTGGTCAGCAACATCACTTCCGAGACTCAGTTGCAGTGGCCGGACAGTGCTCTGTCGCCGTACTTCGAGGTCACCGCGTTCTCTGCTGAGGTCGGGGTGGCCAAGCCTGAGGCAGCGATCTATCTTGCGGCTTGCGAAGGGCTCGGCGTGGCCCCGACGGAATGTGTCTACGTCGCAGATGGCAGTGACAATGAACTGTCGGGAGCGGCGGCGCTTGGCATGCACGCGATTCGCACGACCGAGCACGCGAATAGCGACCCCGCCTGGGACGGCCCGACCATCAGTTCGTTCGCCGAGCTCCCCGCCCTGCTCGGAGCACCGATCTAGCGTTCCAGCTCTCTACCGGGTGTTCGAGGGGGCGTTTGCCGTACGGCATCTGAGCCCGTGGACGCCGTCCGGGTCATTGGCAGCTCTGGGCGTCCTGTCGCCGGCAGAGCAGCCGGACGGTTGAGTTCTGCGCCGATCGTGGCTGCCTGTACGCGGAGGGCCCGGTCGGCGAGCAAGGGATCGGCCAGGCGCACGACAGCGGCCGCCTCGAGGCCGGCAACAGCTCGGATCTCGGCCGGCAGTCGCTGGACCAGGTCTTGAATCCTCTTGAGAGTCCCGAGGTAGCGCAGTGCCTCGCGGTCGGACAGCGGTGGTTCGCGTTCTCGCGTGACTGCGTCGCGCGTGCCGGCCAGATGTCGCCTCGGCCTTCTCCATCCATTTGTGGCCGTCGATGCTCGTGTAGGCACCGACCGTGCGGTCGTCGTTCGCGACCAGTTCCTGGTACTTCGGGTGATGCGGTTTGCAGGTATCGAGGTCGAGGTTGATTGGGCGGCCCCGTCGCCTGGTCGGGTGTCGGTGGTTTCGCCTGCTTGGGCTTCTTGCAACAGTCGCTGGGTTGATCTCGATCCAATCCCACCTGAGTGCGAGATCGAGTGCGCCGCTGATGATGGCGCGGATTTGGCGGACACTTGAACGCCTCATTGGCTCGCAAACGCGCGGCTTGCACTCGACAACAACGCAGCCGGGCCTGGGCGCAGTCGTGCTCAACGACCGCCCTTCGCTGAAGGTCGCCCTGGCTTGCGCCGATGTCGGACTACCCGGCACTCGGGCGATCTGGTGGTCGACCATGTCTGCGCCCCGACAGATGGCCGAGCATTTCCGCAGTCGTCCATAGAACTGTTCCAGGACCTTGGCTGTGATCTGCGAGGTTGCCTGGTTGCCCAGCTGCGGTTTGATGCTCCGTCGGTAGTAGCCGCGATAGGTGTCGAGGGTTGTCTCGTCGCCGTCGTGCTCGGCCAGGTAGGTCTCGATGACGTACCCGAGCGTGGCCTTGGTCGAGGGCATTCCGCTGGCGATCGACCTGGGCCAGAAGCCCGGTCTGGATCTCGCTGGCCTTCTTCTCGTCGGTCGACTCGACGAGGTAAATCTCCTTGTCTGTGACGGGGCGAGGCCGGCGTGCACGAACACCTGCTCGGAGTCCCTCGCGTGACTCGCCTCTTGAGCCCAGGCAGAAGACGACCCGCACCTGGGCACGAGCCGCGACGGAGGAGCGGCGGACAGGGGCGGGCGGGAGCGCCGACGTAGGAGGTGCGTTGGGGGAGCTTTCCCCGGCGTACAGGACTGCTGGTAGGCCCCGTCGGACTCGAACCGACAACCCGCGGATTAAAAGTCCGCTGCTCTGCCAATTGAGCTAGAGGCCCCTGGGTGGTGGGGACAGTGTGTCAGGTTTGGGGGGAGTTTCGCTCGTTGGGGGGCACTAGCGGGTTCCAGTACCCGAAGTCAATGGATTCGGAGGGTGATTAAAAGGTTACGTACGGTTGAACCGGATCAGTCGAGCGCTCGTTCTACGGGGTGAAGGGCGCTGCTGGGCGGGTGAGGCCGGCTGGTGGCGTGGAACCCGTCCGTTCACCTGAGGAGTGAGTTATGGCTGTGTTGGAGCGCTGGCAGGACCAGGTCGTGGGGTTGTTCCGGATCGTGGTGGGGTTCATGTTCGCCACGCATGGGGTGGCTGCCCTGTTCGGGGTGCTGGGAGTGGAGAGGATCGAGCCGCTGGTGTGGCCGGGGTGGTGGGCTTCGGCGATTCAGACGGTGGGTGGGTTGTTGGTGTTGCTCGGGCTCGGGACTCGGTACGCCGCGTTGTTGTGCTCCGGGTCGATGGCGTACGCGTACTTCACCGTGCATCAGTCCGGGGCTTTGCTGCCCGTGCAGAATGGCGGGGAGAAGGCGGCGTTGTTCTCGTTCGCGTTCCTGTTGATCGCGTTCCTCGGGTCCGGAGCGTGGGCGCTGGAGAGCAGCCCGCTGCTAAAGAGGACAGAAAGAAGCGAGCTGGCGACAGCGTCAGACTGACGGCCCCGAGTAGCAGCCGATATGAAGTTCCATGACGACGGAGCAGGAGTGCCGATGGCTGACGACCGGGCGGCGCTGCTGCGCGAGTTGCACGATGTGCACGCGCCTTCGTTGTGGCGGTTCGTGGTCCGGCTGACGGGGGACGACCGGTTCGCCGAGGATGTCGTTCAGGAGACGTTGCTGCGCGCTTGGCGCCGGCCGCAGATCCTGACCGAGGACGAGGCGGGGGCCCGGGCCTGGCTGTTCACGGTGGCGCGCAATCTTGTCATCGATGACCGGCGGAGCGCCCGGGTCAACCGGGAGGTGGCCAGTGACGATCTGCCGGAACGGCCGAGCGCCGACCATGCGAACGCCGTACTGGACGCGTGGCTGGTGTCCGATTCGCTGGCGCAGTTGTCGGACGACCATCGCCAGGTGATCGTGCGCGCGTACTACGGGCGCCGTACGGTCACCGATATCGCGGCGGAGCTCGACATCCCGGCCGGGACGGTGAAGTCGCGGTTGCACTACGGGTTGCGGGCGCTGAAGCTGGCGTTGCAGGAGAGGGGGGTGACGAAGGAATGAGCGATCGGTACCGGGAGTGGGACGCGGGGTACCTGCTCGGCGCTTTGTCGGCGCAAGAACGGCGCGAGTACGAGGAGCATCTGCGGACCTGTCCCGAGTGCTCGGCGGAGGTGGCGTCGCTTGCCGGCGTACCGGGCACTCTCAAGGTGCTGCCGGACGACCGTGCGCTCGCGACGATCGCGGCCACTCCGCCGAACCTGCTGCCCGGTCTGGTGCGGACGGTGCAACGCGACCGTCGGCGCCGCCGGGTCCGGTTCGCCGGCGTGATCGCCGGGGTCGCCGCCACCGCTGCCGCGATCGGCGCGGTGGTGGCGATCCCGCTGGCCCGCGATGATCCGCCCGGCGACTACGTGGAGCTGGTGCAGACGGTGGCGAGCAAGTTGTCGGCGGATGCGCGGCTGGTCGACGAGCGGTGGGGTACGACGATCGAGATCAGTTGCCGGTACGACGAACTCGCGACGCCGAGCGAGCGTTCTCGCGGGTACGAGCTGTTCGTGACGGACGGTTCGGGGAAGGCGACGCTGATCGCGAGCTGGACCGCCGCACCCGGTACGACGGTGAAGCCCGCCGCCACCACCAAGCTGCATCGCGGCGAGATCCGTGCCCTCGACATCAGAAGTTCCGAGACCGGCCGGATCCTCCTCGCCGTGCACTTCTGATCGATCAGGGCCGGAAACGAATGGCTGGGACCGAATCGGGCACCAGTGAACTCAGGAGCGGCCAGTCGCTCGAGAGGCAGATCGGCTCCAGGTCCCGGCGTTCAGCCACGTGCGCCGGGATCGCCCTTTTCCCGGCGGATCTTCGGTCATAGCTCTGGTGTTAAGGTCATCCCGGTTGGGAAGTCAGCCGGCGGCGCAGCATGCCGCCCTGAGCGACTTTCCAAGGACCTACCCCCGTGACGACATTCCCCCTGACGCTTCCGGGCCGGGCAGCGTGAAGGACGAGTTCGCCCAGGAACTGGCCCGGATGGCCCAGGTTCTGCACGAGCGGCCCGATGTCGAGCAGACCGCCGAGCGGTTCCTCGAGTACGTACTCGCCGGGCTCGCCACCAGCCATGCGAGCGTCGTACTGACGCATCGCGGCGGAAGGCTGGAGTCTGCGGTCAGTACGGACGCGCTGGTGGAGGAGGCCGACCGGCTGCAGGTGGAGCTGGGCGAGGGGCCGACGTACGACGCTGTGCAGGAGGAGCGGAGCATGCTCAGCGGCGACGCGTGGGCGGACGAGCGTTGGCCGCAGTGGTCGGCGGGGATGGCGACCGTCGGGCTGCGCAGTGTCCTGTCGGTACGGCTCCGTACGCCGAGCAGCACGGTCGGCGTACTCAACCTCTTCGACCCCGCCGTAGACCGGTTCAGCGAATCCGACGACCTGACGGCCCAGGTGTTCGCGGATCACGCGGCGGTCGCGGTCGCGAACGCCCGGAGCGAGTCCAGTCTCTGGCAGGCGATCGAATCCCGGCGGTTGATCGGCCAGGCGCAGGGGATCCTGATGGAACGCTTCGACCTGAGCGAGGAGCAGGCGTTCGCCGTACTGCGGAGGTACTCGCAGGACAGCAACGTGCGGTTGCGTGAGATCGCCAAGCGGTTGATCCAGACGAGGAAACTTTCCTGATCCGTGTAACACCTGGGCTGTGATCGCCGATACACCGTCTGTAACGCCACTGAGGATCCCGCCCCAGGTCAACCGCCCGAAGGGCCTGGGGCGGGGTTCTCGTCAGTTGCTTGAGGTGCCCCGACCTGTGGTTACGTGCGAAGGCCCCCGGAGATTTCTCCCCGGGGGCCTTCGCGCGTTGCCTCCCCTACGATGCTCGCTCAGTCGGTCGGTCCGACTCCGGCAGGGCGATCCGGTCCGCCGGCAGGCTTTCCGTCTTCTCCGTACCGTCGTCGCCCTCGTACTGCACCATCCCGGTCCATCCCGTCTCCTCGTGCTCGCGGCCGATCAACCAGCCGGGGTGCCAGCGGCCGTCCACCAGGACGACCACATGGCTGGGCAGAGAGAGACGGGACACCAGTTCGGTGTCGGGCTCGAAACCAGTCATGGCCGAAGGGTAAGCCGGATCGGCGCAGAATGCCCACCGAGTGCGTGTTCGCTGTCGTGGATCTCACGAGGTGGAACAGCAAGGGAAGGAAGGGAAAGGGGGAGTGGAACGGCAAGGCAAGGACGGAAACGGGGGAGCTTGCAGGAGATGGGCTCAGCCTCGGGAGAGGAGATCCTGTACTACGCCGGCGGGCAGGCCGAGGTCTCGTACCGAACCGGTCACCTTGAGAGCGCGACCACCGGTGATGTGGCTCACCCAGCCTTGTTTCAAAGCGTGTTCGCACAACGCGGCCCCGACCCGGCCGGCCAGGTGCGGCCGACGCTCGGTCACATCCAGGCAGGACCGGACCAGCGGCCGCCCGCTTCGTCCGCCGACCGAGATGCCGAGATTCTCCAACCAGCGTTGGCCTTCCGGCGTCAGCACGACGCCGTCC
Organism: Kribbella qitaiheensis; assembly: GCF_014217565.1. Taxonomy (NCBI): domain Bacteria; kingdom Bacillati; phylum Actinomycetota; class Actinomycetes; order Propionibacteriales; family Kribbellaceae; genus Kribbella; species Kribbella qitaiheensis. The sequence continues at coordinate 5,155,444 of NZ_CP043661.1, forward strand.
GACCAGTCGAGCAGCCCGCGTTCGGTCATCGCATCCGTCAACGCGACGCCGAGCCGCCCGGCGAGGTGGTCGTAGCAGGTGCGCGCTCGCGCGAAGGCATCTCGCTTACTCGCCGCGGCGAGGCTGGTAGCGACCTCCGTACGACGGGGTGCCAGCGCCGCCAGTCCCTCCAGCAGTTCAGCCGTCTCAGGCCCGGCCAACTTCACGTACCGATGGCGTCCTTGCCGTACTTCGGTGAGCAGCCCGCCGGACACCAATTGATTCAAGTGTTCGCTGATGGTCGGTCGCGAAACCCCTGCCAGGCGGGCGAGCTCGGTGGCGGTCCAGGCGCGGCCGTCGAGCAGCGCGAGGCAGACCGTGGCCCGGGTGCCGTCCGCGAGCATTCGCGCCCAGGCGGCGAGCTCCTGCCCTTCGCTAGCTATGTTCACCCGACCATCCTGCCTCGCCGATGGTTCGGCGCACACCGAAGCGTCCGGCTCGTAGCGTCAAACGTATGACGCACCTGACGATCGAACCGTCCATCCTGTACGTCGGAACGCCGGTCGAACTGTTGTCCACCGAGAACTCCGACGGCACCTTCAATCTCGCCCCGATGTCGTCCGCCTGGGCGCTCGGCGAGGTCGTCGTCCTCGGGCTGGGCGCGGAAGGCCAGACAGTCGCCAATCTCCGGCAGCGTCCTGACCTGGTGATCAACTTTCCCTCGCCGGAGTTGTGGCGCAACGTCGAGCGGATCGCCGGCTGTACCGGGCGCGGGCCGGTTCCGGAGAGCAAGCAGGACCGGTTCCGGTACGAGCCGGCCAAGTTCGAGACCGCCGGGCTGACGCCTGTCCCGTCCGAGCTGGTCCGGCCGCCACGGGTCGCCGAATGTCCCCTGCAGTTCGAGGCGCGAGCGGTCGACGTACGACTGGATGCTGCGGGCAACTTCTTTGTGGTACAGGCGAAGGTGCTTCGGGTGCACGCGGACGAGCGCGTCGTAGTACCGGGCACGTCGTACGTCGATCCCGCCGCCTGGTCGCCGCTCATCTACAACTTCCGGCACTACTTCGGCCTCGGTCAGGAACTCGGCGAGTCGTTCAGGACCGAGACGCCGCGAGCACATGCTTCAGCCGGTCCGGCTCTTCACCGCTGAGCACCACGTCGAGCTCGGCCAGGCATTCATGCGAAGTATGCGGTGGTGTGGCTTGCCTGGTTCGGCGAGGATGGGGGTCTGTCCGCAATTGGAGGAATCTTGACGAATCTCTCGTATCCGAAGCCTGAAGGTGTTGCCCCGGGCAACGGATATAGCCATGTCGTGACCGGTCCGGGACGCTGGGTGGCGATCGCCGGTCAGGTCGCGCTGGATGCCGACGGCAAACTGGTCGGCGACGGCGATCCGGTAGCGCAGGCGCAACAGATCTTCGCCAACCTGGACAGCTGTCTCGCTGCGGCCGGGGCGACCTTCGCGGATGTCGTGAAGCTCAACTTCTTCGTCACCGACATCGCCTTCCTGCCGGCTCTGCGAGTCGCGCGTGACGCCTACGTCGACACGGCCAACCCGCCCGCCAGTACTGCGGTGCAGGTGGTCGCGTTGTTCAGCCCGGAGGCGCTGATCGAGGTCGAGGCCTACGCGGTGGTGAACGACTAGCGCAGTAGGTCGACCGCTACCCGGGCGGCTTCGCCGATGGCGGCGTCGACCCGGGGGAGGCGGCGGTCTCCCCTTGCGGCGAGGGTGAGGACGGCGACGGCGTACGCGTCTCCGCCGGCCAACGTCACCACGGCCGCTTCGTGCCGGAGTGCTCCGAAGGTGCCGGTCTTCCCGGCGACACGCACCCCGTCGTACGGGAAGCCGGACGCGATGCGGTGCTGGAAGATCTGCCGTTCCATTGTGGTTCGGGCGAAGTGCGTTTGCTCTGGTGAGAGCAGTTGGCCGGTCCACAGAAGGGCCAGGAGGCGCGTGAGTTCGCGCGCTGTGCCTGCTGAGGCGTTGGCCGCTTCGTAGACGCCGGCGGGGTGGGTTTGATCGTTGTCCGCCAGTACTGCGAGCGCGGCGGCGGGGTCGGGTGCTCCGGTACTGCGTTGCAACGCGCGGAGGCTGTCGGCGGCTCCTCGTCGGATCCGGGTCTTCTCCAAGCCGAAGTCGCGCAGGATCGTAGCGAGCCGGTCGAGGCCGACTTGGTCGAGGAGCGCGTCCGCGGCGGCATTGTCGGAGACGGTCATCATCATGACGGCGAGATCGCGGCGCGAGAAGGTGACGGGATCGGCAAGCAGGGAAAGGCCTGTCGGCCCCGGAGTCCTTGCTGCTGGCAACAGTGTGATCTGCTCTCGCGGGTCGAGCTCGCCTTGGTCGACAAGGCGGCAGAAGCCGGTCAGCAGTGGCAACTTGTAGACGGACGCCAGCGGTACGACGACGTCGGGGTCGAGCTCGACGCTCTCGTCCGGCCGGTCGAGCGGAGTCGCGTGCAGCCAACCGCGAACGCCGGCGTCCTCGAAGATCGCGCGAATCCGCGCGCTCGAACGCGCCGCAGCGGCGCGGCTTCCGGTCGAGTGGGTGCCGCTGGCGCGATCTACGGGCGACCGTGGCTGAGGTGGCGTGGTCATGGCGCCGTCAAGGCCTGGATCAGGTGGGGGATGACCTCGGCAGGTAGGGCGGGCGGCGTACGGGACTGTGGCCAGACCAAGCGGAGCCTGACTGGGAGCGGGTCGCCGACCAGACGATGGCGGCCGACTCCTGCTGCTTCCAGCGTCGGGTCCGGGGTCAAGAGGATCGCTTGACTCGCTGCAGCCATCGCCAGTCCAGCGCGTTCGTCTGTGACCACCACAGTGCCGCCGGTTGGGCGGTGCATCGCGAGCGTGTCCAGGAAGAGATCGCGCGCTGCTGGAGCCTCGGCACGCGGTCGGACCGCTACTGGGAGACCGCTGAGCTTCTGAAGATGCAGCGGCTCTCCGTCGTCGGGGACGAGTGAGGCCGGTACCAGCGCCCAGGTCGGCAACAGAGTGACCGGGCCAGCTTGTAGGCCGTCCAGTACTGCGGGATGCAGCACTGCGGCGAGCCCGAGCCTCCCGGTCGCTACAGCAGGCACTAGCGAGCTTGTCGGTGCAGTGACGACGGAAACCCTCGTACTGCGCAGTGCGGCGCTGCAGGCAGCAGCTAATGCCGCACCGACGGCGGCCGGCACTTCCGGGGCCAGTCCAAGTCGCAGCTCCGGCCCGTCCGGGTCTTGGACGCTAGCGGCCTGATGGAACTCGTCGAACGAGTTGAGCGCCCGCCGTGCGAACGGCAGGAGCGCAGCGCCGGCTGGAGTGAGCTCCACCTGGCCGGGGCCGCGCTCGAACAGTTTGGCGCCGACCAAGGCTTCCAGCCGCTGGAGTCCCTGGGACAGCGGAGGCTGGGTGATGCCGATGACCCTGGCAGCCGCGCCGAAGTGCCGTTCGTCGGCGATCGCTACAAAGATCTGCAAGTGCCGCTCAGTCAGCATGACCCTGCTGACCTGCGCCGATATCACCAGCAGATCGGTTCATGTGTAAGAGCATATTCGACATTGGTCGCGTTAGGCACCTTGACTGAGGTCCGTTCGCCGGGCGGTCCGGCGGACGGGAGGAGACGGGATGTCAGTCAGTCGCAGAGGGATTTTGCTGGGCGGTACGGCGACGACGGCCGCGGCGGTCGCCGGGGCGGCCGGCGTAAGGGTGGCTGGAGGAGCCGATGCGGCGACCGGTGTGAGTGGTGCCGCGACCGGGCTGAGTGCCACGGCGCGGGAGCCGGTCGAGTTCACGTGGTGGGGGAATCACGCTTGGCAGATCCGCTCCGGCGCGCACGTGGTACTGACTGATCCTTGGTTGACCCGGTTCCGGACCGGCACGTACTCGGCCGAGGCCGCTGACCCGGCGACGCGGATCGTGAGTTCGCCGGCGGTCATCGATCGGTACGTCACCACGGCCGACGCGATCCTCGTGCATCACGGTCACTACGACCACATTCCCGACGTGCCGTACATCGCGCGCAAGACGAAGGCGACCGTGCTCGGCAACGAGACTCACCTCAACCTGCTCCGGGCTCTGCGCGCACCTTCGGATCAGCTGTCGCAGGTGTCGGGTGGGGAGTACCTGCCTTTCGAGGGGTTCACTGTCGAGGTCTTCCGGTCGGTGCATTCGTGTGGCGGCAAGCGGCATCAATTCGCCTTCCCGGGGACGCGGCCGGGCGCAGTACCGGCCAGGCCGCGCACGATCGCGGACCTCGTCGAGGGCGGCACGCTGGCGTACGTGCTGACCATCGGCGGTCTGCGCATCTTGAGTCTCAGTACTGCGGGCTTCGATCCCGCCGCACTTCGCGATCTGCAGGTGGACGTCGTACTGGCCGCGCCCGGCGGCGAGCCGGGTGTCACCGATCGCCTGCTGGCCACCCTCCAGCCGGTCAAGACGGTGATCGCCACGCACTGGGACGACTTCGACCAGCCGCTGGACAAGCCGGCGGTCGACTGGGGCGGCCTGGCCAAACTCCGTACGTCGGTGGCTGCGGCCGGTGCCGAGTTCGTCGTGGTCGACCACCTTCAGTCGACCACGCTCTGACCCACCCGCAGGTCAGTGAAGGGCGGTTGCCTTGGTGGCGGGGGTCAGCCGGTAGCCCTCGTGGGCGGAGAACTCGGCGGCCAGGGCGAAGCGGTCCCCGCGGACGACGGTGTGGCGCCACTCGATCTTGCGGCCCTGGGCGTGCCCGAGGCGGTTGATCGAGAACGCCGCGGCGTCGGCGGGGCAGTGCAGGAGCGCTCGCTCGGCCGGGGTCGGGTTGACCGCGCGGATGTCCTCGCGGCCGTGGTCGAGGCGGAGCCCGGTCCGGCTGGCGAGCTCGTTGTAGAGGCTGGTATGGCTGAAGTCCGCGTCGAGCAGCCCGGCCGCCAGTGTCTTCGGCAGCCAGACCCTGTCCAGCGCGAGCGGTTCGTCGCCGGCGAAGCGAACGCGCTCGAGGTAGACGAGCGGGCTCGAGCCCTCGAGGTCCAAGCGGCTCGCGATCACGCCGTCCGCGCGGACGTCGAGCACCCGTACGACGCTGTGCTGGGGCAGCCCGGAGGCCTCGACCGAGGAGAACAGGCTGTACAGCGCGCCCATCGGCTGCCGGATCTCGGGCGTGGTCGCGACCCGCGGCTGCCGCCCGCGCTCGGCGACGATCAGCCCGTCTGCCCGGAGCTTCGCGAGCGCCTGCCGGACGGTGTGCCGGCTGACGGCGTAGTCCTCGACCAGCGCGAGTTCGCCGGGGAAGAGGTCGTCGAACTCCCCGGCCCGCAGTCGCCGGACCAGGTCCTGCTGCAACTGCTTCCACAGCGTCTGACCACCACTGCGGTCGAGCCTGCGCTCGGTCATCCGGTCGTCTGCTCCCACTGGTTCCAGGGACGGCGCAGCCCGCCGTCTTGCCAAATGTCCGGTCATCTCTTAGCGTAAATGTGCGTACATTTACTGTCGAGAGGTCCGCCGCATGCTGCACGTCGAGGTTAGGGCACCTAAGCACCGCAAGACCCCCACCTCGCTCAGCCCTGCGTCCACGCCTCCCGCTCCCACGATCGAGCACCCCCAATCAGACTCGGCGCCGGCCCCTGCAGTTAGCTGGGTCGGGCGGTTGCCTGGCGCCGGGGTGGTGTTGGTTCTGGCGGCTGTTGCTGTGCCGCTCGGGCGGCTGGTGCCGGTTGTAGGCGGTCCGGTGTTCGGGATCCTGCTCGGCGTACTGGCCGGGGTTGCACTGCCCGTACTGCGCAGCGAGCGGATGCGCCCCGGATACGACTTCGCCTCGAAGAACCTGCTCCAACTGTCGATCGTCGTGCTCGGCACCGGCCTGTCGCTCCAGCAAGTAGTACGCGTCGGCGGTAGCTCTCTTCCGGTCATGCTCGGCACCCTGACGGTCGCACTCGGCGGCGCCTGGGTGTTCGGCAGGCTCCTCGGCGTACGGGGTGACACCCAGACGTTGATCGGAGTCGGTACTGCGATCTGCGGCGGCTCGGCGATCGCCGCCGCGACAGCCGCGATCGGGGCGAAGCGATCGTCGGTGGCCTATGCGCTCGCCACGATCTTCACGTTCAATGTCGTCGCCGTGCTCGCGTTCCCGCCTCTCGGCCACCTTCTCGGCCTCAGCCCCGAAGCGTTCGGTCTATGGGCCGGTACTGCGATCAACGACACCTCCTCGGTAGTCGCCGCCGGCTACGCCTACTCCCAGTCGGCCGGCGACCAGGCGCTCGTCGTGAAGCTCACCCGCTCCCTCACGCTCGTCCCCATCGTCCTCACCCTCGTCCTCCTGAAGTCCCGCCGGGACGCCCGTACGGCGGACGCCGCCGCGGTCGCCCCGACCTCACCTCAAGGCGCCGTCGTGGACGGGCGAGCCGCAGCGACCGAGGTCGAGGGAGCCGGTGCGGCGGTCGGCGCTGCCGGTGCGCAGCGGCGGACGTTGCCATGGCGGAAGCTGGTGCCCTTGTTCCTCGTCGGGTTCATCGCCGCCGCAGGACTTCGGAGTGCCGGGTTGGTGCCCGACTCGTGGCAGTCCGGCCTGTCGCTGACCGGCACTTTCCTGATCACCTGCGCCCTCGCCGCGATCGGCCTCTCGCTGCGCCCCGCCGAACTCCGCGCCGCCGGCCTCCGCCCGCTCCTTCTGGGCGCCATCCTCTGGGTCGCAGTAGCCACCACCAGCCTCCTCCTCCAGCTCCTCACCAACACCCTCTGACGCGCCCGCCAGCTCCGTGCCGCCGGGGTCAAACTCCCCTCAGACGGCACGAACTGCTCTAGCGCCCACGAACTCCTTGCGTCCGAACAGCTGTGGGGCCCGCCCCACGGCTATTCGGACGCAACTTCGAACGCCGCAGCCTGGATCTGTACTGCGCGGACCCGGTCGACGTCGAGCTTGGTCGAGCGGTCGAAGCGGTAGATCCCGTTCTCCTCCTGGAAGACATCGGTCAGCTGCGTGTAGCAGTAGCCGAACATCAGCGGATTCCCGAGCAGCGCCTCGACCAGACCCTTGAACCGGTCGTAGAAGTCCTCTTCGTCCTTCACCCGCTGCCCGTAGCCCCACGAGTCGGCGTCGCTACCGGTGCCGGCCTTCGCCGCTTCCGGGTTCCACCAGATCCCGCCGAACTCGCTGCAGAAGTACGGCTGCCCGTTGTAGGCGAGCGAGATCGGCCGGTTGTCAGGCCCACCGGTGTTCCCGTACGGCGCTCCGTCGGCGAGGCCGGCCATCTGCTTGGCGAACTCGATCGGGTCCTGCTCGTAGTTGTGCGAGTCCCACACGTCGGTCTCGGGCACCCGATGCGAGTACCCCGACGCGTCCAGCACCGGCCGCGAAGTGTCGGCCGCCTTCGTTGCCAGGAACATCGCACGAGTCACGTCGTCCAGTTGCGTGATCTTGTCGTGCAGCAGTTGGTGCGTCTCGTTCGTCGGGCACCAGCCGATGATCGACGGGTGGCTGTAGTCCCGCTCGACCGCCTCCAGCCACTGCGTCACGAATGACGCCGTCGGCTGCTGGTTGTCGTCCCCGGTGCCGGCGACGCCCGCACCCCAGTCGCCGAACTCGCCCCACACGAGGTAGCCCATGCGGTCCGCGTGGTAGAGGAATCGCTCCTCGAACACCTTCTGGTGCAGTCGGGCGCCGTTGAAACCGGCCGCCAGACTCAGCTCGATGTCGGCCACCAAGGCCTCTTCCGAGGGAGCCGTCATCAGGCTCTCCGGCCAGTAACCCTGGTCCAGCACGAGGCGCTGGAAGACATGCTTGCCGTTGATCAAGATGGCCTGACCGTTGATCGACACGGAGCGCAGGCCCGTATAGCTTTCGGCGCTGTCCACAACGGTGCCATCGGCATCGACGAGCTCGAACCGTACGCCGTACAGGTGCGGGTCGGTCGTGTCCCATAGCCGGACTCGGTCCGCGGGGATCGGCAGTACGAGTCGCGGCGCGAGGTCCAGGTCGGCCCGGACCTCGGCGCTGACCACTTCGCCGGCGTCGTCGGACAGGATGGCTCGGACCTTCCAGCCCGGCTTGTTCGCCGACACGGGCACATCGAGGTGGAACGACGACCCGGCCACATCCGGCGAGATCCGGGGGCGCCCCAGGTGCACAACGGGGACGGCCTCCAGCCAGACGGTCTGCCAGATCCCCGTCGTGCGGGTGTAGTGGCAGTCCGCGTTGAAGTACGGCTGACTCTGCTTGCCACGAGCCTGTACGCCGTACCGGGTGTCGCGGGCGCGCACGACGATCACGGCCTCCTCGCCGGGCTCGGCGACGCCGGCCAGCGAAGCGCAGAACGGCGTGAAGCCGCCGCGGTGCCGGACCACCTCGACGCCGTTCACCCAGACGGTGGCGTCGTGGTCGACGGCCTGGAAGTGCAGGACTGCCTGCCGGTCGGACCAGTCGGCCGGAACGGTGACGGTGGTCCGGTACCAGACGGCTTCGAGGAAGTCGACGTTCTCGATCCCGGACAGCTGGGATTCGGGGGCGAACGGGACGACGATCCGGTCCGGCAGGTCGCGGTCGCGGACGCCGCGCTCCAGGCCGGAGTCGGCGGTGTCGATCTCGAACTGCCACTCGCCGTTCAGATTGAGCCAGTCGGGCCGGACGAACTGCGGCCGGGGGTGTTCGCCGCGGGGGACTCCGGGCTGGGCTGGGGTGGATGACATCGAGGGGCCTCCGGTGAGGTCGCGTGCGCGGTCGCGATGACACTACAACGTTGGAATTGGCTCAGCAATCGCTCGAGCGCCGACTGAGACAGCGTTGTCAATACTTTTCCCCAAAGCTCGAATTGCAGCAACCTGCAGCCGTCGGAATGACCGAAGAGGTCCGAGCCTCGTTAGAAAGGAGGTGGGCACCGAACCAACTGTGGGTTCGAGGCATCATCTGAGGAAGAGCAGGATCGACAACGGGGAGAGGCGTGGAGGTCGTCGGGTGGGAATCGAGCGAACTGCGGAGGTCCGGGAGCTCCGGCTTCGGGTGCCGCAGGCAGACCTGGAGTCGCTGTACCAGCGGCTCCGGGCGTTCCGCGACGGCGGCGCCTACATAGCGGCGGGCCTGGACCGGATCGTCCCGCTCGCCTATGCCGACGATCTCCTGGACTACTGGGTCGGCGGGTACGACTGGCGCGCGCATGAGCGCCGCCTGAGCGCCTACTCCCACTACAGCACCGAGATCAGCGGTCAGTTCGTCCACTTCCTGCACCTGCGCTCCGTCCGTCCCGACGCGCGTCCGGTGCTGCTCACCCACGCCTGGCCGAGTGGCGTGATGGACGTGCTCGACGCGGCCGGCCGGTTGGAGGCGACGGGCAACTATCACCTGGTGATCCCGTCGATCGCCTGGACAGCTCTGGCCGGGCCTCCCGGTGGGTCACCGAGTGGACGCAGCGCGGCCGGCTGGGACGACCTGATGAGTCGACTCGGGTACGACGAGTACCAGGTCGGCGACGATCGGCACGGCATCGACGCGACCCCGGCGTACACGGAAGTCACCGAGGCGAAGGCCGAGCAACGAGGACTCGATGCGGCCGAGCTCGCCGAGGTGCGCTGGTTCAACGAGAGCCTGACCGCCTTCAATGAGGGCCGGCAGGTCTCGGCTCTGGTGCTCAGTACGGCGCTCCTGGCCTGGAACGCCCAGCTGGTCAACCTCGACGTCGACCGCGACGCGCTGCTGACCGGCCTCACCCTCGCCTGGTTCGCCTCGCAGCTACCGACTGAGTAGCGGATCAGGCGCCGAGCAGACGAGCGCCGTTGTGCCAGCAGACGGCGCGGAGCCAGTCGTCGCCAAGCTCCAGGCGCTCCAGCGATTCCAGCTGGACGGCGTACTCGTACGGGATGTTCGGGAAGTCCGAGCCGAGCACGATCCGGTCCTGGAGCGCCGCCAGTCGCGGCAGTAGGGACGGGTCGAGGGGCATCATCGCCTCCACGAACGGCGTGAACGCCATCGTGGTGTCGAGGTGCGCGTTGGGATAGGTCTCGGCCAGCGCGAGGTGTTCGGCGTACTCCGGCATGCCCAGGTGAGCGATCACCGCGGTCAGCCGAGGGTGTCTCCGCAGTACCTCGCCGAACGGCCCGGGGCCGGTGTGGCGGCCGGGGATCGGCCCCGATCCGCAGTGCGCGACCACCGGTACGCCGGCCTCCGCCAGCTGGCCCCAGACCGCGTCGAGCTCGTCGTCGCGAGGGTCGTAGTCACCGACCTGGACATGCACCTTGAAGATCCGGGTGCCCAGCTCCAGAGCCTCTTTCACGTACTGCGAGGCGCCCGGTTCCGGGTAGAACGTGCCGCTCGGGACGCAGCCAGGCGTCGCTGCGGCGAAGTCGCGGGCCCACTGGTTCAGCCAGGCGGCCATATCCGGCTTGTGCGGATAGACGAGGGCCGGGAACCGCCGTACGCCGAGTGCGCGCAGCGTCTCCAGTCGCTCGGCCACGGGCGTTCGGTAGGTCACCGGCCAGGGCGTGCCGTAGTGCTTCTCGGCCTGGTCGAAGTATCGCCAGACCGCGTCCATCACCCCGTCCGGCAGGAAGTGGACGTGTACATCCATCAGACCGTCCAGCCCGAGCCGCTGCCACCACCCAGGGACCTCTTCGTCTCGCACCCACGCCATGTTAGTGCGCCGTACTTGCAATACATACGTAACTACGTACTATCCACAGTGTGGAAGAAGCTGTGGATAACCGGCTCGCGGAGCTGGAACGGCGGATCGCCGCGCTGGAATCCGGCGCTTCCACCCGCCGTCGTCCACAGGCCGCGGGCTTTCCGCAGACCGACGACTCCGCACCGGTCGGACGCGCTCTACTTGCCTCGAACGGGGTCGAGCCAGCCGTGCTCGACGCGGACTGGACGGAGTGGGCCGGGGCGCTCGCGGCGCTCGGGAACCCGGTGCGACTGACGCTGCTGCAGCAGATCCTGCGCGGAACCAGCACAGTCAATGCGCTCAGTGAGGTCCAGGGTCTTGGCACGAGCGGGCAGATCTACCACCATCTGCGTCAGCTGACTGCGGAAGGCTGGCTGCACACTCCCAGCCGCGGCGTCTTCGCCGTACCCCCGCCTCGCGTGGTCGCGCTGATGACGATCTTGGCGGCTCTGGAGGGGCGAGCATGAAACTCATCGCCGTACTGCTGGCGATAGCGCTGACGGCCGGTGGCTGGCTGGTCCGGCCGCGAGGTCTGGACCTGGATGCGGCCCGGACCGGTGACGACAAACTGCAGGCGTTCATCGACCAGAACTATGAGGGCCCCGGGCACCGATTGGCCGTCGCGGTGATCGGGGACAACTCGATGGTGTTCGCCGGGCGGGGCGCGAACGAGCACGGCCGCTTCGAGGTCGGTTCCATCAGCAAGGCCATGACCGGTCTGTTGCTGGCAGATTCGGTACGCCGTGGCGAGGTGCGGCTGGATCAGCAAGTCGGCTCGCTACTGCCCCTGGACGGCACCGACGTCGCCAACGCCACCCTCGAGGAGCTCGCGACCCACAGCTCGGGTCTGCCCAACACCTCACACAAGCCACTCGTCGTCGCGCGATCGTTCCTCGCCAGTTGGTCCGCAAGCAATCCCTACCCGTACGACGTCAACCAGCTGCTCGGCCAAGCCCGGGCCGCTGGCACCGGCGGTCGAGGCAAACCGGCGTACTCGAATCTCGGCGGTGCGCTGCTCGGTCAGGCTCTCGCCAGCAAGGCCGGCAAGAGCTACCCGGATCTGCTGACCGAACGAGTGCTCACGCCACTGCAGATGAATGAGACCCGGGTCGCCGTCGACCAGGCCGATGCCGCTCCGGACGGTTACAGCTCAGGCGGGCGGAAGGAAGCGCCGTGGGTGCAGGACGGGTACGGGCCGGCCGGCGGCGTCGTGTCCACATCGGGCGATATGGCGCTGATGCTGCAGTCGTTGCTGCGAGGCACCGGCGTCGAGGCGCTGGCGGCCCGGCGGGGCTTCGAGGACGGTGACAGGATCGGGCTGTTCTGGATCACCAGCCCGTTGCCCGGTACGGATCACTCGATGGTGTGGCATGACGGCGGCACCGGCGGCTATCGCGCGTTCGTCGGCGTCGACCTGGAGCGGAAGCGAGCCGTGGTGGTGCTGTCCGATGTAGCTGCCTCCGTCAACGACTTCGGCGCCAAGCTACTGGCGGCGCAGTCGTGAGGACGATCATCGTGCTGGTCCTGGCGATCGGCTATCCGTTGCTCGTCCTCTGGCAGCTCAACGGCCGCAAGCTCCGGGACCGGCTGGACGTCGTCGTGGTCTTCGCGGTCGGATTCCTCTTCCTGCTCTTCGCCCGGACGACCGTCGACTGGCAGGCGGTGCCGCCGTGGCTGTGGCTGATCGGGCTGCTACTGCTGGCGACAAGCGTCGTACGGGCCGGCTGGGCCTGGCCTGACCTGCAGTGGACGAACTCGCGACGAGGCGGACGGCGCGCGACCTCGGCGGCGATCCAGTTGGTGATCGCCACCGCACTCATCGTTGTCCTACTTTGACTTTGATTGGTCCGAGACCCACAGGCCGGTGAGGCCGCGGAAATGGGCGAGGAACTTCTCCTGCTCGTGGGCCGGGTAGGTGGCGGCGACCGTCTCGCGCAGGATGCGGTCGAAGTCGTCGCCGCGGACCCAGTCGACGAGTCGCTCGTCGAAGTCGGGGAGGTTCTCGGCGCACCACTCCTGGTAGCGGGCGGTGTCGAAGTACTCGTCGGCCAGCGCGAGGTAGGCCTCGATCTTCGCGTCGTAGTCGAGCGAGTCGTCGTCGGCGATCGCGAAGTACCGCTCGGTGTGCAGGTCGACCTTGGTCCGCCGGCCGGTCGCGAGCGAGAACATCGACCACTTCACCAGCGCGCTGATCGCCCACGGGAAGTAGTAGTGCAGCGAGGTGATCGCCACGTCCGGGCAGGCGTTCGCGTAGTCGATCGGGTGCACCGAGTCGCCGCTGACCAGCATCTCGCAGGAGTTGAACTCCCAGCCGAAGAACGCGTTCACGATCCGGCTGATCGCGACCGCCTGGTGGCCGGCCGACGGGCTGAGGAAGTCATGGGAGACGGCGTACCGGGTGTGCATCGGCTCGTCCGGCTGGAAGTCCATCACCATCGTCTCGGCGCCGATCGACAGCGCCCGGGCGAACTTCTCGTACTCGACCGTGGCCTGCAGGTGCATCAGCATCTCGCCGGACTCGTCGTAGGCCTTGTGCAGGTCCTCGCGGTTGTTGATCCGCGAGACGCCGCGCCAGCCGCCACCGTCGAACGGCTTCATGTACATCGGGTAGCCGAGGTCGTCCGCGATCGCGTCCAGGTCGAACGACTTGTTGTACTTCGCCGACGTGTACGCCCAGCGCACGTTGTCGACCGGGTTCTTGTACGGCACCAGCACGGTCCGCGGGATCTTCAGGCCGAGCCGGAGCATCGCGCAGTACGCGCTGTGCTTCTCCATCGCCTGGAAGGTGAACGGCGAGTTCAGCAGGTAGGTGCCGTTCATCAGTGCGGCCTTCTTCAGCCACTCGCGCGGGTGGTAGTACCAGTACGCGAGCCGGTCGATCACCAGCTCGACCCGGACCGGATCGTTGAGGTCGAACGGCTCGATCGTCAGCCGCTCGGTGCTGAACTCGTGGGTCGTGCCGCTGTCGGTGACCGGGCCGACCTGTCGCAGCAGCCCCTCGAAGGCCTGCGGCCAGTCCTCCTCGGCGCCGAGCAACAACCCGATCAAGTGCTGAGAGCGGTCAGCCACGGTGAACTCCTAACAAGCAGGGAAAGGAAGGGAAGGGAAGGAAGGAAGGAAGGCGAAGAGGGCGGCCGACAGACGATGGGGGCGGCCAACAGGCGATGGGGGGCGGCTAGCAGAATCGTGGCAGGTGGTGGGCTATCTGCTTGCGCCACCAGGGCCAGTCGTGGGCTACGTCGTGGCCCCACAGGTCCAGCTCGTGGGGGATGCCTTTGGAAGCCAGTACCGCGCTGGTCGCGCGCGCCGACGGCAGGGAGCCGGTCGGGTTGGTTTCCCAGTCGCCCTGGCCGACCGTGAGCACCAGGAACACCCGGTTGCGCAACCAGTCGAGGTGCTCACCGTCCAGGTTGGGCAGGTAGTCCGCCGGGTTGTTGAAGTACAGCGCGTCGCCGCGCTCGCCCCACGGGTGCCAGCTGGACGCGTCGTAGTTGCCGGACTGGCAGATCGCGATCGGGAACAGATCGGCCCGCTTCAGCGCGAAGTTGAGCGCATGGAAGGCGCCAAGGCTGCACCCGGTCGTGATGATGTCCCCCGCGCCCGGAGTATCGCCGCCGATCGCAGGCACCACCTTGTCGAGGATCCATGACTCGTACAGCCCATGGCGGCGAGCCCGCTCCTCCAGCGGCAGACTGCGGTCGGACCAACTGACGTGGTCGTACGAATCAACGCAGTACAGCTTGATCCGGCCGGCCTCGATCAGGTCCGCGACCGCTTCCACCATGCCGTTGCTCTCGTAGTCCCAGGCACGGCCCTGTTCGCTCGGGAACACCAGCACCGGTCGCCCGTAGTGCCCGTACCGGATCAGCGTGCCCGGCCGGTCCAGCCCCGGTGCCTCCAGTTCGACCTGCTCGCGTTCCATGCGGCCTCACTCTCTCGCGATCCGGTCAGGTCAGGTCAGGTCAGGTCAGGATCCAGTACTTGGCGCCTTTTCGGTAACCCTTCCATGTCATGAGCTTCGCTGCTCGGCGACCGCGCGTCCGGCCACCGGTCCGAGTACAGCGACGAACACGGCGAGCACTGAGACACCGCTGAGGGCCACCGGCAACGACCACGCGCTGGAGGCGGCACCTACCGCAGCCGGGCCGAGCAGGAAGCCCAGGTAGGCGATGGTGGTAACGGTGGAGATTGCGCCTGCACGTCGCTCGGGTCCCGCCCAAGCGCCGGCCATGCCGATGATGGTCGGCGCGCAGACCGACGTACCAAGTCCGGCTATCCCGATCCCGACCAGGGCCAGCCAAGCCTGACCGGCCGTAGCGGCTACGACCGTGCCGACGGCGGCCACGGCTCCTCCGACGACCAGTAGCTGAACAGGATGGAATCGCTTGAGCAGAGCGTTGCCACCGATCCGCCCAGTGGCTGCAGCTGCGGCAAAGACAGCTGCAGCGCTGGAGGCGAGTGCAGGAGCGGCGTGCAGTGACGTGTCGAGGTGTACAGCGCCCCAGCTCTGCCAGGCGTTCTCCACTACGTAGGCCAGCGCGCAGAGGCCGCCGAAGACCAGCAAAGCGGGCTCCAGCCTGCGTGGCGCCTTCTCCTCGACGACTCGCGGGGCTGAGTTCCGTGAGCCGGGTGCGAGGACAACTACGACGACCAAGGCGATCAGGACGAAGACACCGCCGAGTACTGGCAGCGCACCGGCGCCGGCCGCGCGTAGACCCGCAGTACCGAGGCTTGCTACGACTACGGCGATCGAGAACAGCCCGTGGGCCAGGTTCATCAGCGGCTTGCCGGTAGTCGCCTCGGCCGTGGAGCCGGTCGCGTTGATAGCTACGTCGGTTGCGCCAGAAGTGGCACCCAGCAGGAACAGTGTCGCACCGAGAGTGACGGCCGAGTTGGCCAGGGCAGGCAGCACTCCGCACAGGCCGAAAAGCAGGACGACAGCGGGCAGCACGACGCCGCCGTACCGATCGATCAGGTAGCCGGTGAACCGCATCGAGACGAGCGCACCGAGACCGACCATGAGCAAAGCGGCTCCCAACTGGCCGTCACTGACCTGCGCCTCCGCCTTGACCGCGGGAAGGCTCGCACCCCACGCACCCCAGAACAGACCGAAGGCACCGAACCCGGCAAGTGTTTTGATCACTCAGTTCCAGGTGCGCTGCAGGAGTTCGGTCAGGGTCGGGTCGAAGACATCGCGCCAGGCGGTGAAGTTGTGCATGTCGGGTGTCTCGTTGAAGTCGACGTCCAGGCCGAGTTCGGTTAGGTGGGCGGCCATCACGCGGTTGTTGTGCACGTTCTCCTCGGGTGTCCCGGCCGTCATCCCGAGCGCCGGGCGAGTCGGGGCCGCGGTTGCCTCGAGCACCTGGTTCACGAATCCGGTGACCTCGGCGTAGTACTCGAACTTGGATTCCTGCGGGTCGGTGCTGAGGGTGAAGAACGACGCCGACTGCAGGAAGAGCCCGTCGAACGTGCCCGGGTGGTGCCACTCGGCGTACAGGGCAGCCAGCCCGCCGAGGCTCGCGCCCATCAGTACGGGCAGCTTGCTCTTGTACTGCGAGGCGATAGCGGGCAGCACGTGGCCGGTCAGGGCTTCGGCGTACTGCGGGTTCGCGGCGTACCAGAGGTTTCGCGAAGTCGGCCGGATCAGCGCCAACCGGAACGGCGGCAAGGTGCCATCAGCAACCATCGCTCCGGCGTAGTGCGTCAGCCCAGCGTACGCGGCGAACTCCGGCCCGTCGTGAGACAGCAGCAACGGCAGCTCGAATCCTGGCGCGATACCCGCCGGAGCCCAGACCTGTACGTCGACCGGTCCTACCGGCGTCGTCTCGACCGCCAGCAGAGTCAGGTCGGCCGCGATCGGCTCGATAGCGATCCAGCGCGGCTCGACGTACCCGGGCAGCGGTAGCCAGGAGTGTTCGCCGAACGCCCCGCCGACCACCCGCGGGTTGGTCGGATCCGTCCGCATCCCGAGGTCCGCGACATCGAACAAGTACTCCATCCGGTGCACCGAGGGCCGCGCGAGCCGCAGCTCCCAGCCGTAGTCCACCGGCTTGAACTCCAGCAGCTCGGCAGCGATCCCGAGCTCCTCCCAGAGCCGTACTCCGGGCAGCGCGTGCTCGGGGTCCGCGAGGCGGAACACCACCTCAGCCCCCTCGACCGCACTCAGCACCGCTGTTTCAGACATCCGCCCACGGTACGACGTCACCCCCATCTCTCCACAAACCGCCCGGCACCTAACTTGTGCGTGGCGCGCCGGATGGGTCCGGCGGCGCCACGGTGGTACGCGGTAGACGCTATCCGCAGTGCTGGCTCTTCTCGTCCGAGGTGCTGAGGCGCCCCCCACAATGCTTTGCCGGAACTGTTCCGGCAAACGCCCGGCAGACTGACGGAAATCAACTGCCGCACCTGGGGATGTAAGGTCGCCGCGATCCGTCTGTGAGGTGCGGAACTGTTTGCGCAAAGGGAGGTCGGTTGCAGTGGTCGATCTGGTGGATATCCGCGCCGCGACCGAAGGATTGCCGCGAAGTTATGAGGTCGTAGTGCGTGACCGGATCAAGTTCCGGGTCGGCCGGATCGTCTATCTCGCGTTGTCCCGGGACGAAACCCAGCTGGGAATCGGTTTCCCGAAGGAGGAGCGGGAGGCCGCCCTCGCGGCGTACCCGGACAAGTTCCTCCCACCGAGCAAGGCCGACGAGCGCTACCAGTGGATCGAGGTCGACCTCGCCGCGATCGACGAGACAGAACTCCGCGAACTCATCCTCGACGCCTGGCGCATGTGCGTCCCGAAGAAGGTCGCCGCCGAGTACTTCGGCGAGTGAAGGCCCCCCGCTTCGCGCCTCCTCCGTCGGCCACTCGCCCCACAACGGCTGGGGAGCCCGGGGGTCCTACTACGGGCTCTCCAGCGCGCCGGGTCCGCCACCCGCACGCCGCCGCCCCTCACCCGCACGCCGCTCCTAATGGGGGTTGGCGAGTCGCCTTCGGGCAGACTCGGGACTGGTAAGCCGCGAGCGGATGAGCACTGGCCGCACTCCGTCGCGGCTGATCCGACGGCGGACGCACCTCGTTCGGCCGCGGCTGGCCGCGTGTACACCCAGCCAGGCAATGGGCAGACCAGCTTTGGCTGATCGGGCTGAACTAGACAGTGGGTCTCGCTCAAGCCACGCGTCGTCGGGGAACTTCGGCATGCACTGGCTGGCGGTTGAAGTGAGCCCGCCCCGGACTCCGTTCGGCCGGTCCCCGTCCCGGACTCCGCTCCCGCCCCGGACTCCGTTCGGCCGGTGCCCGTCCCGCGGTCCGCTCCCGCCCCGGACTCCGTTCGGCCGGTGCCCGTCCCGCGGTCCGCTCCCGCCCCGGACTCCGTTCGGCCGGTCCCCGTCCCGCGGTCCGCTCCCGCCCCGGACTCCGTTCGGCCGGTCCCCGTCCCGCGGTCCGCTCCCGCCCCGGACTCCGTTCGGCTAGGTGCGCTTCGCCGTGTGCTCCCGCACCCAGTCCGCCTAGGTGTGCTTCGCCGTTGGCTTAGGCCGGGACGAAGGCATCCCAGGATCTTGGAGGTCAAGCTGTGGGTACGCAACTACGCCGATCCCGCGGGGAGGTGTGACCCGCCCGGGTCCGCGCCGGCCCTTGGCGAGACCGGCCCGGGTCCGCGCCGGCCTTGGCGAGACCGGCCTCTTGGTCCGGGGTGCCCCGACCGATCGGCCCCGATTCGGCGTCTTTGAGCACCGGTTGTGCAGTCCCCCGCGGTGGCCGTGCTCATCTGGTGCACAAGGGCCCCGGTTTCGCGGTGTGTCAGGTGCTACCGATTGAACGCTGCTGAGGCTGCTCGACGAGGGCGGGTTCGGGAAGTCGAACTGCCGGGTTCTTCGTCCGCTACCGGACTTATCGCGCGCTATCGGCAGAACATCGCGTCAGCGGACCCGATCCCGGGCTCACCCGCACCCCGGGGAACCAGGTGGCGGCGAACCATGTGGGCAGAGCGCCAACCAGCGCCCGACGCAGGAGCCGCGTGGGGGGCCTTTATCAGCCGGCGACGAAGGAGCGACGTACTGGGCCGGGCAGTCGAAGCGGGATCGACGTACGAGCTGGAGCCCTACGTAACCATTCCGGGGCTAAGGGCAACAATATGACGGGTTGTCATCCCTGGGGATGAGGCGAGGTACTTCCAGGGGCGACCTGCGTCACTCCGGAACCGTTCCTCGGGAGGATGGGTGGGGCGGTTTCGCGAGGCAGGCTTGGAATATGACCGGGGACTTCTTGCCACAACGCCGTCAGGCGTCAATTCTTACTCAGCTGTTGACCGTCGTAGTGCTCATCGCCGTAGCCGCAGGTGCGATCTACCTGCTGACCTAACCCTCCCAGCTCACGTCGGCCTCGCCCGGGCGGACCACTCCGGCCTCGTAGGCGACCACCACTGCCTGGACCCGGCTGGAGAGTCCGAGCTTCGAGAGCACATTGCTGACGTGGGTCTTCACCGTCGTCTCGCTGACGAACAGCTTCGCCGCCAGATCACGGTTCGACAGCCCGCGCGCCATCCAGACGAGGATCTCCCGCTCGCGATCACTCAACTGCCCAAGCGCCCCGGCCCACCTCGCGTCGGGTGCAGCAGGAGCCGGCTCGTCGCCACCCACCCGCCGCTCGAGCTCGACGCACCGCTCCAGCAGCACCCGCGTGGACGCCGGATCCACCAGCGAATCACCCCGATGCACCGCCCGTACGGCGGAAACCAGCAGATCCGGATCCGTGTCCTTCAACAGGAACCCAGAAGCCCCGGCCCGTACTGCGCTCAGCACATACGCCTCGTCATCGAACGTCGTCAGCACCAGTACGGCGGGCCGGTTGCGCCCGGACTCCTTGCTCGCCCGAGTGATCCGCTCGGTCGCGACCAGCCCGTCCATCACCGGCATCCGGATGTCCATCAGTACGACGTCCGGGTCGTACTGCTCAATCATCCGGATCGCCTCCTCGCCGTCGCCGGCCCTGCGCGACCGTGGTCAGGTCCGGTTCGTGATCGAGGATCATCGCCAGTCCCATCCGGATCACGCCCTGGTCGTCGGCGACCAGTAC
This sequence comes from Kribbella qitaiheensis, assembly GCF_014217565.1. Lineage (NCBI taxonomy): Bacteria > Bacillati > Actinomycetota > Actinomycetes > Propionibacteriales > Kribbellaceae > Kribbella > Kribbella qitaiheensis. Next base: position 5,175,090 of record NZ_CP043661.1, read on the forward strand.
CCGGATCTGTTCCGTCACCTCTGCGGCGGCAACCATGCCTGCACTCTCCATCCACCCAGTGGTCCGGCGGCCACGGCGAGGGTGCCGCCGACCGCGTGTGCTCGTTCGCGCATCCCGATCAATCCGTTGCCCCGCCCGCTCTCGCTCCGCCGGGCGGTCTCCAGTGCGTTCACCGGCGGTGGGCCGCCGCTGCCGTTGTCGTCGATGGTCAGTAGATCGCCCTGCGGCCCGCTCTGCCAGCTGACCTGGGCGGCGGTCGCCTTCGCATGCACCATCACGTTGGTGAGCGCCTCCTGAATGATCCGTACTGCGGTGAGGTCGATCGCCGTCGCTAGTTGCCGGCGCGGCGGCAGATTCATCGTCACCTCGACGCCGACCGCCTTCAGCCGATCGCCCATCCGGGCCACGTCCGACAGGTCCGGCACCGGCGACGTCTCGGCGCCGCTGCTGGAGGACGCGGTGTTCAGCACCCGGACGGTCTCCCGCATCGCGGTCAAAGCTTCCTTGCCGCTGGCAATGATCCAGCGGACCGCCTCGCGCAGCGCTTCGGGGTTACGATCCGCCACCCGGTCGGCGGCCTGAGCCCGGATCACCACCGCGCTCATGTGGTGCGAAACCACATCGTGCAGATCCCGCGCGATCCTGGTCCGCTCCGCGGCCGCGGCGCGTTCGGCCTCGATCGTCCGGAGCCTGACCAGGGCGGCGTTGCGCTGCTCGAGAACCCGCATCGTCTTCCGGCGGCGCAACGCGTTCGCGCCGAGCAGCACCATGCCGCAGATCAGCGCCTCGGCGAAGACGAACAGAGAAACGTCTATATAGCCGTACAGACTGGGAATGTCGGTCGGCAGGTTCGCATACCGAGTGCCGTACCGCGTGATGTCCGGCCGGTTGCTCAGCACGATCGCGACGACGGCCGGCAAGCAGATCATCAGGGCGAACAGACTGCCCATCGTGAAGAACAGAGTGGTGAACCGGCGTACGCCGCTCGCCGCAGCCAGATAGCCGACCACCAACAGCGGCACGAGATGCAGCTCGGACTGCAGCGCCGCGTCGCTGATCGCGGGCGCGCGGAAGATGTCGAGCCCGATCTGCTCCGCCAGCCCGGTCTCGGCCGCGGCGTACAGGAGTGGGTAGAAGACGGAGACGAAGAAGAGCGTGATCCGGGGGATCCTCCGGACCAGCGCCACGGTCAGCACCAGGAAGATCCCGGTGACCACGGAGACACTCGGGTTCTTCGGCCGTAACCCGCTGCTGTTGATCAGGGCAAGGCCGGAGAACCAGCCGATGGCAATGACCGCCGCGAGCAGCAGATCCTGCTGCACGGACGGCAACCGCCGCCAGAAGTTCAACACCCAACTGCCTCTCGACGGCTACCTCGATGCACCTACTTGCTCAGAGTAGTCGCGGGTGACAATCTTCGGCTCCTGCGCCCGTACGGCTGACTTCTCCAACTTTCGGAGGACAACGGGCGTCCGACCCCATACCCAGGTCCGACTTAAGGCTGTCCAGGACAGTCCCTGGGGCCGATGTGGCGACCGTGCTGAACCGAGAGGCTGTACCCCATGACCAACGAGCTGCCGCCGCGCCGTCCGACCTCGACGCGAGCCCGGTCGCTGTCTGTGACTGGGGCGGTCGTCGCGGTGCTCGCGGTGGGCTCGCTGCTGATCTGGCACTCCCAGCTGGGCAACCTGCTCGATCTGAACTCGGCCGCGGACAAGCAGCCGGTCGTCGCAGGATCCGGTGCTTCCGGCCGGACACCGCCGATGGAGACGAGCGCGACGCTGCCACCGACCGCGGCCCCCACCAAGCCGCCCAAGCCGAAACCGACCAAGAAGCCCAGCCCGGGGCCGACCAAGCCGACGAAGACCACCGGCCCGGCGTACGACGAGGAGAGCGATCTCGGGCTGACCTCGAAGCTGAGGTCACGCCTGCGCAAGGCGACGGCCGCGGCGAAGGCGGACGGGATCACCATCAGCATCACCTCGGGCCGGCGCAGCGTCGCCAAGCAGAACGCGTTGCTGAAGGCGGCGATCGTGAGATACGGCTCCTACCGGGAGGCGATCCGCTGGGTGCTTCCGCCGGAGAAGTCCGCGCACGTCAAGGGCAAGGCGGTCGACATCGGCCCGCGGCCCGCGATGGCCTGGCTGGAGAAGAACGGCTGGCGCTACGGACTCTGCCGCCGCTACGACAACGAGCCCTGGCACTTCGAGGCACTCACTTCGCCGGGCGGCCGATGCCCCGCCCTCCAAGTAAGCGGCGCAGGCCCCGCCGAAGCCGGCTAACCCACTTCCACACCTCCAAGCAATCCCACGACCAACGCAGCAACGCACCGCCGTACGACATCCCGCCGCACCGCACCGACTTACCGATCAAGACCGCAGACGCCAGCTACGAATCAGGAGCGCAAGCTGATGACGACATATGCCCCAGTGATCACCCGTGGATCCACCCGGTCGCGCCGGCCCGTAGTACCGGCGTTGTGGCGGCAGGTCGTCCGCGGTGCAGCTCTCGACCACACCGTCTCGAGGGGAGACGATCGAGTCGTGCACCCGGGAGTGATCGAGCCCGACCGGTCGGCGTACACGCAGCTGGAGATCTACGAAGGCCTGCTGCGCGCATTCGACCGGCGGACCGAGGTGCTCGAAGCGATCGCGGCGGCGCCCGACCGGGAGTCCGCCGTACGGGATCTGCGCGAGCTGCTCGATGTCACGCACCTGCAGGCGTCGGCAATCCTCGACACCCAGCTGCACCGCTTCGTCGCCGGCTCCCGCGACCGGATCGCGCTCCGCGCCGCCGAACTCCGCACCGCGCTAATCCGCTGACCTCCGGTCCGTCTTTTGCAGGGGCCGGATCCCTCCCGGACCAGGTATCCCGACCGACAAAGCTGGAAGGAGGATGTGCCACCAGGGACGGCCGGCCCGGCAGAGGTCAAGGCTGAGGGGCTCCAACCCTCTACCAGGCCGGCCGTCAAACTGACCTCGTACTACGTAGGCCCACGCAGCTCCTGCGTCGCCGCTCCCAGCCGCCCTGCTCCGCCGCTCCCAGCCGCCCTGCTTCGCCGCTCCCAGCCGCCCTGCTCCGCCGCTCCCAGCCGCCCTGCTCCGCCGCTCTCACCCGCCCTGCTCCGCCGCTTCTACGTCGCGGCTCGTGCGAGTGTGCAGGTTGTGTCTGGCTGATGTTCAGGCGAGGTGGTATCGAGGAAGCGGTGGGCGAGCCCGCGCTGGTCGGGTGGTGGGGAACTCAGCCGTTCAAGAGGTCCAGTAGGGCTTCCGCGTAGGCCTGTTCTGCGTCGGGGGCTGAGTAGGTGGCGTCTGTGGTTCGGACCGCGTAGCCATCCGGCACTGCCTCCAGGTGGCGGAAGCGGGGGCCTAGTAGGGCTCGTAGTTGTTCTTCGCGGGGGAGCCAGATCACCTCGCGCTGTTCGATGCTGTCGATTGCCCATTCGGTGGTGCCGTTGAAGCCGATAACCTTGCCGCCGGGGTAGTCGTGGACCTCGACCGTCATGTCGCTGACCACGAACACGTCGTCGTCCATGTCCCGGTCCGGTACTACGAACCGGTCGCCGGCGCCGGGGACCCAGAGCGCGCCGGCCTTGCGTAAGCGCTTCGCCTGCTCAACGGTGATCACACTTCTATCCTCCCCACCCGCTTCAAGTCCTGCATCAATCGGCGAGTTCGGCCCGGGTTGCCAGGGTGGCGGTGAGGGCGATCAGGACGGCGATCGCGGCGATCGTGCCGGCGAGCGCGTTGCCGGAGCCGTGGAGGGGACCGGTGAGCGACAGGAACACCGTGCCGATCAAGGCAGCGCCGACCGCGAGTGACGCCTGCTGGATCGTCACCATCAGGCCGCTCCCGAGACCCGCGAACTCACCCGGTACGCCGGAAAGCACCACCCGGAACATCACCGGGATCTGCGAGCCGGTGCCGAAGCCGCACAGCGCCATCCCGGGCAGCAGCATGGGCGGTGTGAGGTGTTCCCAATCACGCCACCGCCGCCAAGCTCCCCCTACTGGCCCGCCAACCAACCCCGGCCCTCTGAAAGACCTTCACCCCGCGATCGTCCGCCAGTACTGGTTCTTGTTCTTGTCCCGTACGACGTAACCGAGCTTGCCGATCTCGTCGCGGAGTTCTCGCAGGTCGGCTTTGCCCTTGTCGCCTTCGTCGAACGCCTTCGACCGCGCCCGCAGTACGGCGTTGACCGCCGGCGGCAGCTCGGGATCGTCCTCGACCCAGCGGCGGAACCTGTCCCGATGTGGATCGCCCGACTCCGACCAGCGATAACCGTGGGCCCGGAATGCCGCCGGGATCTGCTTCGCCTCGGACTTCAGCTGATCGTGCCGTTCGCGGGCCAGCTCCCGCGACGACGGATCCTGTACGACGATCTCGCGGCCGTCCATGAACACGACGGTCACCTGGTCGCGCCGTACCTGCAGGGCTTTCTGGTTCTTCAGGAACTCGATACCGCTGTTCGAGATCGTCACCTTGAGGGTGTCCTCCAGCGCGATCGCGGCGAGCAGGACCCCCACGACCAGGCCGGCCGCGGTACAGAGCAGGACGACCCACCAGCTGTCCCACTTCGAGATCAGCTCGAGTGGTCCCTGCAGCGGGACCCATCTCCGGTCGGCCGCCCAGTCGGCGATCCGGGGCAGGAAGTACCCGAGCGCCGCGCCGGTCAGCGGCAGCCCGCCGAACAGCACCAGCTTGTCGGACTTCGAGTGCCCGATCACGGTCGCGGTGTCCATACTCATCGCTGCTTCCTCCTTGCCTGTACGCCCCGTTCGGCGAACGTAACAGCGCCGGAGCGGCCGATCAGCGGTTGCGGCCGAGTGCGATACCGAAGTCGGTGCGGCAGCCGCCGAAAGAGACCAAAGTTGCTGCTGGCACGATGCGGAGGAGACGACAACGGCGGAGGATTGATGGCTGACGGCATCTGGTTGCGGTTCCTGTCCGGCCCGGAGATCGACTCGCTCGGGTTGACCCGGACGGAGCTCGTCGACGCGGTCGAGGAGGCGGTCCGCGACCACGGCGAGGGCCAGACGAGCTTCGAACCGCGGGTCCACCTGCAGCCCGACAACGGCGGTATCGGGCATTTCAACATCCTGCGCGGCCACTTGAACCGGCTCGGCGACCATGGCGTCAGCGGGGTGAAGGTGGTCGGCGACTTCGTCCCGAACTACCAGCTCGGGCTGCCGAGCGAGCTGGCGATGGCGACCCTGTTCGACCCGACCACCGGCATCCCGCTGGCGATCCTCGACGCGACCATGATCACCGCGGCCCGGACCGGCGCGATGACCACGGTCGGCGCCCGGCACCTGGCTCGCCGGGACAGCAAGATTCTCGGCCACGCGGGATCCCGCGGTACGGCGTGGTGGAACATCACCATGCTCGACGACCTGTTCGACCTCGACGAGATCCGGGTGACGTCACGCCGGCCGGAATCGCGGGAGAAGTTCGCGGCCGAGCTCTCCGCCGAGCTGTCCACGCCGGTCCGGGTGGTCGCCACCGCCGAGGAGGCGTTCGACGGCGCCGACGTGATCGTCGAAGCGACCCGGCTGACCGAGCCGGAACCCTTGCTGCGAACGGCTGCCGTCAAGCCCGGCGCCTTCGTGGTTCCGTACGGCACGGTCAGCGCGGTCGAGCTGGACCTGCTCGACGTGATGGACAAGGTCGTCGTGGACGACTGGCGCGAGTCGCAGTCCGGCCGATTCGGCGCGCTCCGCCGGCACGTCGACACCGGCCGGCTGTCACCGCAGACCCTGTACGCCGAACTCGGGCAGATCGTGTCCGGACAGAAGCCCGGCCGCGAGAACGATGCCGAGCGCAACCTCTTCTGGCATCGCGGACTGTCCTTGCTGGACGTGGCGATCGCGCACCTGATCCTGCGCCGGGCGGAGTCCGCCGAGGTCGGCACGATGCTCAGATTCCACTGACATGCTGATCGACAAGCCAGCAGACGTGGTACTCGACCGAGTTCCGCTCGAGCTTTCGCCGGACCTGATCGAGCGGCTGAGAACCACCCGGTACGCCGTACTGTCGGCCTTGCGCGGCGGTGATCCCGTTTACGGGGTCAACACCGGGATGGGGGCCATGAGCAAGGTCCGGTTGAGTGAGCCGGAACAGTCCGTGCATCAGCGAAACCTCTTGCTGGGACGGGCTGTCGGCGGTCCGCCCTGGCTGTCCCGCGATGAGGCGCGAGCGGTTGTCGTTGCCCGCCTGCGCACCTTCCTCAATGGTGACGCCGGCGTCTCGGCCGAGCTCTGTCTCCAGCTTGTCGAACTCCTGAACAGTGAGGTCATTCCGGCGATCCCGCTCGAAGGCGCTGGTTCCGCGGGGGAGATCATCCCGCTGGCGCATGCCTTCGGGCCGTTGGTGGGGATCGGCTCCGTGCTCACGGCAGACGGGACAGTCTCAGCCCCGCCCACCTCCTTCCAGCTCGGCCCGAAGGAGGGAATCGCTTTGCTGGCAGGGATTCCGGGCGCTACCGGCCGAGCATGGTTGCAGGTCTCGCGGGCCAGGACATTGCTGGACTATCAGCGATTGACGGCCGCCGCCGGGATCGCCGTGATCGGCGCCAGCCGAGATCCTTACAGTCCTCTGTGCGGAAGGGGAGATGAGGTCCTCAATGCCGAGCTCGCCAGGCTGCTGGAGCTCGCCGGTGCGGAGGACGAACCGCGGTCATTGCAGGCGCCGGTGTCTTTCCGCGTAGCCGGGCACGCGATCGCCAACGTCGAGCGGGCCGTAGTCCGCCTGGCGGAGGCTGTCGAGCGAGCATTCACCGGCGTGACCGACTCACCGGCGTTCCTGGACGGGGAGTTCGTCGGCACGGCCGGATTCCACGGTATCGACCTGGCCGCCCACTGCGATCAACTGGTGGCTGCGCTCACACATTCGGCTGAGGTGTCGGCCGCGCGACTTCACCGCCTGCTTGACCCCGCGGTGACCGGCCTGCCGGCCCAGTTGGCCCACGAGCCCGGTCCGCAAGCGGGACTGGTCGCGGTACACAAGAAGGCCGTCGCGTTGGTGCACGAGCTGCGCCGTCTCGCGTTGCCATCGGCAATCGGCTCGATCGAGACCTCCAATGGTCAGGAAGATGTCCAGTCGTTCTCGTGGGAGGCCGCCGGCGGGCTGGCCGATGCGGTTCGGCTGGCGCGTGACGTGCTGGCGTGCGAAGTACTGGCGGTGTTTCAGGCGTTCGCGTTGGCGAAGCGGCCGATTCCACCTGCGTTACAAGAGTTTCTCGGTTCCGTGGCGGCTGTCGTGCCACCGATCGAGGCTGACCGTACCTTCGGCGTGGATCTCCAGCGGATAGCTGAAAACTTGAGCTGATCACGCGGTGTTTTCTGGATCGTCACTGCGAGTACACGGCGATGGAGACAGTTGCCGACGACAAGCAGAACGGGGATGACCACTGATGAGTACCGCGCAGGAGCTGGAACGGGCCTCTGGTGCTGTTCAATCGGGTTGTTCCCGGACTCTCGACTCCGTCGATCTCGGTGATCGGCTTCGACGACATCTCACTCGACCGGGTCGCGCATACGAACCTCACGACGGTGGCTGTGTCGCGGGACGAGCTTGGCCGTCGGGCGGGGGAGATCTTGGAGCAGTTGCTGGTGCACGGGTACGAGGCCGGGCCGGTCTATCTGCCGATGCAGTTGCGCGTCCGGGATACCAGCGCCGCTCCTCGCTGATCCGCGGGCGGAGATACTGGCGGTATGTATGTTCCCTCGCATTTCGCGGCCGATGACATAGTCGTGCAGGAGCTGCTGACCAATCACGGCGCGGCCAACCTCATCACCTCCACCGCTGACGGCATGCTGGCGACCCTGCTGCCGCTGATCTACGACGCGGAGGCGGGTGCGTTGCTGGGTCACGTCGCGCGGAACAATCCGCAGTGGAAGACGGCGGCCCTCGGTGAAGCGCTCGCGATCGTGGCCGGCCCGGATGCGTACGTCACGCCGAACTCGTACCCCTCGAAGGCCGAACACGGGCGAGCTGTCCCGACCTGGAACTACGTCACCGCTCACGTCTACGGCGACCTGGTCATCCACGACGACACCGCCTGGCTGGACTCCCTGGTCCGCCGCCTCACGACCAAACACGAGTCCGCGCAGCCGGCCCCGTGGTCAGTGGACGACGCGCCCGCCGCCTACGTCGCCGGTCAACTCCGCGCCATCGTCGGCCTCGAACTCCGCATCACCCGCATCGAAGCCAAAGCCAAGCTCTCCCAGAACCGCTCCGCCGCCGACATCACCGGCGTGATCACCACGCTGGAATCCCACGGCCCCAACCCCACTGCCACGGCCATGCGCCGAACCAGCAACCTTTGAGCTACTTCTCAGGGGTGGTTGGGGTCCTGGGACCAGTTGTCCGGGTCGCAGACCTCTGCGGGCCAGTTGTGCTGGCGGCAGTACTCGGCGAAGAGTTCCTGGCGCGTCGAGGGGCGTGCGGACGGTGTGCTGGTTGTCCTGGTGGGCCTGGGGGTGGTCTTCGTCGGCTTCGGGTCGCGACTCTCGGCGGTTTCCGTCTTCTTCGTCCGCGCCTTCGTCGGCTTGGTCGACGGGGTCAGCGTGGTCTTCTCCGCACTCGGCGGGTTCGACGGGACGGTGGTCGGGGCCGTCGGCGTGGGGGTCAACGTAGGGCTCGGCGTGCTGTCGTCGGCCACTTGCGCGGCCTGGACCGCCGGCGGCTTCCCGTCGAAGACGCCGAGCGTGGAAACCATCCAGACGCCCATCACCAGGAACAGCGCGACCGCGCCGGCGCCGGCGAACACGAGTCGCCGCGAAGGTCCGGCGTACCGGCCGACCGGTCCGCGGATGGGGTGGCCCTTGCCGTCGACCCAGAACTTCCAGTCGTCGGGCGCCGGCGGCCACTCGGGATCCGGACGCCAGGTCTTCGGCGGCATCCAGCTCCGTCGCGGCGGCGTGGGCCAGTTAGGCGGTACCACGAACCGCTTCACGAATCCTCCACGCTTGCCGACGAAACCCGACCCAGGCTAATCGATCGCCAAGGTCTCGAACACTCTGGCCAGGGAAGTCCCGAGCTGACCCGGGCAGCAATCCCTGACACAGCCCTAACGAGCCCCACCCGAGAAAGCTACTTCCCCCGCTCGCCAACCGGCGTGTCGTCGGCACGCGCACCATCACATGCCCTACGGCAACCGCACTCCGTGCAGCGCCGTCAGACGATGTTTTGTTCGGCTCGGGGATTGGCGGATCGGAAGCGGGTGGCGGCCAGGGGAGAGACGTCCACGAAGGGGGTTCTGCCGAGGTAGAGGTCGCGGATGATCTCGCCGATCGCGGGACCCTGGAGGAAACCGTGGCCGGAAAAGCCTGTGGCGTAAAGGAATCGGCTGACGTCCGGCGCCTCGCCGATCAGGGCGTTGTGGTCGGGCGTGTTTTCGTAGAGGCCGGCCCAGCCACTGGCGAGGCCGACGTCCAGCAGAGAAGGCGCACGGTGTTCCATCGCCGCGGTGAGTCGTGGCAGCCAGTCCTCCGTCCGGTCCAGGTGAAAGCCCGGCTCTTCCTCGGGATCGGACATGCCGACCAGCAGGCCAGGTCCTTCGGAGTGGAAGTAGAACGTGCTGCTGAAGTCGATCGTCATCGGCAGGCCGGCCGGCAGTCGAGGAATCGGCTCGGTGACGACGATCTGCCGCCGGAGCGGAGTCACCGGCAGATCGACGCCGACCATCGCGCCGATCCCGGCCGACCAGGCGCCCGCGACGCAGATCACCGTCGAGGCGCGGATGGTGCCGCGAGTGGTCCGGACCGCCGTAATGTTGTTGCCCTGGGCATCGATGTCGGTGACGGCGCAGCCGGTGATCAGTGTTGCGCCGAGCCGGCGGGCGGCGGTGGCATATCCGAGGACGACGGATTCCGGCGTACAGTGCCCGTCGGCCGGCGAGAAGCAGGCGCCGAGGAGACCCTCGGGGGAGATGATCGGCGCCAGCTCGGCTGCCTCGTCGGGGGAGATCATCCGCGTCGGCTGACCGGCCGCGTTCTGCAACCGGGTGCTTTCCTCGAAGAGCGCGATCTGATCCGCGGTGGAGAGCAGGAACAGGTAGCCGACCCGGTGCAGGTCGATCTCCTGCCCCGGCCGCTCGCCGAAGCGGGCGAATGCCTCCAGACTGCGAGCACCGAGGGCGATGTTCAGCTCGTCGGAGAAATTCGCCCGTACTCCGCCGGCGGCCTTCGAGGTCGAGCCGGAGCCGAGTTCGCGCTGCTCGAGGAGAACAACCCGCCGTACGCCGGCCTCGGCCAGGTGGAACGCGATGCTGGTCCCCATCACCCCGCCGCCGACGATCACCACGTCGGCGGCGTCCGGAAGCGAAGGCCGGCCTGGTCGGGCCGGCCCCGCGTCGACGGCGACCATCAGTCAGGGAGCAGGAAGTCGTAGTCGGCCTCGACGGTGATCGTGTCCATCTGGGCCTTCTGGAGCTTGCCGGAGTAGTCCCAGTTCAGCGACTGCCAGCGGGTGAACTGGTCGAGCACCCAGATGCCGCTCTGCCGGGACCCGTTGCCCGACTTGCCGTTGCCGCCGAACGGCAGATGCGCTTCGGCGCCCGAGGTCGAGTTGTTGACACTCACCATCCCGGCCGAGATGCCCTGCGCGAACCGGAACGCCTTGTTCGGGTCGGTGGTGTAGATCGAACTCGACAGCCCATACCCGGGTTTGTTGCCCAGAGCAATCGCTTCGTCCAGGGTCGAGTACGTCGTGATGCCGACGATCGGCCCGAAGGTCTCGTTCAGGAACAGCTCGTCGTCCGACCGCACGCCGTCCACGATCACCGGGTGGTAGAACAGCCCGACCGAAGGATCTCCGACAAACCCCGCTCGCGGGTTGTCCGTGCCGACTCGGCCGGTCGACCCGATCACCTGGTGGTGCGCCGCGATCCAGCCCAGCGACTTCTCGAAGCCGGCCGCGAACTTCTCGTCCAGCAGCGGCCCGAACAGCACGTCCTCGCGAGGATCGCCCATCGCGGCTTCACGCACCGCAGTACTGAATCGCTCGACGAACGAGTCGTGGACCGACTCGTGCACGATCACCGTTCCCAGCGACGTGCACCGCTGGCCCGCAGTACCGAAGCCGGAGAACAATGCGCCTTCGACGGCGAGGTCGAGGTCGGCGTCCTCGGTGATCACCATCGGGTTCTTGCCGCCGAGTTCGAGGCAAGGCGTCTGCAGGTGGCGGCCGCAGAGCTCGCCGATCCGGCTGCCGACCTCGCTCGAACCGGTGAAGCCGACCTTGTCGATCGTCCCGGCGGCGAGCGCCTGCTCGAGCCCGGCGAAGGTGTCGGCGCCATCGGCGTACACGAGGTTGAACACCCCCGCCGGTACGCCGGCGTGGGCGAAGATCTCGTAGAACGCGTTCGAGACGACCGCGGAGTACTCCGCCGGCTTCCAGACCACGGTGTTGCCGCAGAGCAAGGCCGGGACGATGTACCAGGACGGCACCGCGACCGGGAAGTTGCCGGCCGAGATCACCGCGACCGCGCCGACCGGGCGGCGGAAGGTGAACAGCTGCTTGTCCGGCATCTCCGACGGGACGGTCTGCCCGTACAGGCGGCGCCCTTCGCCGATGAAGAAGTCGCAGGTGTCGATGATCTCCTGCACCTCGCCCAGCGACTCCGCGAGCGGCTTGCCGATCTCACGGGTGACCAGGGCGGCCAGGCGGGCCTTGTTCGCGGTCATCAGGCGGCCGACGTTCGCGATCACCTGACCGCGCTGCGGGGCGGGCAGGGCGGCCCATCCGTACTGCGCTGCCTTGGCCGCGGCCGCTGCCCGGGTGAACACGTCGGCGCCGGCCGAGCCGATGGTGCCGACCACGTCGGCGGTGTTCGCCGGGTTGGTGGACGGGGTGGTCCGGACCGGGTCGGGGACCCGTTCTCCGGCGACGACGGACAGGATGACGGACGACACGGGTGGGTCCTCTCGATCAGGGCGTTCGGGTCCGCCCAGCCTCCGTCACCGGCCCGGTCGTTGCCAACCCCCGCCGCCGGCGAATCGCTTGCGTCCGAACAACTGAGGGTTCTGCCCCACGGTGATTCGGACGCAAGGCGCGGGGGTACTGGGGTTCATCGTGGGTGGGCGTGTGAGCATTTGAGAGTGAGTGGTTCCCGGTTGAGCGATGAAGAGATCCAGGCGATGACGCCGTCCGAGCGGCGCGAGCTGGTCCAGCGGCTGGCTCTGACGCCGCGAGGACCGATCCTGAACCCGCAGACCATGCAGCGGATCCGGAAGTGGCGACTTGTACTGATCCTGCTCGCGGTGGCGGTGCTGATCCCGTGGACGGTTTACCTGGGAAACACGCTTCCGGATCATTACGTGGCGCGGAACTGGGTGGCGACCTGGGTGGGCTTCGACAGCCTGCTGCTGGCGATGCTGGTGGCGACGGCGATCGCTGGTTGGCGGCGGCGTCAACTGCTGTTCCCGTTCGCCTTCGCGACCGGTGTCCTGCTGATCTGTGACGCCTGGTTCGACGTGATGACGAGTCAGCGGGGCGACGACCTGCTGCAGGCGATCCTCAGCGCGGCATTTCTGGAACTACCGCTCGCGTTCGTGCTGATCGCCGGCCCGTTGAGGCTGATGCGGTACGTCGCGATCCGGCACGGTCTGATCGACCCTGACGTCAGGATGTGGCGGGTTCCGATCCCGATGCCCGAGCTCTGGCCCGATCGCAACCCGCAGGTGGTCGATCAGGATTCAGGCTTGTGATTGCATTCACAAGCCTCTAGACTCGGGTCAAGGAGCCATGTCGCGAGACACGGGAGGTCCCACCCATGACCGAGCGCAAGCCGCCCTCGATGAAGATGAACGACTGGGTCGAGGCGCAGATCAAGCAGGCCCAGAAGCAGGGCGAGTTCGACGATCTCGCCGGCGCCGGGAAGCCGATCCCGAAGCTCGCCGACGCGCACGACTCCGACTGGTGGGTCAAGGACTTCATCCGCCGGGAGAAGATCGACGCGGAGGTCCTGCTGCCACCGACGATGCTGCTGCGCAAGGAGAAGGCGCGGATCCGCGAGCACGTCCACAAGATGCGGACCGAGACCGAGGTCCGCGACTACCTGGAGGATCTGAACCAGCGGATCCTGGTCCAGGTGCGCGACGCCACCGGCCCGGTCATCCCCGTCGGCCGGACGGACGAGGACGAGGTACTGCGCGACTGGCGCGAGGACCGGGAAGCCCGCAAGACGGCCGGCCCAGAGCCCACTCCCGAGCGTGAGGCCGCACAGAAACGCAGCTTCTGGCAGCGTCTCTTCAGCTGATCGCCGCAAGGAGTTCTCGGGCAGCGGCCTCGATGGTCTCCTCGCTGAGCAGTACCTGACGGGCCGCGTCGCCCAGCGGCACGAACGAGTCTTCGCTGGTGACCCGGGCCAGCCTCCCGGCGTACCCGGAGTCGATCAGCGCGGCCAGCACACCCTCGGACACGCCACCCGATCGGCGGGTCTCGTCCGCGACCAGCACGCTTCCGGTAGCAGTTGCCTCCCGCAACAAATCCTCGATCGGCAACGGTGCGAGCCAGCGCAGATCAAGGACCCGTACGCCGGGCAGTCGCGCGGCCACGCGCAGGCTCATCGGTACGCCGTTGCCGAACGTGACGATGGTGAGCCGATCCCCGTCGCCGTACGTCCGGGCTCTCCCGATCGGCACATACGCGGTCGGGTACTCGGCCAGCCATCGTTCGTCGCCGCCGGTGATCAGATCCCGGCGGTGGTAAAGCGCGATCGGTTCGAGGAAGACGCAGACCGTGCCGTCGCTGCGAGCCGCCGCCGCGCAGGTGTGCAACATGGCCGCCGCGTCATCCGGACGGGACGGCGACGCGATCACGATCCCCGGGATGTCCCGTAGTACGCCGATCGCGTCGTCGTTGTGGAAGTGGCCGCCGAACCCCTTCTGATAGCCGTAGCCCGCGATCCGCAGCACCATCGGGTTGCTGTACTGCCCCTGCGAGAAAAACTTCAGCGACGCCGCTTCACCCCGCAACTGGTCCTCCGCGTTGTGCAGGTAGGCGAGGTACTGCACCTCAGGGATCGGCAGCAGCCCGGACACGCCTGCTCCGAGTGCCAGCCCGAGGATCGACTGCTCGTCCAGCAAGGTGTCGAACACGCGGGCCGCGCCGAACGCCTTCTGCAGCCCGCGGGTGACGCCGTACACCCCGCCCTTGCGGCCGACGTCCTCGCCGAAGACCATCGCCTCCGGGTACGACGCGAGGATGTCCGTCAGGGCCCGGTTGATCGACTGACTCAGCGTGAGTGGGCCGCGCTGTTCGACGTGGTGTCCTGGCAGCGCCTTCGCGACGACCGTGGCATCCGGAAAGTGCAGCGGTGCGGCGACAGCCTCGGCCGACTCGAGTTGCGGCAGACCGGCGACCTCGCGCGCGATCTGCATCACCTCGGACCGCTTGTTCTCGTACAGCTCGATCACGTCGTCCGGAGTGCGGCCCGTGCCCAGCAGCAGCCGGGCCGTTCCGAGCAACGGATCCAGCTCCTCCTCGGCCAGCAACTCGGCCGGGTTCCGATAGGCGGCTTCCACGTCCGAACCGGCATGACCCATCAGGCGGACGGTGCGGAGCCGGAGGAACGCGGGCCGGTGGTTCCGGCGTACGAAGGTGACCGCTTCGGTCGCCATCGTCAGGGTGGCGGCGAGATCGGTGCCGTCGGCATCGAAGTACCGGAGGCCGGGGCGTTGCCCGTAAGCCTGTTTGATCCAGCCTTCCGGGGTACGCACGCTGATCCCGATCCCGTTGTCCTCGCAGACCAGCAGCAGCGGCATCGGCAGACCCTGGTACGACGCGTGCAGAGCCGCGTTGATCGCGCCGGTGGCGGTGGAGTGGTTCGCCGAGGCGTCGCCGAAGCTGGTCACCACGATCGAGTCCGCGGGCCACGGCGACGGTACGCCGAGTTTGGCGGCGCGTGCGATCGAGAAGGCGACGCCCATCGCGCGGGGCAGGTGCGACGCGATCGTCGAGGTCTGCGGGATGATCGCGAGCTCGTGCCGGCCGAACACCTTGTGCCGGCCGCCCGAGATCGGCTCGGTGGTCGCCGCGGCGACGCCGAGAAGGATGTCGCGAATGCCGTCTGTTACACCGTGCTGGGCTGCTCTGGCGAGGTAGAACGCTCCGGATCGGTAGTGCAGCAGGGCCGGATCCGTGGGCTTCAGCGCAGCGGCGACGGCGGCGTTGCCCTCGTGCCCGGCCGACCCGATCGTGTAGAACCCGAGCCCCTTGGACTGCAACCAGCGCGCGGCCAGATCGGCATGCCGGCTACCGAGTTGCGCGTCGTACAGACCACGCAGTACGTCGGCGGGATGATCGCAAGTCGCAGGTTTGAGCGCCGCGACCCGCTCGGCGAACAACTCGTCGACCTGGCTCACTTGTCACAACCGCTCATCGCCATGCCGACGAGCCTAAGACCACCGTGGCCGCGTTGGTATGCCGGTCAGTCGACGGGTGGGGTGAAGTGGATCGCAGCCGACGCGGTGGTGCCGGCCCAGGTAATGGGGCTGCGGTGGGTTTCCCGCCAGCCGGCGCGGTTGTAGAGCGCGATCGCGGCGTGGCAGTTGTCCGCGACCTCGAGTGAGAGGGCCAGATCGTGCTCTGCTGCGACGGTTACGCAGTGGTCGAGGAGGCGGCGGCCCAGTCCGGCGCCGGTTTCGGCAGGGTCGACGAAGAGGCGCTCGACCAGTGCTTCACCCGGTTCTCCGCGGGTGACCACGACATGTCCTGTCACCCGGTCGTCGGTGCTGATCACCCAGCAGCCGAGCGCGTTCGGCGGGGTCAGCCAGTCGCGGGGATCGGCCGGCCAGTTGACCGGATAGGCGGCCTTGTCATGGACCGTGCGCAGGAACTCGATGCAGCGGTCGAGGTCTGCGTCGGTCCTGGGTCTGATCTGTGGCATTGGTCCACCCTCGCACGAGGCTCGAGTGGTTCGTGGATCCGCTCGGGGAAGGGCAGCTGGGCGGGGCGCGTGGACGGGAACCGGCGGGGGTGGTTGTTCGTTCTTGTGGTGTCGAGGGCCGCGTGGGGTGGCAGTTTTCGCGGCGAGGGGCGAGGCTACCCAACAGGGTGTCCCTTCACAACGGATGAGCGAGTCAGGCGCGATGGACGTTTCCCCCAGGGTTCAGCGGTTGGCGATCGCTGCGGGCGTGGGGATCGGCACGGCCGGGCTGCTGGCGGGAGTGCTGCTGCTCGGCCCGCTCGCGGCTTCCCTCCTGCTCGTCGTGGTGTTCGCGCTGATCTGGCCGCTGGCGGCGGTGATCCGGCATGTCGCGGACGACGCGCCCTTCCAGTCGCCTGTCCTGGTCGCTTCCTGCGCGGCCGGGGCCGTGCTGTGTGTTCCCGGGGTGGTTCGCCTGCTGGCGTGGGGAGCCATCGGGCTGGCGATCGCGCTGGTCGCCGCGGCGGTCGGGATCGTGTTCGACCTGGTGGTGCCGCACGGGCGACGAACGAAGCGGCGGCACCGACCGGCGTACAAGGCGCTGTCGGAGCTGAGCCGGACCACCCGGGTCGAGGACGAGCGGTTGATCGCCTCGCTCCAGTGCCCGCTGAGCATCGAGGAACTCTGCGGGGTCTGGTGCGAGACGGCCACCACGCTGGCGGAAGGCGCCGGCGCCCGGGACAGGCAGGCGGTCGCGGAGGTGCGCCGGATCTGCCTGGACGAGTTCGAACGCCGCAACCCGGCCGGCTTCAACCGCTGGATCGCAGCCGGTGCCCCCGCCAACCCCGGCAACTACCTCCTGCCCGAGCCCGAAACCGGCAACTAGTGCCCCGTGTCGGAGACCGGCGCTAGCTGAGCAGAGGCACCGCGCTCGGCGCGTTCGACTCGACCCGGCTCGCCACCTGGCGGATGCTGATCGACGACAGCCGCTGGCTCAGCCGAGAAGGAGTTTGGTCACGGCTTCGGCGGTCGACTCGGCCGAGGCCGGGTTCTGGCCGGTGACGAGTCGGCCGTCGGTGACGACCTTCGGAGCGAAGTCCGGTCCCGGGTGGTGCTTGGCGCCGCGCTTGGTGAGTTCGTCGGCGAGCAGGAACGGCACGACGTCGGTCAGTCCGACCGCGGCCTCTTCGGCGTTGGTGAACCCAGCAACGTCCTTGCCGTCGATCAGGTAGCTGCCATCGGAGAGCTTCAACTCGATCAGCGCGGAAGGGCCATGGCAAACAGCAGCGACCACGCCGCCACCTTCGTAGACAGTGGCGGCCAGCTGAGCCAGGTCCGTGGCGCCTGGGAAGTCCCACATCGTGCCGTGCCCACCGGCATAGAAGATCGCGTCGTAGTCGGCGGCCTTCAGGTCAGTCGCGGTAGGCGTGTTCTTCAAGTCCAGCGCCGCGAAGAACTCCTGCTGTACGGCGTTCTCCTCGTCGCGGCCGTCGACCGGCGGTTCACCACCGGCGACGGAAACAACGTCGACCTCGAAGCCGGCGGCGCGGAAGACGCTCCACGGTTCGGCGGCCTCGGAGGCATAGAAGCCGGTCCGGCGCCCGGTGTCGCCGAGGTCGGAGTGGCTGGTCAGGGCAATCAGTACGCGTGTCATGTCCCCATCATGGACAGACCGACCCATCGGAAACCAATAGCAATATGTCGACGAAGCCATAAGATTCCCGATATGAGCGTCTCGCTGGACCTGCTCCGCAGCTTCCTCGCCGTGCATCGGTCCGGATCCATCACGGCCGGCGCGGAAACCCTCGGGTTGTCCCAGCCGACCGTGACCGCGCATCTCAAGTCCTTGGAGGCGGCGCTCGACCGGCCGCTGTTCGTACGGCAAGCCCGCGGCGTGCACCCCACGGCGGCCGGCGACGAGTTGGCCCGCCGGATCGCCGAGCCGATCGACGCCTTGCATGGCCTGGTCGTCGACGAGGTGGACGATCCCGTCGCGGCCACGGTCCACCTGGGCGGGCCGTCGGACTTCCTGTCCGACCAGGTGCTGCCGGCGTTGGCCGATCGCCTCGCCGCCGGGCTCCAGGTGCGAACCAGGTTCGGATTGCCGGAAGAGTTGCTCGACGGGCTGGTGAGCCGGACGCTGGATGTGGTGGTCAGCTCGATCCGGCCGCGGCGGGCCGGCGTACGGATCACTCCCTTGTACGACGAGTTGTTCGCGCTGGTCGCCGCGCCGCAATGGTCTCCGGGCAAGCCTGTGACTTCACCCGAGCCGCTGCGGAAGATCCCGTTGGTCGCGTACGCCGAGGAGGCGCCGATCATCCGGCGCTATTGGCGCAGCGTGTTCGGTGTACGGCTGACCCGGACGGCGGACCTCGTCGTACCGGATCTGCGCGGCGTACTGGCCGCAGTACGGGCGGGTGCGGGCGCGAGCGTGCTGCCGACGTACTTGTGCGATCAGGCGCTGGCCGTCGGCGAACTTGTGCTGTTGGCCGAGCCTGAGTTGCCACCGTTGAACACCCTGTACGTCGCGACGCGATCGGACGCCGGCCCGAGAGGCCCGGCCGCATCAGTACGCGACGAGCTGCTCCGAGCCTTCAGGCAGCCTTCTTCTTAGCGGCTGTCTTCTTGGCGGTCGCCTTCTTCGCCGGGGCCTTCTTGGCAGCCGCCTTCTTGGCGGTCGCCTTCTTTGCCGTCTTCTTGGCCGGGCCAGCTTCCTTGGCGGCGGTCTTCTTGGCCGTCGCCTTCTTCGCAGCGGTCTTCTTCGTGCCGCCTCCGGCGCGGCGGGAGCGGGCGGCCTCGACGCTGGCGCGGAGAGCGGAGACGAGATCGGTCGACCGGGTCGCCTCGGGCTCCTCCTCGTTGTAGACGACCTCTTCGCCCTTGTGCTTGGTCGCGACGAGCTTCTTCACCCGCTCGGTGTAGGAGTCCTTGAACTCCGCCGGCCGCCACGGACCGCTCATCGCCTCGATCAGGTCGGCCGCCAGCTTGAGCTGCTTACCCGCACCGGACTTGGCCGGGAGCGCGCCCAGCTCGTCGGCCGGATCCCGGATCTCGTCGATGAAGAACATCGTCTCCAGCACCAGCACCTTGCCGTCGGCCCGGATCGCAGCCAGGTACTCCTTGCTGCGCATCACGAACGACGCGATGCCGGCCCGGTTGGTCTTCGCCAGCGCGTCCCGCAGCAGCGCGTACGACGAGTTGTTCTCGCTGTCCTTCGGCGCCAGGTAGTAGCTCTTCTGGAAGTGGATCGGATCGATCTCGTCCAGGTCCACGAAGGTCGAGATCTCCAGCGAGCGGGACTTGCCGGGCGCGATGTCGGCGAGTTCCTCCTGCTCGACGATCACGTACTCGCCGCCGCCGACGTCATGCCCCTTGACGATCTTGTCGTAGTCGACCTCGCGGCCGGTCCGTTCGTTCACCCGCTTGTACCGGATCCGGTCCGAGGTGCCGCGCTGGAACTGGTGGAAGTCGAGCTCGTGCTCCTCGGTCGCGCTGTACAGCCCGACCGGTACCGAGACCAGCCCGAAGGTGATGTATCCACTCCAGATCGCCCGAGCCATGACCCAACCCTTCCCGTACTCCGGTCCGCCTGGCCCTGATCGCCAGCCTCCACGTTGTCCGCCCGGCCGGTACCCAGGTCAGAGCCGGTTGTACCGCTTCCTGGCCTCGCGGCTCTCCTTCTGCGCGTCACGAGCGCTCTTCCGCGCCTCGTCCAGCTCCTCGCCGATCCGGTGGACCGCCTCCTGGGCATCGGCCAGCGCTTCGCGAGCCGCGTCCAGCCGGCCGGCGAGATCGGTGACCGACTCCTCGGCGGACTCCGCGGCGGCTACCGCCTCCTCGAGTTCCTTCTTGGCCGCGGCCTTCTCGGCGGCCTCGCGCTCCTCTTCCTCGCGCTCGGCCCGCTCCCGCTTCGCCTTCTGGGCAGTGGATTCCCCGGTGTCATCCGCGGGCTGCTTCGCTTCGGCGGCCTTCGTCCGGCGGTCCTCGGCCCGTTTGCGGCGCTCGTCGGTCAACGGCGTCACGTTGGACGGCTCGCCGCTCTCGTCGACGACACCGAACCCGACGTGCCGCAACGCGCTGCTCAACCGGCCATCACGAACCGCTTCACCGGCCGCCGGATCGACCAGGGCGGCGTCGAGGGTTTCGCGCAGCTTCTGCCCGACATCCGCGCTGATCTTCTGGCCTTCGCGTTCCGACAGCCCGGCCGCCGACTTCGACAGTTGGTCGAGCAGTTTGTGCCGTCGAGGGGTCAATTCGCGGAGGCGCTCGCCGTCGAGGTCCGCCGTCGCCTGCCGGAACTCGTCACCGAGCGCGAGCAGGTCGTCGATGTCGTCGGGAAGCTCGCGAGCGACCAGATTGGCGAGCCACGCGGCGACGGTCGGCTTGCGTAAGGCCTTCAGCCGGGTCGAGCCGAGCTGATCGCCGGCCGCCTTCAGCTCCTTGGCCAGCTCGTTGCGAGTAGCAATGAAGTCGGCCGAGGGCGCGGCGTACAACCGGCTCGCCGCTTCTTCGAAGTCCACCATGCCGACGCTACAGGAGCCTACCGGTCGCAGGACCAGAGCCCGAGGGCTTGTAATCGTTTACGTAAGCGATTACAAAGAGCTTGATCAGTCAGCTTCCCCTGCCTGGAGCCGTGCAGAATGCGAACGAATCTTCCCGTCCTGGCCGCGACCGCGGCCGCCGCCCTGGTCGTCAACCTGCTGATCCCGTCAGCCGGACCCCCTGCGGCCAGCACTGCGAAAGCCGAGGCAGGCGTGATCACCGAAGCCGCCGTCCGTTCCGCCACCCTCGGCGAGGACATTAAGTACAACGTCTATCTGCCTGGCGGCTACCAAACGTCGTCCCAGCGCTACCCCGTGATCTACCTCCTGCACGGTCGAGGCGACTCGATGAGCGCCTGGACCCAGCTAAAGGGTCGCCTGGACGACCTGATCGCGACCGGCGAGATCCCGCCCACGATCGCGGTGATGCCGGACGCGCCCTGGAGCGATCGGGCGAGCTACTACGTCGACTCGGCGTACAAGGGCGAGGATCCCGGCCGTCCGGTCGAGACGGCGCTGATCCACGATCTGGTCCCGCACGTCGACGCGGCGTACCGGACGATCGCCGATCGCACCGGCCGTGCGATCGCGGGGTACTCGATGGGAGGCTCCGGCGCACTGCGGTATTCGATGGTGCACGCGGACCTGTTCGGCGCCGCGATCGTGCTCAGCCCAGCGGTCTACTCACCGCTTCCGCCGGCCGGCTCCAGCGCCCGCGAATTCGGTGCCTACGGCAAGGGAAAGGCCGCGTTCTCCGAGGCGGTGTACCGGAGGCTGAACTATCCGGCCGCGTTCGAAGCCTTTGCCGGCAAGGGACTCCAGTCGCACCTGTTCATCGCGGTCGGCGACGACGAGTACAAGAACCCGGAGCCGAAGGACTACCAGCACGATCTGGACTTCGAGGCGCACGTGGTGTTCAACCAGGCCGTCCGGGTGCCGAACCTGACGAGCGAGTTCCGGGTGGTCGACGGTGGTCACGACTGGGACGTCTGGGGTCCCACCTTCGTCGAGGGCGCGAAGTACATCTTCCAGTTCATCGGCAAGCCGCCCGCGACGCCGATGAAGGCGGCGCTGTCGGGGACGGCAGGCGAGGATCGGGCCGGTGGGATCGCGGTCGATCCGGCCGGCAACACCTACGAGGCGATCGCCGCCGAGGGATCGATCGACGGTCAGCCGTACGCCGGGGGCAAGGACGTCGCACTCACGAAGTACGGGCCGGACGGCACCAAGCTGTGGTCGCGCGAGCTGGGCACGAGCGGAACCGAGCGCGCGTACGGCGTCGCGCTCGATCCGCAAGGCCGCCCGGTGGTCACGGGCTATACGACGGGCGACCTGGACGGAAATCACCCCGGCAACCCCTCCGACGATGCCTTCGCCACCCGGTACGACGGGAACGGCAATCGCGAGTGGATCACCCAGTTCGGCACCACGGCGGCGGACCGTAGCTACTCGGTGGCGACGGATTCAGCCGGCGGGACCTATCTGGGCGGCTACACGAAAGGCAATCTCGGCGGCACCAATCTGGGCGACAAGGACGCGTTCGTCGCCAAGCTGGACGGCGATGGGAAGCAGGTCTGGTTGCGTCAGGTCGGCAGCGCCGCTGAGGAGAAGGGGATGGCCGTCGTTGCCGGCGGCGAGTCGGTCTACCTGGGTGGGATGACCGCGGGTGCCCTCGGCGAGCCGCTCGGCGGACTCGATGGATTCGTCGCCCGCTACGACCAGGCCGGTACGGCGAATTGGCTGAAGCAACTCGGCACCACCGAGGCGGACGAGGTCTGGGCGCTGGCCGCGGACGGTTCCGGCGGCGCCTTCCTGACCGGCTACACCGCAGGCGACTTCGCCGCGCCTCTCGCGGGGGACAAGGACCTGGTCGTGGCCAGGGTCGACTCGACCGGAGTCGTTGTCTGGAAGGACCAACTCGGTACTGCAGGCAACGACAAGGGCGCGGCCATCACTCCGGACGGAGCCGGTGGAGTCTTCGTCGCCGGCTTCACCGACGGCCAATTGCAGACCGGCCTCGGCAAGTTCGACGTGGTACTGGCTCGCTATGCGCAGGATCAGAGTCGCACCTGGGTTCGCCAGTTCGGCACCACCGAGGACGATGGTGCGGATGCGTTCGCCGAAGCCAACCTTTTCGTCGCCGGACGCGCCGGTACGGCGTACCTCTCGGGTCTGACCGCGGGTGATACCAGCACGCAGCCCCGGTTGGGCAACGGCGACGTCTTCCACACGACCTTCGACGCGGAAGGCTCGGGGCACTAGGTGGGGCGGGGGATGCCCCGGGTGAGTTCGGCGCGGAGGCGGTCGAGGATGGTGCGGAGCAGCCGGGAGACCTGCATCTGGCTGACGCCGAGTTCGTTGCCGATCTCCTCCTGGGTGAAGCCGGAGCAGAACCGGAGTTCGAGGATGCGCCGGTCGCGATCGCCGAGCCCATCGACCGCGGGCGCCAGCGTGTGCACGTTCTCGACCAGCTCGTAACCGTCTTCGGCTGCCGGTACTGCCTCGAGCAAGCTCGTCCCGTTCTCCATCCCGCTCGGTGCATCGAGCGACAGCGTGTTGAAGCAGCCACGAACAGAACTCGCTTCGGCGACCTCCGTGGCGGCCGTTCCGAGCGCCTCGGCGGTCTCCTGATTCGTCGGGAGATGACCGAGCCGCTGCGTCAGTTCGGGCTCGGCCGCGGCGATGTTGCCCTGCATCTCCTGGACCCGCCGCGGCGGACGGACGACCCACGCGCAATCGCGGAAGTACCGCTTCAGCTCGCCCCGGATCGTCGGTATGGCGTACGCGAGGAAGGCGGTCGCCTCGTCGAGCCGGTAACCATTGGCAGCCTTCACCAGCCCGAGGTAGGCCACTTGCTCGAGGTCGTCGGCATCGACGCCCTTACGGCGATATCGGGACGCCATCGAGCGCGCTACCGGGGCATTCAGGACGACCACCTCGTCCAGCAGTTCCTGATGCCGCGGATCGGGCACCCGTTCGGCCTCGGCCAACAGCTCCTGGGTGGTGTCGGCAATCAGCTGCTTCGAGTCGTCGTCGGCGTGGACAGGTGCGATGGTCACGGTGAGAAACCTCGTCGTGGTCGTCCTGCGGTCAGTGGCATCACGGCTGAACCACTTCCCTCCACCAGACCAAACCCAGGCCGCCGAATCAACCCTAGGAGTGTTGCAACCGTTTGAATGTGCTGTGAGGAGGGTCACGGGACCGGCCGGTTGAAGTAAAAAAATCGGCACCGTTTGTGCTCGGTGGAGGGCGGGCACCTGAATGGCCAGAGAACACGGGGAAGTCAGTCGCCGGACCCTTGCCGGTCCGGCGCGTCGAGAAAGGAAACGACCATGGGCTTAGTGCTCTGGATCATCGCGGCAATCCTCGTCATCTCGGGGATCGTCTCCCTCGTCCGCGGCCAGGTTTTGATGGGTGCCGCCCTCATCGTCGTCGGGCTACTGGTCGGCCCTGGTGGCGTCAGCATCTTCACCTGACCTGAACGACTGAAGAGTGGGTGGTGACCGGATCCGGTCACCACCCACTCCCACGTCCGGGCCCTGCGGGCCTCGATTCAGCCAGGGCGGCGGAAGACCTTGAGAGCGGTGGCCATCCGGAGTTCTTCGAGTTCCTCGATCTGGGCGGCGGCATCCTTCAGCAAGGCGTCGAACTCGGCGACGACGAACCGTTCTTCGTCCTCGGCGAGCTTCCGCAGCACCCGCCAGCCGGCGGCCTTCCCCTCGACCGCGATCCGCAGCATCTCCAGTTCGGCCACGTCGCTGAGCGGCGAACGCCGGATCAGCTCGCCGTTCGGCTTGAACCGGCCGAGCTTCTCGGCCACCCAGGCGCCGGCGTTCTTCACCGGATCCGGCTTGGACCCGACCGCGGCGAGGAACCGTTCGAGCGCGACGCGTTCGGCGTCGACCTGCTCGATGATCCTGGTGAGTGCCGTCCGGGTGACCGGATCGCTCTGCTGATCGGCCGCCCGCCGGAACAACTCGATCCCCGCCGACGAGCCGGCGTAGTGGTCCTGCAGATAAGTCCCGAGCCGTCCTTCGTCGATCATCCGTCGCTCCCGCGCGCTGGTCGGTCCCCAGGATTCCCCGGTACCCCATCATCGGCCGCCCAGACCCGATCGACAGAGAAAAGCTGACGGAAGATGTCAGGGTTCGCCGGTTGACTGACGGCGTACCGGCGTACCGGATCGGTGGCTGCGAGGTGGAGGTTCGGAATGACGGAGTGTTGTGCGGTGGTCGATCTGCGGCAGTACACGTTGCGGCCGGGGCGGCGGGACGCCCTGATCGAGGTCTTCGACGAGGCGTTCGTCGAGGGGCAGGAGGCCGAGGGGATGCATATCTGCGGCCAGTTCCGGGATCTCGACGATCCGGACCGGTTCGTCTGGTTGCGGGGGTTCACCGACCTGCCGGCTCGTGCCAAGGCGCTCAACGGGTTCTACTACGGCCCGGTCTGGAAAGCGCGCGGCGGCGAGGCGAACGCCACCATGCTCGACTCGGACAACGCCCTGCTGCTGAAGCCGATCGAACTCGGCTCCGCCTTCCCCGCTCTCGACGCACCCAGGCCCCCGATCGGCGCGACCGAGATCCCCACCTCTGTGATCGCCGGAGCCGTCTACCACCGCAGTACGGCGGACGACGGCTTCGTGGAGTTCTTCGCCGACCAGGTGGCGCCGGCGTTGACCGGATCCGGCGCAGCCCTCACCGCGACCTTCGAGACCCTCGCAGTGGAGAACAACTTCCCCGTACTACCGCTCCGCGACGAGACCGTCTTCGTCTGGCTCGCGACGTTCCCCAGCGACAGCGCCTACGCCGAACACCGCCGCCAGTTGGCCGGATCGCGCGCCTGGCAGACCAAACTCCTTCCCGAACTCACCTGCCGCAGCACCGCCCCCACCCAACTTCTGCACCTCCGCCCCACCGCCCGCTCCCAGCTCCGCTGACGGGCCGAAGTTAATTCAGTTGCGGTGGGTGGGGTGCGGACCGCATTCTGAGGCGACTGAGCAGCTACGACTGCTGCCTGGACTAAGGAGGGTTGACGAATGGCCATCACTGCGCTGCGGCATGCCCGCGTCAGCCTCACTTCTTTCTCCGGGAGCACATCTGATGTCGTCCGACGTCTTTCGCACCAACCCCGAACTAACTGAGCAGAACCACACCGACCGGGAGTTCGCCGACCTCGACTCCCGCTGGGCCGCACTCACCGCCGACGACTCCGAACCGGATGTCGCCGACGCGTTCGTCTTCCGGTTCTCCGAAGTCGACGAACAGCTCGGCCCGGACCAACGCTGGTCGACCTGGCTGGATGTCGAGCGCGGTTCTCGCGGCCCCGATTCGCCGACGCAGCCACGACCCGACTGGGTCGTGACGGAACAGGCGGCGATCGATACCGAGCTCGGCATCCTCAAAACCGGCAAGGAAGCCGACGTCTTTCTGGTCGAACGGGCCGTTCAGGCCATCGGCGCCAGCCCCGCCAAACGGTCGCTGCTGGCCGCCAAACGGTACCGCTCGGAGGAACACCGGTCGTTCC
Source organism: Kribbella qitaiheensis (assembly GCF_014217565.1). NCBI lineage: Bacteria > Bacillati > Actinomycetota > Actinomycetes > Propionibacteriales > Kribbellaceae > Kribbella > Kribbella qitaiheensis. The sequence continues at coordinate 5,201,024 of NZ_CP043661.1, forward strand.
ACCGAAGTACGTCGTACGTCGAAGGCCGGCGCACTCGCAACAGCCGTGACACCCGCGCGATGGCGAAGAAGAGCGCGCACGGCCGGAGCGTCGCCGCCGGCCAATGGGCGTACGCCGAATGGGATGCGCTCAACCGGCTCTGGAAAGCCGGCGTCCCGGTGCCCTACCCGGTCCAGGTCGACGGCATCGAACTGCTGATGGAGTTCATCGACGACGGTGAGGGCGGTGCCGCGCCACGCCTTGCCCAGGTGCGACCGTCGAAGGCACTGCTCGACCAGTACTTCGAACAGCTCCGCGACGGGATGCGTGAACTCGCCCGGGCCGGCCTGGCGCACGGCGACCTCTCGCCGTACAACGTGCTGGCGCAGGGCGATCGCATCGTGATGATCGATCTCCCGCAGGTGGTCGACATCGTCGGCAACCCCAAGGGGATGGACTTCCTGCTCCGCGACTGCCACAACATGGCCACCTGGTTCACCAACCGCGGCCTGGAGATCGACGAGCAGGAGCTCTTCGCGGATCTACTGACCATGGTGTTCTGAGGGCGTCGAACGGCGCCGGTCAGGTGCCGAAGGGCTGGTCGAAGGGGTCAGGACACCGCCTTCGCGGCCGCGCGGCCGGCTGTGCGGCCGGTGAAGAGGCAGTTGCCGACGAAGGTTCCTTCGAGCGAGCGGTAGCCGTGGCTGCCGCCGCCGCCGAAGCCGGCGACCTCACCGGCCGCGTAGACGCCCGGCAACGGGGTGCCGTCGGCCCGCAGTACGCGGGAGTCCAGATCGGTCTGCAGGCCGCCGAGGGACTTGCGGGTAAGGATGTTCAGCTTCACCGCGATCAGCGGGCCCGCCTTCGGGTCGAGGATCTTGTGCGGGCTCGCGACCCGGATCAGCTTGTCGCCGCGATAGTTCCGGGCGCCACGGAGCGCGGTGATCTGCAGGTCCTTGGTGAAGGTGTTGTCCATCTCCCGGTCCCGGGCGACGATCTGCCGTTCCAGGTCGGTCAGGTCGATCAGCTTGTCAACGGTCAGCTCGTTCATCCCGCGGACCAGGTCGGCCAGGTTGTCGCGGACGACGAAGTCGGCGCCCTTTTCCATGAAGGCGCGGACGGGCGCGGTGGCGCCGCCGCGAGCCCGGCCGAGGACGGCCTTGATGTCCTTGCCGGTCAGGTCGGGATTCTGCTCCTGACCCGACAGCGCGAACTCCTTCTCGATGATCTTCTGGGTCAGCACGAACCAGCTGTAGTCGTAGCCGGTGGTCATGATGTGCTCGAGCGTGCCGAGGGTGTCGAAGCCGGGGAACAGCGGCACCGGCAGTCGCTTGCCGGTGGCATCGAACCACAGCGACGACGGGCCGGGCAGGATCCGGATGCCGTGCATCGGCCAGATCGGGTCCCAGTTCCGGATGCCCTCGACGTAGTGCCACATCCGGTCGCGGTTCACGTACCGGCCGCCGGCCGCCTCGGTGATGCCGAGCATCCGGCCGTCCACGTGCGCCGGTACACCGGAGATCATGTGCTCCGGTGGCTTCCCCATCCGGGCCGGCCACTGCGCGCGGACCAGGTCGTGGTTGCCGCCGATCCCGCCGGAGGTGACGATCACCGCCTGCGCGGTGAGAGCGAAGTCCTCGACCTCGGTGCGGGAGCTCGCGACGCCACGAGCCACATCGCTCGGCTCCAGCACCTTCCCGCCGACGCCGTCGACGACGCCGGCCGTCACGGTCAGCTCGTCGACGCGGTGCCGGAACCTGAACTCCACCAGGCCTTTCGCCACCGCCTCACGGACGCGGCGCTCGAACGGCTCGACCAAACCCGGCCCGGTGCCCCAGGTGATGTGGAACCGCGGCACCGAGTTGCCGTGCCCATCGGCGTTGTAGCCGCCGCGCTCGGCCCAGCCGACCACCGGGAAGAATCTGACCCCCTGCCCATGCAGCCAGGGGCGCTTCTCGCCGGCCGCGAAGTCGACGTACGCCTCGGCCCACTGCCGGGCCCACTTGTCCTCATCGTCCAGCCGGTCGAAGCCGGCCGAGCCGAGCCAGTCCTGCAGGGCCAGGTCGCGGGAGTCCTTGATGCCGAGCCGGCGCTGTTCGGGTGAGTCGACGAACATCAGCCCGCCGAACGACCAGAAGGCCTGGCCGCCGAGTGACGCCTCCGGTTCCTGGTCGAGCAACAACACCTTCTTGCCCGCATCGGCCAGTTCGGCGGTGGCGGCCAGCCCGGCCAGCCCCGCTCCGACGACGATCACATCAGCGTCCATCTGTTTCCCCTCGCCGCTCGTGGTCGTCCATGTATATCGGACGACGCCCAACCCTGGACTAAGACTGCGCGAAGTTGCGAGAATCGACGCTGTGACGATCCTTTCTGCGCAAGATCTGGTTCTGCCCGCGGCGGCGTTCGGAGCGGAGAACCCGTTGCCGCCGATCCAGCGGAAGGCCGGCCGGGGTCGGCTCGACAACCACGCCGACCTGCCCGCCGAGATGCGGCAGAACCTGGAGTACGGCCAGCTCGGCTACTCGTTGCCGTGTCTCACCCAGGACAACTACGACCGGAGCCTGGTGGACCGGCCGATCCCGACCCTCGTTCTGGAGAACGACCACCTGCGCGCCACCGTCCTGCCGTCGCTCGGCGGACGGCTCTACTCGCTCGTCCACCAGGCGAGCGGCCAAGAGTTGCTCTACCGCAACCCGGTGCTCCAGCCGGCCAACCTCGCCCTCCGCGACGCCTGGTTCGCCGGCGGTGTCGAGTGGAATCTCGGCAGCACCGGCCACTGGACCGGCACCTGCTCGCCGATGCACGCCGCCCGGGTCGAGGGCCCGGACGGCAGCCCGATCCTGCGCCTGTGGGAGTGGGAACGCAGCCGGAACCTCGTCACCCAACTCGACTTCTGGCTCCCGGACGACTCCGAGTTCCTGTACGTCGGGGCGCGGATCCAGAATCCGTCGACCGATCCGGCCCCGGTGTACTGGTGGTCGAACATCGCCGTCGAGCAGGCGCCGGACACCCGGGTCCTGGTGCCCGCGAACCAGGCGTGGCAGCACGGCTACGGCAACCGGCTCGACCTGGTGGACCTACCGGTGCAGGACGAGGTCGACCTCAGCTACCCGATGCGGCATCGGCGGGCGATCGACTTCTTCTTCGAACCCCTGCCGGAGCAGCAGCCGTGGATCGCGGCACTCGATGCTGATGGCAACGGGTTGGTGCAGACCTCGACCGAGCGGCTGCCCGGCCGGAAGATGTTCGTCTGGGGTGAGAGCCGGGGCGGTCACCGCTGGCAGGAGTGGCTCTCGCCCGGCAAGCAGAATGATGGGTACTGCGAGATCCAGGCCGGTCTGGCCAAGACCCAGCTCGAACACCTGAAGTTGCCTGAAGCAACGGAATGGCACTGGCTGGAGGCGTATGGTCGCCTCGACGTCGATCCGGCCGTCGCGCACGCCGAGGAATGGGAGGTGGCGCGGACGGGTGTCGCCGCCACCTTGAAGTCATTGCTCAGTGCAACCGATTTGGCCGGGCGCGAGAAGGATTGGCTGACGGTCGCGGACTCGGCGCCAGGCGAGACCTTGTCGGCCGGCTCGGGATGGGGAGCGCTCGAGCTACGGCGTACGGGCTGGAAGGTCTCGACCGGTACGCCGTTCGGCGACGCCACCATGAGCGATCGGGAACGCGCCTGGTTGCCCGTACTCGAAGGACGAATGCCGGCGAGTGCGGCGGCGCCGGATGGGACCTTGGTGGGCTGGCGTGAGCTGCTCGAAGCGGTCGAGGACGACAACTGGTTGAGTTGGTATCACCGCGGAGTCGCCCGCTGGTACGCCGGCGACGAGCCCGGCGCGATCGAGGCCTGGCACAGATCCCGGACAAGCCAGGACAACCCGTGGGCACTGCGCAACCTGGCGATCGCCACCGGAGACGAGTCGTACTACGAACGCGCGGTGGAACTCAGTTCGCCGCAGCGGGCAGAGTTGCTGGCCGAGGCGATGAACGCCTTCCTTGCCAGCGGTGGAACCGCGCAGGCGCAGCGGGTCTTCGAGCAGGCCGGTCATTTGGCATCGGATCCCAGGATCCGTCATGCCAAGGTTCGATTGCTCCTGCAGTCCGGTGATCCGGAAGGGGCGGAAAGCTTGCTGGACGAGGGGATCGAACTGCCCGGCCTGCGGGAGGGCGAGAACGATCTGGCCGGCCTCTGGCGGGAGATTCAGGAGCAGCTCGGTAAGGATCGAACCGTTCCCACGCAGTACGAATTCAGCATGCTGGGTGACCGGGGGGAGACCGGTTCCTAACGGTTTGGGTTTCGACTGGAAATCTTTTGTCAGAACGTGGGAACCGGCGCATTCTTGGAGGCGTCAGAACCGTTGTGCGGGAAGGCCGCAGCTGTATCGACAAAGACGACCGCCAATGCGGGCGGCGCGTCGGGGGTAGGTGCCATGTTGACTATCGTTGTATTCGGAGGGTTCGGCCTGGTGCTGCTGGTCGCAGCATGCATCGTGGCAGACGTGGTCGCGGGTGGGAGACGTCGCGATCAGGGTGAGGAGAAGACGGCGGGGTTGGTGGTCCGGGTTCGGGGACCGATCCGCGGTCAATTGGTGGGCGGTGCTCCGGCGGAGTACGTCGAGGTCACCGTCGAGTACTACACGCGGCATGGCGAAGGCCCGTTCGAGGTCCTGCGCAAGCTGCCGGTGAACAGCAGGGTCGTCTACGCCAAGAACGACCGCGTGATCGTCAGCTACGACGTACGGGCGCCCCGCCGGGCCCGGGTCACGGGCCGGGTCAGCCATTGGCCGCAGTCCGGTCCGCGGCCATCAACGCCGGTCGCCTGACCGAAGAATTCATCAGCCTGGGGCGATCCCAGGAGCCGGGTCCGGACCGGTGCACCCGAACCCTCGCCTCAGTGGCGGGGGCCTTTTAGTTATTCCCGCTCCAGCCCGATCGCGGCTTCGAGCGGCGCGGCGGCGAGAGCGCCGCCGCGGCCGGGCCGGTCAGGTCTGCCGTACTACGGCAGGTGTGGCTCCAGGAGCCGATGCAGCGCCGGGCGCCCCTGCGACAGCACGTACTCCGCGGCTTCGGCCGGCAGCCGGTCGGCCAGATGGGCCAGCGCCTCGCCCATCGCGATCGTCAGGGTCACCGCGAGCCGGAACTCGCGACCGTCCCGGGCTCCGAACCGCAGAGTCAGCAACTCCGCGAACTCGCCTGCGTGCTGGTCGTCGAACTCGCCGGGGGTCGCCTCCAGGTCTGGATCGCCCAGCCCGCTCAGCACGACCGCACGGAAGCCGGGGTCGTTGCGGTGCATCTCCCGGAAGGTGTCCAGGGTGACATCGACGGCCTGTCGCCAGTCCTCGACGACGGCCAGCCGCCCCCGGACCGCCTCGGTGTAGCGGTGCTGGTTGCGGCGCTCGATGGCCTGGATCAGGGTCCGCTTGTCCGGGAAGTACCGGTAGACGCTGCCGACCGCGATCTCGGCGCGCTTGGCGATGGTGCTGGTGGAGGCCGCGTCGTAGCCGCGCTCGACCACCTCCGCGCAGGCGGCGTCCAGGATCCGCTCGACCTGACGGTTGGCGCGGTCCTGGGTGGGGGTCCGGCGCAGCGGATAGGCCGCGTCGGCGGCGGACCCGTGTTCGGCACCGGTTGACGTGGTGACCATGGGCTCATTGTGCCTCGCGAAAGCGACAACGTTGCCAAAACCCACAGTCATGTCATCAATCTGTGTGACTGATATCCAGTTCAGTGCGGCCGTTGGTTCGTGCCATGACAGCTTTCGGTCAGCCCGATGACACCGGACTGGACGAGACTCATGCTCAGATCGACACCGCCAGGTCCTTCAGAGGAGATCCAATGCAGATCGGCAACAAGATGGTCGCGGGCGTCGCGTCCCTGACCGTCGCCCTGGGAGGTCTGGCCGGCTCGGCCCTGACCCCCGCCAAGCAGACGCCCAGCACGGACAACCTCCGCACCGCGGGCAACTCCGGACTGCGGATGAACCAGATCCAGCAGGTCGGTTCGCACAACTCCTACCATCGTGAGCTGAGCCCGGCGGAGCAGGCCGTGCAGAAGCAGCTGAACCCGGGGTCGGTGGACCTGTGGTACTCGCATGCCCCGATCCAGCAGCAGTTGGAGGACCAGCGCGTCCGGACGCTGGAGCTCGACCTGTTCCCGGACCCGGCCGGAGGTCTCTACACCTACCCGCTGATCCGCAAGCTGACCGGCCAGGGCCCGCTGACCGATCCGGCGCTGGCGCAGCCCGGGATCAAGGTCATGCACGTCCCGGACTTCGACTACAACACCAACTGCCGGACCTTCGTGATCTGCCTGCAGCAGGTCAAGGCCTGGACGGACCAGCACCCCAACGCAGCGCCGATCTCGATCAACCTCGAGCTGAAGCAGTCCGACCCGCAGGTGGTCGCGGCCGGTGGCGTTAAGGCACCGCCGTGGGACCTCACCAACCTGAACAGCGTCGACACCGAGATCCGGTCGGTCTTCCCCGCCAAGCAGCTGCTGACGCCGGACAACGTCCGCAAGCCCGGCCTGACGCTGGAGCAGTCGGTCCTGACGAAGGGCTGGCCGTCGCTCAACAGCGCCAAGGGCAAGGTGATGTTCTACTTCGACAACGGTGGCGAGGGTGAGATCCGGGACCTGTACCGCGAGGGCAAGCCGAACCTGGAAGGCCGGGCCGTCTTCACCCGTGGCCCCGAGGGCCAGCCGGATGCCGCGATCACCGAGGTGAACGACCCGCGGGGTGCGAACCAGGCCGAGATCCAGCGACTGGTGAAGAAGGGCTACCTGATCCGGACCCGGTCGGACGAGCCGCTGGCGACGATCCGGGACAAGGACTTCAGCCGGGTCGGCATCGCGCTGGCCAGCGGTGCGCAGTACGTCACCACGGACTTCCCGGTGGCAGGAATGGCGTCGCGGTACGACAGCGACTTCGTGGCTCAGCTGCCTGGGCACGTCGCCGTACGATGCAACCCGGTGACGGCATCGACCAAGGTGCCGGCCGGTATTTCGGAGGGATGATCGCGACATGTCGGAGCACGTGGTCGATGTCAGCTGGACCCGCGGTGAGCACGAGTTCACCTACGACACCTACAGCCGCGACCACGAGTGGCGCTTCGACGGCGGGATCACCGTGCCCGGGTCCGCCAATCCGGCGTACCTGGGCAGCCCGGGACCGGTCGACCCCGAGGAGGCGTTCGTGGCGGCGCTGTCGTCCTGCCACATGCTCACCTTCCTCTCGATCGCGGCCAAGAAGCGGCTGGTGGTCGACTCGTACGACGATCACGCGGTCGGCGTGATGGCGAAGAACGCGGCCGGCAAGCTGGCGATCACCCAGGTGACCCTGCACCCGAAGATCACCTTCGCCGGGCCGACGCCGGATGCCGGGACGCTGGAGCGGATCCACCATCTGTCCCACGAGGAGTGCTTCATCGCGAACTCGGTGACCACCGAGGTCACGGTCGCCGGCCTTTAGAGCTCTGTCGGCGCTGGACGCCAAAAAACCACCCGCCGGTCGCCCTGAGCCTCGCGCAATCGGCGTCAGGACAACTCGGCGGGTGGTTTTGGGGTGCACCCTCTGTGGTGGGAGCACCGGTGACGGGTGCAGGCGACGCTGCGCACAAGGGCGCCTCTTGCGTCGTGCGACTTCCGTGCGGTCTACCTCGGTGGGGGAGACCGTCCGGGTGCGTCGCCTGCCCGTCCGTCCGGTTAGCGCCTTACTGCTTAGCGGCGGCGTCGTTCCGGTCGTCAGGGGCGGCGTCGGCCGCGGTGGTCTCGCCGGTCTGCCCGGCGGCGAGAACGCTCATCAATCGGTGGATCGTCATGCCAGTGAGACGCACGCGGACCCCGGGTATGACGGAGATCCGGCAAAACTTTTTGGTGTGATCGGTGTCACGCGGTGCAAACCCGGCCGTTGGTCGCACAGGTGATCGCTCAGGTCTCAAGAATCGCCAGGTGCCCCCCGACGAACACCAGCCGCACGTGCGCGGCCTGCGGGCATTGCGCACCCGGGAACCGCGAGAGCCAAGCGGTCTTCGAGTGCCAAGCCTGCAGACACCAAGCGCATGCCGATACCAACGCCGCAGTCGTAATTCTCGGCCGCGCCCTCAACAGCCTCCCGGCCGCAGGACATGCGGTGCCTGGGCGCAGAGGTCCAGCCCTGGCTGGCAGCGCCAACCAATCAGCTTTATAGCGGCTGAGAATCCCCGGGCTTCAGTCCGGGGAGGATGTCAACTACTTCTCATCCAGCCCGTCGGGCCGGAGCGGGACCAGTTCACGCGCTTCCTCGTACGTCGTACCGGTCAGTTCGAGCAGGTCCACGATGGTCGAGCGGATCTGGCCGAGCACCACCACGGCCGAGAGCCCGGCCGGGGTCGGGAGGTCCGCCGTACGCCGGCCGAGCTCGCCGAGGACGCGGTGCGCGGCCACGTCGGCGGCCGGTTCGAACAGGGACTCCGCGATCAGCCGGGTGCCGTCGGCGAGACGTTCGAGCAGCAGCGGGTACTCCGCCGGCATCTGCTCACCACGCCAGACGGCGACTGCCGCCCGGCGTACGAGGACCCGGATGTTGCGGATCGCCCGGTCCAGCGGGACGACCAGGTCGGCGATCTCCTGGACCCGGCCGCGATGGCGCCGCCGGAACGGGGACATCCGGACCACGGCGACTCCCTCGGCGGCGGCGCTGCGGAGGTCGTCGAGGAGGGATTCGCTGGCTCGGGCGCGGCGCAGTGCGTCCGTGAGGTCGGCCTCGTTGTGGTTGCGGAGCCCGTCGGCCGTCTCGGCCAGGAGCGCGGCCAGCTCGTTCAGTACTGCGGTTGCTTGTTGCCGAGGGCGACGAATCGCCGCGGCGGGTGCGATCGTCGCCGCGGCCAGGGCGACGGCACCGCCGAGCGCCGCATCGAGCCAACGGCTGAACCCGGCGCCGGGATCGGGGAGCAGCGTGGTCACCATCGCCGCCTGGACGCCGGCCTGGGAGACCATCAGGGTGCCCGCGCCGAGGAGGACGGCGACGCTCATCGCGAGCGCGACGACGAAGACGATCTGGGCGATGCCGGTGCCGAACATCTTCACGAACAGGTCGCCGACACCGACCCCGACTGCCACGCCGACCATCACCTCGGCGACGCGGCGCAAACGCTGGCCGAAGCTGAAGCCGAGGCAGACCATCGCGGCTACCGGGGCGAAGAACGGCACTTTGTGGCCGACCAGATAGCGGGCCAGGCCCCACGCGACGCCGGCGGCGAGCGCGCACTGGGCGATGAAGAACGCCCGGTCGCGCCAGCGGTCCACCCGGCGGCGGACCGACGCCCTGGACCGGCGAGCGGCCTGCGGGGCGACGTCGTCGCGCAGTTCACGCAACTGCTCCAGAGTCAGCCTGACCGGATCCATCCCACCATGATGCACGGCCCGCTGCCGCGCTCTGCCTTGATTCAACCCTCGCGGACAGTCAGGGTGGGGGCATGACCGAGAACAACCGTGAGGACTACGGCAGCTACAGCGTCGACGACGAGGATCAGTTGCAGGCAGAGGACACGCTGAACGACCGGGGCGTGGACGATCTGCTGGACGAGGGCTACTCGCCGCCGGAGAAGTGGTCCGCGGGTGAAGGCTTCGGCACCACCGCCGACGAGGCGCTGGAGGGCGAGACGCTCGACCAGCGGATCGCGCAGGAGGAGCCGGACGTCGATCCGTACGCCGAGGAAGGCGAGAACGTCGGCGGTCCCGAGGTCGGTCAGGTCCGATCCGGCCGGCTGGTCGCGCCGGATGAAGGTGCGCACTCCGACGACGAGAAGGACCTGGTCGCCGAGGACGTCGGCTTCGACGGCGCCGCCGCGAGCGCCGAGGAGGCCGCGGTCCACGTGGTCAACGACGACGAGCCCTTCGTGCTCGAAGACGAAGACGAAACCGACCTCGAAGACGTCCGCGACGTGGATCTCGGCGACGTCGGCGACCCGGAGAACTGAAAGAGCCGTCAGTGCGCCGCGCCGGGGGGTTCCGTTGCGGCGCGCTAACGTCCGAAGAACTGGAGGGACGTCACCTCCACTTCTTCGGACATTAGCGGGGAGTGGCGATTAGTTCGCAGCCGCGGGATGGGACCAGGGTTACGTTCCGCGGTGTTGCTTTCTCTGGTTCCGGGCGGAGCGCGTGGACGTTGTAGCGGGTTAGGGCGGCTCGGAGGATCTCGGTGGATTCCAGCAGGGTGAAGCCGGCGCCTATGCAGCGGCGGGTGCCGCCACCGAAGGGGATCCAGGTGCCGGGGGCTGGTGGGTTGTCGCCGAGGAAGCGGTCGGGGTGGAACTCGTTCACTTGCGGGTAGTTCTGCTCGTCGCCTTGCACCAGGCCGATCGCGGCCATCAGGGTGGTGCCGCGCGGTAGGCGGTAGCCGGCTATTTCTGTTGTCTCGGTGAGCCGTCGGCCGACCTGGTAGACGACCGGATGCAACCGCAACGCCTCTTTCGCGATCGCTTCCAGGTAGGCGTCGTTGACGTCGTCAGCCGCCTGTTGTCCGGCCTGCAGCTGGTCAGGTATCCGCGCGAGCTCATGGAACGCCCAGGCCAGCGCCGTCGCTGTCGTCTCGTGCCCGGCCAGCAGCAACGTCACCAGCTGGTCGCGCAGTTCGACGTCCGACCAGGTGCCTGCGGCAAGCAGTTTCGAGAGTACGTCGTTGCGCTCGGCAAGCTCAGGATCGTCCCGCCGGCGCGCGATCTCGTCGTACAGGATCTCGTCGACCTGCTCCTGGGCCCGCAGGAAGGTGCGCCACGGCGGAAATTTCAGCAGGGCGGGATAGAAGCCGCCGAGCATGATGATCGGCCGGACCGAGACCACCTTCTCGACCAGCGGTCGCAGCCGGTCCAGCCGGTCGGAGTCCGTCACCCCGAAGACCACTTGCAGGATCACTTCGAGGGTGAGGTTCCGCATCCGGTCGTGCAGCCGGAAGGACTCTCCGATCGGCCAGGCCTCGACCTCGGCGCGCGCCAGCCGGGCGATCATCTCGGCGTACCCGCGTAGCGCCGCGCCGTTGAAGGCCGGCATCAGCTGGCGGCGCATCCGGACATGGTCGTCATCGTCGACCAGCAACAACGAGTGCTTGCCCATGATCGGCTCGAGCGCGGTGTTCCCCTCACCCGCGTGCACGATCGACGGCGGCGTACTGAAGACCTCGCGGATGTGGTCCGGCCGGCTGAGTACCACGACGACCCGACTGCCCGGCACGAGCCGGACGGTGAAGACATCGCCGTACCGCGCCCGTAGCCGGGGGAAGAACGTCTTACGATGCCCGGCGAACAGGACGGTCTGAGCCAGCGTCGGCAATCGCGATCCCGGCGGGAGCGAACGAGCGGTCTCCCGATCCAGCGTGCGGCTTCCCAGTAACGGCGTGGTCATTGCACCTCCCCGGTCTGCAGCAACGCTACGTCAGCAGCATGAACCCCGAGAGACGAGCGAGTGGCGCCACTGCTGAACAACAGCAGACTGGTGGCGCCCGAGGGCTTAGGAGGCGTCATGTGCAGCCAGGGCGGCTACCAGGCGTGGTAGCTGCTCTGCCTGCGCCGGGTCGAGCCCGGTGAGCTTGTCCACTTGGCGAAGGCGATAGTCCACTGTGTTGGCCTGGACGTGCCGCTCGGCGGCTGTGAGTCGCCTGCTCCGCCCGTGGCTCAGGTAGCACCGCAATGTCTGCAGGAGATCCGGCCGCGCGACCAACGGGTTGACCAACTGCGCCAGTTGGTCACGCGCGGGGCTCGGCCGGGTCAGCTGGTACTCGAGCACCAGATCGTCCAGGCGGTGCACTCCGGCCGGAAGGCGATAGATCCGCACCACCTCCAGCAGCTCCCGCACCAAGGTCACCGCGCCCGGTACCTCGCAGTACGTCGATCTGCGGACGCCGAGCATCGGGCACGACGCCTGCGCGCCGGTAGGAAGCCGGTGGCTCGAAGGCTTGATCCCAAGCTCGATCGCAGCACCGCTCCACCCGAGTGCGGCCGGTATGGCGGCCTTCGGCCGGATCGTCGCTGCCAAGGCGGTGCTCTGATGAAGCTGCGGACTCGTGGGATGTCGTTGCTGGTAGCAACAATGCTCGCCGTGCCTCGGGCCGCCTGCGGATTGTGCACGGACGCCGACTGGACCGACGTACGGCGGAACGCCAAAGCGGGCTGAGCCGCCGCGCACCCGCGCGAGTTGACGCGGGTCCGGACAGGAATCGGGGACCTCGGACAGGAAATAACTTGTCCGAGGTCCCCGGTTCCTGGGTGAAGCCCCCTTCTTGGGGGTTTGTCAGGCGCGCGTGAAGCGCAGGGTGAGGATCTGGAACGGGCGGAGGTCCAGCGAGACCGCGCCGTCGACGAGCTCCCGCTCGGCCAGGGTGCGCTCGAGCAGGTCGACCTCGGTCACCGAGGCGGCCTTGAAGCCCGGCGTGACGGCCGCACGCGACCGGCCGCCGGACGACTCGTACAGCCGGACGACGACGTCACCGGACTGGTCGTCGGCCAGCTTGACGGCCTCGACGATCACGTTGCCGTTGTCCACGGCAACGATCGGGTCGGTCCCGGCCGCGCCGCTGACGACGCGCTCCGGCAGGTTGATCCGGTACCCCTCCTCGATCGCCTCGGGGATGCCGGCGCCGACCACCAGTGCGTGGTTGACGACGTGCAAGCCCTGGTCGGTCTGCGGATCGGGGAAGCGCGGCGCCCGGATCAGCGACGTACGGATCGTCGTCGTGGTACCACCGTCCTCGCGGGCGGTCCGGTTGACGTCGTGTCCGTACGTCGAGTCGTTCACCACCGCGACGCCGTAGCCGGGCTCGCCGACGTGCACCCAGCGATGCGCCGCGATCTCGAACTTCGCCGCGTCCCACGAGGTGTTCTGGTGGGTCGGCCGGAAGATGTGCCCGAACTGGGTCTCCGACGCCGACCGGTCGGCGTGTACGTCGACCGGGAAGGCTGCCTTGAGGAACTTCTCCGACTCGTGCCAGTCCATCGCGGTCTCGATGTCGACCCGCTTGGTGCCCGGCCGCAGCCGGAGCGTCTGGGTGACGCTCGACCGGTTGAAGGACCGCTTCACCACGACTGTGGCGACGCCCTCCTCGATCGAGAAGTCGACGGTGTCGACCTCGGTGACATCGCGGACGTTGTTCTTGTAGAACGAGTCGACGTCCCAGGCATCCCACTGGTTCGGGGTGTCCACGTGTAGCTGGAGCAGGTTCGCGGTGCTGCCGGGCGCGATCACCTCGCGCTTGGCGGCCACGTCGTACAGGCTCGTGATCAGGCCGCGTTCGTCGACGGTGACCCGGATCAGGCCGTTGTCGAGCACCTGGCCGTCGATCGTCGCCGCCTGACCCGCGCCGGTGGTGATCCCGGCGCCGAGACCGGCAACGCCTTCGCGGCTGTGCGGAGCCGCGTTGAAGACGATCTGATCCGATCCTTCACCGGCCAGCGCCTGCTGGGCCTTGGCGATGATCGCTTCGAGCTCCCCGGCCAGCCGCGCGTACGTCGCCTCGGCCTCGCGGTGCACCCACGCGATCGAGCTGCCCGGCAGGATGTCGTGGAACTGGTTCAGCAGGACCTCTTTCCAGATCCGGTCCAGCTCGTCGTACGGGTAGCTGTCGAGCTTGCCGGCCACCACGGGCCGCCGCCGACCACAGCTCGGCCTCGCGGAGCAGGTGCTCGCTGCGCCGGTTGCCCTGCTTGGTCTTCGCCTGCGAGGTGTACGTCGCGCGGTGGATCTCCAGGTAGAGCTCGCCCGACCAGACCGGGGCGTTCGGGTACTCCTCCTGCGCGGCGCTGAAGAAGTCGGTCGGCGACTCGATCGTCACCCGCGGGGAGGACTCCAGGTTGGCGACCCGGCGGGCGGTCGCGATGAACTCACGGGTGGGGCCGCCACCGCCGTCGCCGTAGCCGAACGGGACCAGCGAGCGGGTCGCCGAGCCGTTCTCGGCGAAGTTGCGCTGTGCGTGCGCGAGCTCGCGGCCGGACAGGTCGGAGTTGTAGGTGTCGATCGGCGGGAAGTGGGTGAACACCTGGGTCCCGTCGAGGCCCTCCCACAGGAAGGTGTGGTGCGGGAACTTGTTCTTCTGGTTCCAGGAGATCTTCTGGGTCAGGAACCACTTCGAGCCGGACAGCTTCACCAGTTGCGGCAGCGCGGCGGTGTAGCCGAACGAGTCCGGCAGCCAGACCTCCTGGGTGTCGATGCCGTACTCGTCCAGGAAGAATCGCTTGCCGTGCACGAACTGCCTGGCAAGCGCCTCGCCGCCGGGCAGGTTGGTGTCGGACTCGACCCACATGCCACCGACCGGCACGATGGTGCCCTCTGCAACGGCCTTCTTCAGCCGCTCCCAGACCTCGGGGTAGTTGTCCTTCACCCACGCGTGCTGCTGCGCCTGCGAGAAGGCGAAGACGAGCTCCGGGTACTCCTCGGCCAGGGTGGCGACGTTGGAGATCGTGCGGGCCACCTTGCGGCGGGTCTCGCGCAGCGGCCAGAGCCACGCCGAGTCGATGTGCGCGTGGCCGACAGCGGAGAGCTGGTGAGCACTCGCGTGCGCAGGACGACTCAGTACGTCGGTGAGCTCGGCGCGCGCGTCCGTCGCAGTACCGGCGACGTCTTCGTAGTCCAGTACGTCGAGGGCCTTGCTCAGCGCGCGGAGGATCTCGCGGCTGCGAGGCTCCTGCGGCGCCAGTTCCTTCTGCAGGCCGTTCAGCGCCTCGAGGTCGAGGATGAGGTCCCACACCTCGGCGTTGAAGACAGCCAGGTCGGCGCGGGTCAGCTCGTAGATCGGCTTGCCACCCGGCTCCGGCTTGCTGCCGAGGTCGGCGGAGATCGGCGCGAACGCGTTCCAGCCCAGTACCTCGGGGTTGGCGGCCGCCTCGACGTAGAACTCGATGCTGTCGCCGGCCGAGGCCGCGGAACCGTCAGGGCCCAGGATGGACAGCGGCGCGTAGGTCTGGCGCGGGTGCAGGCCCTTCAGCGGGACGCCCTTGGTGGTGTGCACCAGGCCCTCCGCGGAGAAGCCCGGGCCGCCGCTGAAGCCCAGGTCGATCACTGCCTCGATCTCGCTGCCGGCCCACTCGGCCGGCACCTGGCCGCTGAAGTGGAACCAGGCGGTGCCCCAGGCCGGACCCCAGGGCAGGCCGATCTCGGCCGGCTCGTAACTGGCCTCGAGCGCCTCGGCGGGTGACACCGGCTCACCAGGTGTGTGCCACACCTTGATGTCCAGCGGGACGGCCGCGCCGTAGATCGCGGGGCGGATCCGCTCCCGCAGGGCGCGCTTGAGCCGCTCCTCGATGAGTTGACGGTCGTCGTGCACGAAATCATCCTCCGATGACGGGGTCTTGCTGATGGGGTTGGGCGCGGCCTCGCGGCCGGTGCGTTGACAACGCTGTCACACTAGACCGGGGCCCGTCCAGACCTGTTCGTTCCAGCACACCGAGTAGTGGGCTCGATGGCAACTCACCCCGCAGCCCTCTAGGTTGTTCCCATGGATCGTCCCCGCCTGCTGAATCGCCGGAGTCTGCTCGGAATGGGAGCTGCGTCGGCGGCGGCCCTGGTGACGCCGGGATGTTCGCGCGGGCGCTCCCAGGAGCCCGCCCCGGCCGGCCCCGCCCGGTTCGCCACCGGTAACCCCGGCGGCGTCTACCAGAAGTACGGCGATGGGCTCGCCAAACTGGTCACCGAGGTGACCGGGGTCTCGATGACCACGATCCCGACCGCGGGGTCGCTGCAGAACCTGAAGATGCTGTCCAACGGCACCGCCGACATCGGCTTCAGCCTGTCTGACTCGGCCCTGGACGCCTGGGAAGGGCAGGACAGCTTCGCGTCCGGCGTACTGCGCTTCACCGCGCTGGCCCGGACCTATGACAACTATGTGCACGTCGTCGTCCCGACGTCCTCGAACATCTTCAAGATCGAGGACCTGAAGAACAAGGACGTCAGCATCGGCCCGATCAATTCCGGGACGAGCGTGATCGCGGCCCGCATCCTCGATGCCGCCAAGGTCAAGGTCCGGCCGTGGCGGTACGACCTCGAGAACGCGGTGGCGCAACTGACGCAGCGGGCGAAGGAGCCGACCAAGAAGGGCGGCATCGACGCGCTGATCTGGAGCGGCGGCCTGCCGACCGACCCGATCGCGAAACTGCAGTCGACGATCGGCTTCCGGCTGGTCGACATCGGCAAGTACGCCGAACAGATCGCACTCAAGCGCTTCGGCGGGTACATCCTGTCGTCCATCCCGCCGTCGATCTACCAACTGTCGAGCTCTGTCCCGACCCTCGCGGTACCGAACTACCTGCTCGCCCGGCGCGGCCTGTCCGATTCGTGGGCCTGGTGGACGCTGAACACCATGTTCCGCCGCCAGACCGACCTGATGGCCTTCCACGAGGAAGCCGGCTCCCTGGACGCCCGCTCCGCCATCGCCACCATGCCGATCCCGCTACACCCAGCAGCAGAACGCTGGTACCGCAACAACCACATCTGAGTACTGCGTGAGGTGCTCCCGCAGGCAGGCTCGTACGTCGCCGCCCAGCGACGGCGAAGGCGAGCTGCGTCGCGGCCCCGTCCGCTCTGGAGCGCAGTCCGGCCGAGGGTGTCCCGACCGACAGGTAGAGCAGCCCTGTACGGCGTACGCGCGATGCCAGCGTGCGCTTGAGTGCACTAGTTGCCGCCCGCCATTTCCTGTCGGCCGGGACGGCCCTCCCACACAAGACCGCGGCGGCGCACCTTCTTAGGTCTGTCGCTACGCAAGGTCACTAGCTCTCGCGGCACCGAGGAGCTGAGAAGGTCGACCCAGGCTTCCTTTCGAAGGCAGCGGGAAGTCTGTGGGCTTCTCCCAAAGGTTCTTATTTTCGGCCCGATTCGGCCCTTCGGAAGGTAGAATTTGGAGGTGAATCCTGAAGGTAGTGCACGTATTCATACTGTTGATCAGCTACTGAGCATTCTCGACCAGGTGGTCGCGGTGAGTGACCGTGGGGATCGGTCGGATCGGTCTGCTGCTGAGTTCTGGACCGAGATGCTGACGAGGCCGGGACACCCGCTGGCAACCCCGCTGCCGGATGAGCCGTTGGTCGATTGGCACGGGCGTGGGCTGCTGGGAGACCTGTCCGGCGCGCGGGTGCTGGACATCGGATGTGGTTCTGGGCGCAACAGTCGATGGTTCGCGGAGCAGGGCGCCACAGTCGACGGCATCGACCTGGCGGCGCCTTTGCTGGAGAGCGTCCAGTCGACGATGCCCGAGTCGGTGACCCTGACGGCACTGGACGTACTACGGGAGCCGCTTCCGACCGGGCCGTTCGATCTGGTCTACGACTCGGGCTGCTTCCATCACATCGCGCCGCACCGGCGGATCACCTATCTCGAGCGGGTACTGCCGGCTGTGCGTCCCGGCGGACGATTCGGCATCGTCGCGTTCGCGGCCGAGCAGATGGAAACCCCGGCTGATGAGCAGATCGTCATGAGCGGCGACTCCGCCGGCGGGATGGCCTTCTCGCTCGACGACCTCGCGACGATCTTCCAGCCGCTGAAGCCGGTCGAACTCCGCCCGGTCCGCGACGACCGCGAAGGCGCCTTCGGCCTCGACTTCCTCAACGCGGCTCTCTTCACTGCCGAGTAACGCGTGCTGGACGGGTGAGTGCCCCGGAGTGGCAGCTGCTGAGTGGGCAAAGCGCGGGGACGGGCGCCTCAGGAGCAGGCCCGGCAGACGGCTCCACGTCGCTTTCACTGAGCGGGCGACGTCAGGAGCCTCGACCCGGGTGGGTGGCAGCTGCGTGGGGGCAGTTCGCAGTACTACATGTCGTAGTCGTCTATCAGCGGGACTCGGACCTCGATTACCAGGCCGCCGCCGATTGGGGGGCGGGCTACGACCCGGCCGCCTACGCGGGCTGCTTCGGAGCGGACGATTGCCAGGCCCAGGCCGGTGCCGGGCATCTCCCGGTGGTGGGCGCTGCGCCAGAAGCGTTCGCCGACCTTCTTGAGGTCGCGGGAGCCGAGGCCGAGGCCGTGGTCGCGGACCGAGAGGACGACCTCGGTGCCATCGCGCAGTACGGAGACCTCGACCGGGGGTGCGCCGTACTTCGAGGCGTTGTCCAGCAGGACGTCGAGGATGTCGTCGACCTCGAGTTCGGGTGCGACGCCGCCGGGGACCATCTCGCCGATGATGAGCTCCAGGTCGTCGGCGGCGTACACGGCCTTCCAGCCGACCAGGCGCTCCTTGACCGCCTGGGCCAGGTCCAGCGCGTCGTCGCTGCCCTCGACGTCTCCTGGGCGGTCCGAGCCGGCCAGCCGCGACAGGCGCTGGACGATCCGGCCGAGGCGGTCGATGTCGCTGAGGGCGAAGCGGGCGGTGGGGGAGAGCCTGGACAGGCCCTCGATGTGGATCCGGGCCGAGGTGAGCGGCGTCCGCAGCTGGTGCGACGCGTCCGCGACGAACTCACGCTCGCGCTGGCGGGCCTGGTGCAGGCTGAGCGCCATCGAGTTGAAGCTGTCCCCGAGGCGGCGGAGTTCGGGTGCACGACCGTCGGTGGCGACCCGGGTGTCGAGGGCGCCACGGGTGACCTGGTGGGTCGCGTTGTCGAGCTGGTCCAGCGGACGCAGTACCCAGCGGGTGACGGGCCGGACGATGCCGATGACGACTGCGCCGATGCTGATCAGGAGTCCACCGAGCAGCAGCAGGAGTCCGCGCTCAACCTGGTCACGAGCCTTGTCGGTGGGCACCCGCAGTACTGCGGCGCCGAGCACGCGGCCGTTGTTCACGACCGGGCGCGCGACGACCATCTCGCCGGTTTGCCACGGCCACAGCGAGGGCGGCTCGGTCGGGAGCCGACCGGCCAGGGTGCTGTCCAGCGCGGAATCCAGGTCGGACTCTGCCACGTCGACCCCGGACCTCGAGGTGGCGATCACCCGGCGATCGACGTCCACGACGAAGACCGGGGTGTTGTAGAGCTCGTGGTACCGCACTGCCAGCTCGCGCAGGCTGGCGATGTCACCGGTCTGCAGTGGCGACTCGGCCATCGTCGCGAACCAGTCCGCGTCGTTGCTGCGGGACAGGAAGAGCGTGCGCGACGCACTGGTCGCGATGTAGTTGGCCAGCGGGACAGCAGCGACGATGGCGAGGACGACCACCATCGGGACGAGGGACTGCAGCAGGCGACGACGCAACGGTCAGTCCGAACCCAGGCGGTAGCCGACGCCGCGGATGGTCTGGACGAGCTCCGGCCGGCCGAGCTTGGCCCGCAGACTGGCCACGTGCACGTCCATGGTCCGAGAGGACGCCTCGAAGACGGACTGCCAGGCATACAGCGCGACCTGCTCACGCGGCACCACCCGGCCGTGGTGGGCGGCCAGCACAGCTAGCACGTCGAACTCCTTGCGGGTCAGGCTGATGGGCTTGTCCGCGACCTGCACCGTCCGGGCCTCGATGTCCACGGTCAGATCGCCGACGGTCACCCGGGGGCGGGGCTGGAGCAGACCGGTACGACGTAGTACAGCATCGATCCGGGCCAACAGCTCGGAGATCGCGAACGGCTTCACCACATAGTCGTCCGCGCCGCTGCGCAGACCCCGGACCCGGTCGGCCGCCTCGCCGCGCGCGGTGACCGCGATCACCGGCACGTCGGAGACCGTACGGATCTGCCGGCACACGTTGATGCCGTCACCGTCGGGAAGCCCGAGGTCGAGCAGAACGAGGTCGCCGGGGTCGGCCGCGAGCGCGTCGGCAGCCGTCCTGACATGGGTCACCATCAGGCCGTAGCGCCGCAGCGCGGGTATCAAGGCATTGGCGATATCGAGATCGTCTTCGACCAGCAGAATCCTGACGGCGCCACTCATGCCGTGATCGTAGGGCAGGAGAGCTTCATGTGTGTCAGATCTTGGTAAAGACGTAATCACGCGACTCCGTGGAGTGGTCGCCGACACTAGCCTTCGGGCACAGGAGGGAACCGGTCGATGACTGTGGGTGTTGGTTCGGGGGGCGGCACTGCCGCGCTCTCCGAGTCCGAGCTAGCCGAGTACGAGCAGGAAAAGCCTGCCCGGCGGCTGCATCCTGCCCTCGACCAGATGATCTCGGTCTGGTGCGCGGTGGTCAGCGTCGGTGTCCTGCTGCAGGTTTTCTTTCCGTTGTCGCAAGGAACCCAGTTTTATTTAGTGATCTTTCTCGCAGCCGTCCTTCCGATCACGTTGTTGTGCTATCGGGGCTGGCATGTGCCGCCGTTCCTGAATCCCTTCAAGGCGCGCAGCAGCGGCAGTGACAACCCCGGTGTCATCGACTGGGTACTGGCCGTGGTCGCGCTGCTGGTCTGCATCTACCCACTGTTCGACTTCGACGGCTACCTCGAACGACGCCAGACCCCGACCTCCCTCGACGTGCTCGCGGGCGCAGTACTGCTCGTACTACTGCTGGAAGCCTGCCGTCGTACTACGGGGTGGGTGCTGCCGGCGTTCAGTCTCCTGTTCATCGCCTACGCGTACTACGGCGGCTACCTGCCCTACACCTGGTCGCTGGCCCATCAGGGCTTCAACTTCGACGCGATCATCGCCCAGTTCACGATGGGCACCGCCGGCTTCTACGGCACACCACTGGGAGTCGCGGCCAGCTACATCGTGCTGTTCACCATCTACGGAGCAGTGCTCGACTACTCCGGCGCAGGCAAGTTCTTCATCGACCTGTCGTTCGCCGCGTTCAAGCGAAGCCGTACTGCGCCCGGCCGTACCGTCACGCTCGCCGGGTTCCTGCTGGGCAGTGTGTCCGGCTCCGGTACTGCGACGGCCCGTCTCGCTGGGCACTGTCTCCTGGCCGATCCTCCGCCGCGCGGGCTACCCGCCTGAGCCCGCCGGCGGAATGCTCGCGGCTGCCGGCATCGGCGCGATCCTGTCGCCGCCGACGCTGGGAGCGGCCGCGTTCATCATCGCGGAGTTCCTGCAGGTCTCGTACCTGACCGTGCTCGGCTATGCCACGATCCCGACGATCCTGTACTACCTGGGCATCCTGCTCGCGATCGAGATCGACGCCCGCAAGCACGGGACGATCAACGCGGAGACGTCCACCCGCTCCGCGCGGAAGCTGTTGCTGCGGTTCAGCTACCACTTCCTCTCGCTGTTCGTGATCATCGGCTTCATGGCGGTGGACGTGCCGCCGTTCAAGGCCGTGGTCTATGCGGTGATCATCCAGTTCGGGTTGTCGTTCCTCGATCGTGAGCATCGGCTGTCGGCCGGGCCGTTGCTCAAAGCGCTTGCCCAGGGCACCCGTTCGGTTCTGCCGGTCGCGGCCACCTGTGCGACGGCCGGTGTGATCGTCGCGGTCACCACCCAGACCGGTCTCGGGCTGAACCTGGCCGAGATCATCGTGGCGGCGGCGAAGGGGCTGACGGACAACCCGACGGTCGTACTGATCCTGACCGTCGTGCTGTCGGCGTTCGCAGTACTGGTGCTCGGACTGGCGGTGCCGGTGACCGCGTCGTTCATCATCGCGGCGGTCATCATCGCGCCGGCGCTGGTGCAGCTCGGCGTGACGCAGCCCGAGGCGTATATGTTCATCTTCTACTACGCGGTGCTCTCCGAGGTCTCGCCGCCGACCGCGCTGGCCGCGGTGGCGACGTCCGCGATCACCGGCGGCAAGACGATGGCGACGATGTGGCAGGCCTGGAAGTACACGCTGCCCGCCTTCCTGGTGCCGTTCGCCTTCGTACTCACCGACAACGGCGCACACCTGCTGGGACAGGGCAGCTTGATCGGGATGGTCTGGACGCTCGCCGTCTCCATGCTCGCCGTTGCTGCCCTGGCCGTGGTGACCGGCGGCTGGATCGCGATCGCCACCGGCTGGGCCGAGCGGCTGCTCTGTGTCCCGGCCGCGCTGCTGCTGCTCTACCTCGCGCCCGTAACCATCGCGGCCGGAATCGGTTTGCTACTTGTTGCCGTCGTCATCAATCTCCTCCGGCGGCAAAAGCTGGCTGGAGCAACGGAAGGATCCGCCACTTCATGAGAATTCGTCGCCTCCCCATCGCCGTGGTCGCGCTGGCCGCAGCCGTCTCACTGGTCGCCTGTGGCGGACAGCGTGAGCCCGAAGGCGGCAAAGCCGGCACCGACGGCGGCCGGCTGACGATTGCCACCGGCAACACCACTGGCGTCTACTACCAACTCGGTGGTGCGCTCGCCTCGGTGATCTCGTCGAAGGTCGAGGGCTACCGGGCGACCGCGAGTGAGACGGGTGCCTCGGTGCAGAACGTCCAGGGCCTGGTGGCGGGCAACTACGACATCGCCTTCTCCCTCGGAGACACCGCGGCCGATGCGGTGAAAGGCCAGTACAGCTTCAAGTCCCCGCAGGACGTGGTAGCGCTGACCCGCCTCTACTCGAACTACACGCAGGTCGCGGTCCGGGCATCGTCGGGAATCGACAAGATCGCCGATCTGAAGGGCAAGCGGGTCTCCACCGGTTCGCCGAACTCCGGCACCGAGGTGATCGCCCGCCGGCTGCTCGAGGCGGCCGGCCTGAACCCGGCCCAGGACGTGACCGCCCAGCGGCTCGGCCTGCCGGAGTCGGTCGATGCGATGAAGAGCGGCTCGATCGACGCGCTGGTCTGGTCCGGCGGGCTGCCGACCGGTGGCATCACCGACCTGACCACCAGCCTGGGCAAGGGCGTCAAACTGATCCCGATCGCGGACCTGCTGCCGGCCCTGCAGAAGACGTACGGCACGATCTATGCCCAAGGCAACATTCCGTCCGCGACCTACAAGCAGCCGGCGGACGTCGCGACCATCGTCGTGCCGAACGTGCTGCTGGTCCGGAAGAACATGTCCGACGAACTCGCGGAGAAGCTCACCAAGACGATCTTCGAGAACAAGGACGCGCTGGTCCAGGTGAACGCGGCGGCCAAGGGCATCACCTTGGAGAACGCCGCCAAGACCGACCCGGTGCCGTTGCACCCCGGCGCGAAGAAGGCGCTCGACGCACTGAAGTAGCCCCCAGATCCGTCCTCCCCCGCACTCCAGGCGCAGCGGGGGAGGGCGCAAGATCCCACCTCCGCACACCAGGCGCAGCGGAGGCGGGAACAAGGCCCACCCTCACAACCAGGCGCAGTGGGGGAGGGGTCAGGCCGGGCCCGTACCGAGCGGAGGCATCCGCACGGACCACGGGCCCGGCCGCCTTTTGCGTTTGGCCGCCTGACGTCCGAACAAGTGAAGGTGACGTCCCTCCGCTTCTTCGGACGTAAGCGCTCGCTACTGAGGCTTCTTGTCCGGGATAAGGGTGCCGCGCAGGTAGTGCGACAGAGCCGAGTCCCGTTTCGGGTGCACGTGGTACTTCGTCGGGATCACGCGTCCCTCCGCGGTGTCCCAGGCCGAGTCGGCCACCCGCCACATCCGGTGCGCCAGGCGGCCCGCCGTCCCGGTGTGTGGGGAGTATGGATGGGCTCGGGTCGGCGCTACCTCTTCGGCACTGAGCAGCTTCTCGGTCAAGGCGGAGACGTGGTCGGTGTCGAGTTCCTCGCCGATCATCCGGCCGCACTCCGCCTCGAGGTGCTCGTGTTCGGCGAGCAACCGGTCGATGACCTGCCAGACGTGCTCCGGATGCAGATGAAGGACCCGGCTGTCGCCGTACTGGCGGGCCTTGAGGAACCGTAGTGAGCGTTCCAGTTGTTTGGCGTTGCCGACGTACGCGGCGACTCTTTCGCGGCCGTCGGGGAGCCGCCGGACGTGCGGGAGGAGCACGTCCTCGGCGGCGGCGAGATGCTGCGCCGCGATGGCGTAGAACCAGTCGGTCTGGTGTCTGCGATCCGGCCTGCTGCCGCCCGGTTGCTGGGCCGGGGCGGCGAGTTCGCGGATCATGCTGTGTTCGTAGGCCAAGGCCTGCTCGAGGGTCGAAGCGGTCAAGGCAACCACCTCCTGGGGGGCTATCTCCCCAGCCTGCGCCTCGGGCTGTGCAGGCGCAATCGCGCCAGCACAGCCCGTAACCGAATCGTCAGATCCCGCCCGATTTCGCGCTCAGGCGAGCCGCACGCTCAGGCGCCGGAGCTCTTCTTCCACAGGTTGATACCGGCCTCGACGGCGTCGGCGTCGATCGCGTCCAGCTCTTCCTGGCTGAACTTCAGGTTCTTCACCGCGGCCAGGTTGTCCTCCAGCTGAGCGACGCTGGAGGCGCCGATCAGGGCGCTGGTGACCCGGTCGTCCCGCAGCGTCCACGCCAGCGCCAGCTGGGCCACGGACTGGCCGCGCTGCCTGGCGATCTCGTTCAGCGCGCGGACGTGCCCGAGGGTCTCCTCGGTCAGCTGGTCGGTGCCGAGCGAGGTGCCCTTGGAGGCCCGGGAACCCTCCGGGATGCCGTCCAGGTAGCGGTCGGTGAGCAGGCCCTGGGCCAGCGGCGAGAAGGCGATCACGCCGACACCCAGTTCACCGACGGCGTCGAGCAGGTCCTCCTCGATCCACCGGTTCAGCATCGAGTACGAGGGCTGGTGGATGAGCAGCGGCGTACCGAGCTCGTCGAGGATCCGGGCCGCCTCGCGGGTCTTCTCCGCGGAGTACGACGAGATTCCGGCGTAAAGGGCCTTGCCGGAGCGGACGGCGGTGTCGAGCGCGCCCATCGTCTCCTCCAGCGGGGTGTCCGGGTCGAACCGGTGGGAGTAGAAGATGTCGACGTAGTCCAGACCCATCCGCTCCAGCGACTGGTCCAGCGAGGCCAGCAGGTACTTCCGCGTGCCGCCGCCCTGGCCGTACGGGCCCGGCCACATGTCGTACCCGGCCTTGCTGGAGATCAGCAGCTCGTCGCGGTACGGCTTGAAGTCGCGGGCGAAGTGGCCGCCGAAGTTGGTCTCGGCCGAGCCGTACGGCGGGCCGTAGTTGTTCGCCAGGTCGAAGTGGGTGACGCCGAGGTCGAAGGCGCGGCGCAGGATGTCGCGCTGGGTGTCGAGCGGCTTGTCGCCGCCGAAGTTGTGCCAGAGGCCCAGCGAGATCGCCGGCAGCTGAAGTCCGCTGCGGCCACTGCGCCGATAGGTCATCTGGTCGTCGTACCGGTCCTGGGCAGCTACGTAGTCAGTCACGAAACAGCAGTCTGCACCATGTCCGCACAAGTCCGCGAACCCTTGTTTTACGGGCAGAACCCAGGTCGATCACAGTCAGAAGGGGCACCGCTTAGTGCGGCGCTTTCAGTGCAGCCGCGACCACGGCTCCGGAGGGTTCGAAGCGAAGAAGCGCAGTACGCCGAGGAGCCGGCTGGCGGGCGGCGCGGTCCAGTGCCGCTGGTCCTGCCGTGGCGGGCCGGTGAGGTTGGACAAGCCCCAGCTGAGGTGGAACCAGAGCGCCGCGGCTTCCAGCTCACCTTGCCCCGGCTTGCTGCGTCCTGCTGTGTAGTACCCGGGTAGTAGGTCGGCCACCTGTTCCAGGCGGAGCTTGGCGAACTCAGCACCGGGTGGGCCCCAAGCGGCGTCGCCCCAGTCGACCAGGGCACAGTACCGGCCTGCATCGTCGACCATGAGGTTCTGTGGAGCCAGGTCTCCGTGCAGGAGGACCTTGGGTGCATCACGGTCGAACCACGTGGCGAGCCGGTCGAACCAGGTGAGTAACCACTTCGCAGTGCCGGCGTCTATGAGTCCAGCGGTTGCTAGGCGGTCGACTGTGGGGCGGGGGTCGCCTGCCTCGTCTACTGGTACTCCGTCGAGTTGCTGGGGCTCGATGTCGTGGAGGAGGCGCACCTGCTGGCCCAGCTCGGGCCAGAGCTTGGTGTTGGCTGATGGGTTGGCGATGAGGTCGGTGGCGTGGACGCGCTCCATCACCAGGTACGGCGCATCGGTGAGTTTTCGGGTGTCGTCGAAGTCGACGATCGCTGGAGTCCGTACGCCGGCGGCTCGGGCTGTCGGGATGACTGCGGCCTCCTTCAGCAGGTCGGGCTCGAACTCCTGGCTGCGCGGGATTCGCAGGAAGAGCCGGTCGCCGATGGCGAAGGCCTGGTTGGCGACACCGCCCGGTACTTCGAGGATCGCGTCGGGGCGTACGCCGTACCGGGCTGCTATCGCTTCGATCTTTGTCATCGCGCTTATCGTGCTGCGGGTTGGTTGCCGAGGTCCACCGAATTCGGGGCCCGGGGATACTGGGCGGTGTGCGCGTCGACTTCGAACCAGGGTCCGTCAGTGGCAGAGAGTTCTATGCGCTCCTGAACTCGGTGGTGGTGCCGCGGCCGATCGCGTGGGTCTCGACGATGTCGGCGGACGGCGTACTGAACCTGGCGCCGCATTCGTTCTTCACCGTGGCGTGCGTGCGGCCGCCGATGGTCCAGTTCACCTCGGTCGGGCGCAAGGACAGCCTGAACAACGTGGAGGCGACCGGAGAGTTCGTGGTCAACTTCGCCTCCGAGCCGCTGTACGAGCAGGTGAACGCGTCGGCGACGGACTTTCCGCCGGAGATCTCCGAGTTCGCCGCGGTCGGTCTGACCACCGAGCCGGCTGCGACTGTCGCCGTACCGCGAGTCACCGAGTCCCCGGTCGCGATCGAGTGCACCCTGCACACCACCCTCGAATTGGGTGATTGCACGGTGGTGATCGGTCAAGTGCGGCACATCGCCATCGATGCTGCGGTGCTCGATGGTGATCATCCCGAAGTCACCCGGCTGCGGCCGTTGGCGCGCCTCGGTAAGGACGAATGGTCCACGATCGGCGAGATCCGCTCCATTTCCAGGATCCGCTACGCGTCCTGGCCGGACCACTTCACGCCGCCCGCTGCTCCCTAGCTCGGGTCAGGTCGCAGGTTGCTCAGTCGGTGCGTTGGTGAGGTCGTCCGGTGGCAAGGTGAGGTGGCCGCGTTTGGCGGCGACCGCGATCCACGGGACCGCGGACAGGCCTCCGATGCCGAGAACGAGCAGCGCCGGTCTGAGGCCCAATGTCGAGCCGAGCAGCCCGCCGGCGAGAGCACCCACCGGTCCAGGTCCCCACTCCACCAGCCGGATCACCGAACCGACGCGGCCGAGCAGTTCGGGCGCTACCTCGTGCTGGAGCATCGTTGACCGCACGATGATGAGGTAGACGACGCCGAGCCCGAGCAGGAGTTGCCCGGCGCCGATCGTGACGATCACCGTGGGGTCAGGTCCCGTCGCGAGCGGGATCAACAGGTTTCCACCCAGCAGGACGGCCGCGACGATCGAGGTCCAGGTCGTTCCGAAGGTTCGGCAAACTCGCGGCGTGATCAACCCGGCCAGGAGCGGCCCGACCGAGCCCATCACGGCGATGACGCCGATCTCGGCCGCGGACAGGCCGAGCTCGCGTACGGCGTACAGGATGTAGAGGGCGATGGTGCCCCAGTGGAAGAAGTCGAACGTGCCCTTGCCCGCGGTGATGGCGAAGACGCCGCGCTGCTGACGGAACGCGGCGAAGCCTTCGCGCAGGGACAGCCCGAACCTCGTCCGGGTGGCCGGCACGGGATCGGGACCGCGGCCGAGCGCCTGGAGAACGGCTGCGACCAGGAATGAGGCGCTGTCGACCGCAACGGCGACGGGAGCTGTCAGCAGTTGGACCAGAACGCCACCGAGGCCGGGGCCGGCGACGGCGGTGATCGAGTCGGTGAGCGCGATGCTGCTGTTCGCCGCGGTCAGTTGGCGGCGGTCGGTGACCAGTACTGGCACATAGGCGTTGTGCGCCAGGCCGTAGGCGAGTGCGAATCCGCCGACCAGGAAGGTGACCACGTAGAGCTGCGGCAGCGTCAAGAGATCGAAGGCGGCGGCGAGCGGGATGCTGGCGATCAGCAGGCCTTGCGCGAGGTTGCACCAGAACAGCATCCGACCGCGCCGGACCCGGTCGACCAGTACGCCGAGGAACAGCACCAGGAGCAGGCTCGGCAACGCCTCCAACGCCGTCAGCACGCCCATCGCCGTCGGTCCGGCAGACAGCGTGAGGACAGCGATGAGTGGGATGGCGAGCTCGCTGACCTGCGTGCCGGCGTTCGAGAGCAACTGAGCGACCCAGAAGAACGCGAACGGCCGGTTCCGCCGCAGCGGAACCGTGGCTGTCACGTCTGAGCGTCCCAACGTCTTGCCTCCTTGGTGCAGAGCCTGACAGCGAAAGTGGTTGAGGGGTAAGGGTTTTCGCCGGGCCGTCCCGCTGCGACGAAGTTCTTTGAGTTTTCCACCCATCCGGGTCTGCTGCTGGTCCGAAGCACCGGCATGACCAAGACGAGACGACTCCGGCTGCTAGCCTCGCTGGGCGGTGCACTCGCCGCAGGTGCAGGACTTGGCCTCGGTGAGTTGACCGCGGCGCTGGCGGGCGGCACGTCGCCTGTCGTCGGGGTCGCGACTCACCTGGTCGACATGGCTCCCGGGCCGGCCAAGGACTGGGCGGTCAAGAACCTCGGTACCGCGGACAAACCGATCCTGATCGGCGTCGTCCTACTCGGCGTGACCGTCTTCGCCTTGCTGGGTGGGGCGATCGGTGCGTGGAAGCCCAAGGTCGCGGTGGTGATGACGGTCCTGCTCGGGCTGCTGGCGATCCTCGCCGCGGCTACCGGACGTACTCTCGCGGCGAACCATTTCGTCCAGGTCCTGCCCGGCATCGTCACGTTGCTGGCGGCAACGGCCGGCATCATCTGGGTGCTTCGCGCACTCAACCTGAACCCCTTCGGTGGCGGTGAGCGCCGGAAGGCCGCCGTCGCCGGAGGCTCCAAGCAACATGCCTCAGGCAACCAACTGGCAACCGGGCGGAACGCCTCAGGCGACCAGCTCACCGATGGACGGGATGCCTCAGGCAACGAGGTGGCCGACGGGCCGGATGCGTCTGCGCCGGCCGGGTTTGATCGGCGGGGATTCCTCGTCACAACGATGGCGTTGGGGGCCGCTGGCGTCGGTGGCCTGGTCGTGTCGCGGGTACTGCCCAATGGCGTCAGTGAGGCGACCCGGACGGGTATCAAGATCCCGGGCCCGGCGAGCCGTGCGGGCGCCGTACCGGCTGGTGTTTCGGCCGATGTCGCGGGGGCCAGCCGTTTCGTCACCCCGAACAAGCAGTTCTATCGGGTCGACACCCTGCTGACCGTCCCGAAGATCGACCCGCGCAACTGGGAGCTTCGCGTGCACGGCATGGTCGACCACGACCTGCGGCTGAGCTTCGCCGACCTGCTCGGCCGGCGGCTGATCGAACGCGACATCACCCTGACCTGCGTCTCCAACGAGGTCGGCGGACCGTACGTCGGCAACGCCCGCTGGATCGGCGTACCGATCGCCGAGATTCTTCGCGAAGCAGGTGTCCAGGCCGGCGCCGACGCGGTTCGCTCCACGAGCGTCGACGGGCTCACCATCGGTACTCCGCTGAAGGCGCTGACCGACGGTCGGGACGCGATCTTCGCGGTCGCGATGAACGGTGAACCGCTGCCGTTCGAGCACGGCTTCCCGGTACGGATGGTGGTGCCCGGCCTGTACGGGTACGTGTCCGCGACCAAGTGGGTCGTCGACATCGAGGTGACCCGGTTCGAGGACTTCAGCGCCTACTGGACCGACCGTGGCTGGTCGGTCGAGGCACCGATCAAGACCTCGTCGCGGATCGACGTACCGAAGGGCTTCGCGCAGGTCAAGGCCGGCCCGGCCGTCGCGGCCGGAGTCGCGTGGGCCCAGCACCGGGGCATCACGAAGGTCGAGGTCCAGGTCGACGACGGCCCTTGGCAGCCGGCCGAGCTCGCGGCCCAGGACACCATCGACACCTGGCGGCAATGGACGTTCCGCTGGAACGCGACGCCGGGCAACCACAAACTCACCGTCCGGGCAACCGATGCCGACGGACAGGTGCAGACCGCCGATCGTGCGGCTCCTCGCCCCAACGGGTCGAGTGGACTGCACAACACGGTGGTGATGGTCGAGTAGACCACCGCAGTACCCCGGCTGCCTGCATCGCGCATCTTGCCGGCAGAAACACCTACTCAGGCAGCCGAAACCGCCGACCTCGGAAGAGGCGCGGCACTTATCGCACCGCAGAATCCATTGAAGGAGAAGGATCGTCATGTCCAAGAACCTTGTTCGCCTCGGCCTCGCCGCCACCACGCTTTCCCTGTTGTTCGTCACCGCTGCTTGTGGCAGCAATGACGACAAGTCGAGCAGCAGCCCGTCGACGACCACGTCGTCCTCGGCGCCGGCCCCGACCGACACCGCGAGTTCCGCCCCGGCCGACAACACCTCCGGACTGGTCGGCCCGGGTTGCGCCGACTACGCGAAGGCGAACCCGTCCGGTGCTGGTTCGGTTGACGGTATGGCTGCCGCTCCGGTTGCCACTGCTGCTTCGGGTAACCCGTTGCTGAAGACGCTGGTCGCGGCTGTGTCGGGCAAGCTGAACCCGAAGGTCGACCTGGTCTCGACGCTGAACGGTGGTGAGTTCACCGTGTTCGCGCCGGTCGACTCCGCGTTCGCCAAGATCGATGCCAAGACGATCGCCACGCTGAAGACCAACGACGCGCTGCTGTCCAAGATCCTGACCTACCACGTCGTCCCGGGTCAGCTGGACGCGACCGCGGTCGTCGGCAAGCACGCCACGGTCGAGAAGCAGGACGTCACCGTCTCCGGTTCGGGCGACAACCTGATGGTCAACAACGCCAAGGTCATCTGCGGTGGCGTGAAGACGGCCAACGCGACCGTCTACCTGATCGACACCGTCCTGATGCCCCCGGCGGCCTGAAACTAACGGCAACTGAACTGCAGTTGCCACTGAACCGACTGGGCGGCGCCACCTCTGCCGGGGCGTCGCCCAGTCGCATGCCCTCACCACGAATTAGTTGACCTGCAGTGATGGTCTGGCGGAGCGGGCGTTGAGGATGGTCAGGCGGAATGGGCGGTGAGGATGGACTGGATCGAGCGGTCGACGTCGGACTCGGTGGTCAGGTGGTTGGAAACCGAGATGCGCATGTAGCGGCGGTTTCGCCAGGTGGTGCCGCCCATCCAGCAGACGCCTTCATCTTGTACGGCGGCGATCACGCGATCGGTCTCGGCATCGGAGCCGAACGACACCAGCACCTGATTGAGGACCACCTCGTTGCCGATCTCGCAGCCGGCCGCCTCGAGTTGCCCGGCGAACCGCCGGGCCAACGCGCAACAACGGTCCACCACCGCGCTCACGCCGTCGCGGCCGAGCTCTTGCAGACCGGCCCAGACAGCCAGACCGCGAGCCCTTCTGGACGACTCCATCGCGTAGTCACCGGGCTCCCGCTCGCCTGAATCCACCATGTAAGAAGCGGTCAACGCGAGCGCCGCGTAGTGGGACTCGGGATGCGCGGTGAACACGAAACCGCTGTCGTACGGCAGGTTGAGCCACTTGTGACCGTCGCACCCCCACGAGTCCGCCAACTCAACCCCCGCCACCTGATCCCGCACCCCAGCACCAACCGCCGCCCACAACCCAAACGCCCCATCCACATGCACCCACCCGGCACGCCTGCCAGCCGCTGCACCACCAGCGTCGGCCGCACTGCCGGTGGTTGCTGCAGCGTCGGCATCTGCTGCGTGTCCGGCAGTCGCCGCGTTGCCGGCGTCGGCCGCAGTGCCGGTGGTTGCTGCAGCGTCGGCATCTGCTGCGTGTCCGGCAGTCGCCGCGCTGCTGGTATCGCCGTCGACAGTTGCCGTGCCGCCGGCACTCGCGAGGTGGGGAGCTGCGGGGATGCTGTGGTGGCGGACTATTTGGCAGGCTTCGGTCAGGGCGTCCGTTGCGCCGGTGTTCACGTTTCCTGCTTGGAGGCAGACGATCAGTGGGTCTTGGTTACCGGCCAACCGGGCTCGCAGGTCGTCGAGGTCGATCACTCCGTTGGCCTTGGTCCGGACGAGTTCCAGCGAGTTCGTGCCGAACCCGAGCAGGCGCAGCGAGCGATCGATCGTGGCGTGCCGTTCGTCGCCCGCCAGGATCCGGACCTTGGGAGCTCCGTTCAGTCCGTTGGCTTCCACGTCCCAACCGACCTGAGCGAGTACGTGATTGCGAGCAGCGGCAAGCGCGACCGTGTTCGCCGCCTGAGCTCCGGTCACGAACCCGGCCGAGGCGTTCGCCGGCAACCCCAGAAGCTCCTTGAGCCAGTCACCAGCTGCCTGTTCGGCGGCGGCTGACGTCGGGGAGAGCGCACTGTTCCAGGCATTCTGATCCCAGCCGGCGGCCAGCATCTCGGCTGCTGTGGCGGCGGGCAGCGCGCCGCCCACGACGAAGCCGAAGTACCGCGGCCCGGTGCTCGACACCAGCCCGCTGTCGGCGATCCGGACGAGCTCGTCGACCACCTCGACAGCCGGTCGCCCGGCGGATCCAAGCGGACGCAGGAAGCCCGCCAGCACCTCCGCGAATCCCTCGCTCGCCCCGACCCGCCGCTCGCCCACCGACTCCCGATAGTCGGCCGCATGATCCGCCGCCCGCCGGAACAGCCCTCGCACCCATGCATTCGTCTCATCCACCCCCCAACTGTGTCACCAGCCGAGCAGCCTCCCGGCCGTGCTCCGGCTTGAACATCAACTGCAGAAGGTGACAGGTGGCCAAGGCCGGTGGTGTGGCGGCGGAGAGGTTGGCGGGGGTGGCGGTTGTTGGCGCCGCGGTTGGGGTGAGGGGGCGCGGCAGCCTTGCGGTGGCGGTGGCGGTGGCGGTGGCGGTGGCGGTGGTTGTTGTTGTTGTTGTTGGTTGGTGTTGTCGTTTGGTGGCGGGGTGGGGCTTAGTCCGGGGATTGTTCTTGGTGGGCGAGGGTTTGGGTTAGGGCGCGGAGGTGGGGGGTTAGGTGGTAGGGGAGGGGGTGGTTGGGGAGGGCGGTGGTGGCGGGGTGCCAGCCGGTGGGGTCTACGAGGTAGACGGTGGGGGTGAGGGGGCCGGGGGAGGTCTCGTAGGCGGTGTGGGTCAGGCGGAGCATCGCGCTGATGGCCGGGAGGATCGAGAGGTCGCGGATTACGTGGATCAGTAGGAGGTGGCGGGTGGGTAGGGCTACCAGGACGCCGTACGGCGGGTTTTCTACTTGGAGGGATTCGCGGAGGACGGTGTCCAGGACCAGGGCTCGAGAGGCGGCCCAGGTGGTGTCGCTGAGGACGGCGAGTTGGACGCCGTCGTGGTCGATGTAGCTGACGCTGTCGGGGAGCAGGTTGAGATTGGCGAGCGCGATGCGGTGCGCTTCGGTCCAGGTCAGGCCGAAGGTCGACGGGTCGAAGTGCAGGGCGAAGGTGCCGTTGTCGTTGCTCGCGGGCACGGCGACGAGGCCGGGCAGGAACTCCGGTAGGTCGGCCGTCCATTTGGCGGGGACGGAGGAAGTGGCTGCCAGCCGTAGGTACAGCTGGCGCTCGGGGTCGGTCGGACCGGCGGGTGGGCGCAGGATGCTCGCCATCAGACTGTCGAAGTGTTCCTCGACCAGTCGCGACCAGCTCTGCCGTGGATGTCCGTTCACCGTTCTCGCCAGATTTCCCAGCCCGAACAGCGCGCCGCCAAGGTGATCCGGCGGGTGTGACGACTCAGGGTCGGGTGGCGGGATGACCGCGAGACTGCCGGTCGAGGCGTCGTAGCTGGTGCTCAGCCCGCGGCCGATCAGGGCGGCGCGGGCCAGGTGGATCAGGTGGTCGGCTTCGGCATCGGTGAGTGGGAAGAGCCCGGGGTGCTCGCGGTCGGAATGGTTGCCTGCGGCCCGTTCGGCTGGGACGTTGTGCTGGGTGGTCATGATGTCCACCTCCTCGACAGAGAAAGTACGAGCGAAGGCACCCGCATCGAGGAGCCAATTCCGGGCCTGTGGACAACGGACGGATATCCTGCGCCAGCCCAGCGGGACGCCTTCCCCACCCCCGCACGCAGGCTCAAGGAGTGGATCCGATGACCGACACGCCGGCCTCCCGGTCGACCGCGGCAACCCGGTTGGCGGTCTCGCACATCACTGCGCAGAACGAGACCAACCTGCTCGGCACCGTGCATGGTGGTGTGGTGATGACACTGGTCGACTCGGTCGCGGGCGTGGTCGCCGCCCGGCACTCAGGTGGTGCGGCCGTGACCGCCTCGATGGACGAGATGGTGTTCGTTGTCCCGGTCCGGGTCGGCGATGTCGTGCACTTCAGCGCGCAGGTCAACTGGACGGGCCGGAGCTCGATGGAGATCGGCGTACGCATCACTGCCGATCGCTGGGACTCAGTCAGCCCACAGGTGCACGTCGCCACGGCGTACCTGGTGTTCGTGGCGGTGGACGAGGAGGGCAAGCCGCGTCAGGTCCCGCAGGTCGTGCCGGAGACCGACGAGGACCGTAGAAGGCTGCGCGAGGCCGAGATCCGCCGCAGTCATCGGCTGGCCCGGCGGCAGGCGATCATCGCTTCGCGGGAGGCTCCGGAGTGAGCCTGTTCGGCGGCATCCGTCGGCGATCCTGCTCGTCGTCCAGCCACTCGGCGTACTGATCTATCCGGCGATGGAGGGTTCGCGCGGCGGTCGCGTGGCCTTTCGAGATCCTGGGCATCGTCGTACTGGCGCTCGCTGTGTTCTCCGTACGGTCGACGCCCGGTCTCACCTGGGTCAGCATCTGCCTGGGGATCCCCGCTGTGATCGTGTCCCTGGTGGACGCGTTCCGCGCGACAGACGTGATCGTGCCGGTCTCCAATGTGCTCCACGCCGCGTCTATTTCTACGCGGCGTACAGGCTGCTCCGCTACATGCTCTCCGACCACGACGTGAGTGCGACGAGCTGTACGCGACCGATGCCACTTTCACCCTGGTGGCCTGGGGTTTCGCCTACCTGTTCGTCTTCGTCCAGGCACTGGTGCCGGGGAGCTTCACCGCGGCGGTCAACCCGGCCACGGACCGGAGCTGGATGGAGCTGCTGGTCCTGAGCTTCACCACGCTGTCCAGCACAAGCCTGAGCGACATCGTCCCGATCACGTCCTGGGGTCGATCGGTAGTGATGATCGAACAGCTCGCCGGTCTCGGCTACGTGGCGATGGTCGTCTCCCGCCTGGTCGGCCTGACCGTCGCCAAGCGCACCTAGCCACGCGGCCAGGTCGCCAGCAGGTCCGCAGCCGCCCGCCCTGCCACCTCAGGCGCGTGCTCCATCGCTGCGACCCGGTAGCTCACCAGCGCTCCCTCGTGCAGCAGCAACAGCCGGTCTGCCAGCTCGCCCGTACTGCGGAAGCCGGCCAAATCGGCCTGTGCCAGGAACTCCGCTCGCATCCACTGCTTCTGCGCCACGATCACCGGCATCGCGGGGTGATCCGGCGCGGCCAGCTCCACGCTCGCATTGATGAATCCGCAGCCGCGACGCGACTCGGCCATCCATTCGGTGAGCGCCGCGAACAGCGCGAGGATCACCTCTTCGGGCGTCCGCGGTGCGCGCTGCAGCAACTGCTCGTCCAGAAACCGATGCCAGATCCGGTTCCGCTCCTCCAAGTACGCCGCGATCAGCTTGTCCTTGGACCCGAAGCGGTCGTACAGGGTCTTCTTGGTCACCTCGGCCGCATCCGCGATCGCGTCCACGCCGACAGTCCGGATGCCGCGCTCGTAGAAGAGCGCCGACGCCGCGGTCAGGATCCGCTCGCCCGCCGGCGTGAGGGATCTCGGCACCAGCTCGCCGCGATCCACGAGCAGCAGCGGTCTCGCCTCGTGAACAACCATACTGACAGTATACCGACCGGTGTGGTTACGTGGCCTGATGACCGCTCAAGCAGTGGAAACGCCCGCCGTACGCCGAAGCGCTCGGCACCAGGCCCTCCCGTTCTTCGCCGGGGCCGGTTTCGTCGTGTTCTGGAGCTGCGGCTTCATCGGAGCGCGCTGGGGGACGGAGTACAGCTCGGCCTTCGATCTGCTCGCGTGGCGCTACCTCGTGGCCGGCAGCATCGCGGCGGTCGTGCTGCTGAGCCGGAGGCGGCGAGTCAGCAAGAAGGACCTGGTCACCCACACAGTGATGGCCTTCTTCAGCCAGTTTGTCTACCTCGGGCTGGTCTTCATCGGGATCGACCACGGCATCACCGCAGGCGTCACTGCGCTCATTGGGTCGTTGCAGCCGATCCTGATAGCCACAGTGGCAGGCCCCCTGCTGGGAGAGCGGGTCAGCGGTCGTCAGTGGATCGGCCTGCTGCTAGGCGTCGCTGGAGTCGGTCTGGTGGTCGCGGACGATCTCACTGCAGGGAACGCGGCGCTGTTCCTGATCCCGGTGGGCGGTCTGCTCGGCCTGGTGGTCGGCACCGTCTTCGAGAGGCATCGCAAGCCCACAGTGGGCCTACTGGACGCCCTCTGCCTCCAGAGCCTCGTCTCGGCCGTCCTCTTCGTAACCGTGACCACAGCGACCGGGCAGCTGACAGTCCCGCACGAGCCTGGCTTCTACGGTGCCGTCCTGTGGCTGGTTGTTCTCGCTACCGGCGGTGGCTGGGGGCTGTATCTGGTCAACCTGCGACTGTCCGGTGCCACCAGGATCAGCAGCCTGATGTACCTAGTGCCGCCCACGACGATGGTGTTCGCCTTCCTGCTCTTCGACGAGACCATCGGTGTGCTGGCAACGCTGGGAATGATCGTCTGCGCGGTAGCGGTCCTGCTGATCCGGTTGAGAGACCAACGCCGCACCGGTTGACGGCCCGCCAGGGCGGCACGAGCCCTGCGATCTGGCTACGCTGCGGTCATGGCGGAACCACGTTGGCTGAACGACAAAGAGCAGCAGGCATGGCGAGCGTTCATCGCGGCGCAGCGCGTGGTCAACGGCCGGATCGAGCAGCAGTTGCAGCGCGATGCCGGCATGCCGCACACGTACTTCGAGATCCTCGTGCGCCTCGCCGAGGCCACCGACGGCCGGCTGCGGATGAGTGAGCTCGCCGTCTCCACGCTGGGCTCGCGGAGCCGCCTGTCGCACGCCGTGAACCGGCTGGAGAAGGTCGGTTGGGTCCGGCGGGAGGGGATCGAGTCGGACCGGCGCGGCCAGGTCGCGATCCTCACTGACGAGGGCCGGCAGAAGCTCAAGGAGACCGCTCCCGGTCATGTCGAGACGGTCCGGCAGGCGGTGTTCGACGCGCTGACCGAGGAGCAGGTCGACCAGTTGAAGGACATCTGCGCAGCCCTGGCCCGACACTCCGGCGGCACGTACGACAGTGCCATCTGGGAGTCACGTTGATCGGACCGGCCTGGAGGCTCACGTCTGCAGCGGTCGTCGGGGCTCTCCTGCTCGTCGGCTGCAGCGACAGCTCACCGACAGCCGGCCCCAGTGCGCCGCCGTCCTCCTCGGTGCCGATCACGCCGATAAGCGAGCCCACCGAGACCCCGAGCCAAACGCCTGGTCAGACCCCAAGCCAAACTCCCAGCCAGACCCCCACCGCACCACCCGCCAGCTGTCTGGACCAGAAGGCGCTGACACTGCACGAGCAGGCGGCCCAGCTGATCATGACCGGCATCAGTGCCAACGGCATGACCTCGGCAGAGCGATCGGTCGCGCGCGACCAGAAGCCAGGCGGTCTCCTGCTCATGGGCAGTGGCGGCAGTCTCGCGCACACCCGCACTGCGACCGCTGCCGCGAGCACGGCCGCCACGGTGAAGGGCATCCGGCCGCTGATCGCAGCGGATCAGGAAGGCGGCCAGATCCAGCGCCTCAAGGGTGCGGGCTTCGACAGGATCCCGGCGGCCACCGTGCAGGGCACCTGGACCGCCGCCAAGCTGACCAGCCGAGCCACCGGCTGGGGTAGCCAGCTCAAGCAAGCGGGCGTCAACCTGGACCTAGCGCCCGTGGCAGACGTCGTACCGGCATCGCAGCGGAGTACGAACGAGCCGATCGGCAAGCTGGACCGGGGGTTCAGCAGCAGCCCGTCCGTAGTCGGGCAGCACGCCGCCGCGTTCGTCCGCGGGATGGCTGCGGCCGGGGTAGCGACCTCGGTCAAGCACTTTCCGGGACTCGGCAGGGTGCGGGGCAACACGGACTTCTCGTCGGGCGTCGTCGACACTGTCACGGTTCGCGGCGACTCGGATCTGGCCGGTTTCGCGGCTGGGATCCGGGCCGGCTCGGAGCTCGTGATGGTGTCGACCGTGACGTACACCAAGATCGACCCGGCCAACCGGGCGGTGTTCTCGCCCACGATCATCCAGGGCATGCTCCGCACCGACCTCCGGTACTCCGGGGTCGTGATCACCGATGACGTAGGTGCGGCCGCCGAGGTCGCGTCGGTGCCGGCCGGCGACCGGGCGACCCGGTTCGTGGCGGCAGGCGGCGACATCGTGATCACCGCGAAGGCTTCCCTGACGTCGGTGATGGTCAACGCGCTGGCCCGGAAAGCCCAACAGGACAAGCAGTTCGCGGCCCTCCTGCAGGCCAGTGTCCGCCGGGTCCTCACGCTCAAGCAGAAGCACGGCCTGGTGAGCTGCAGTTGACCGAGGAACAGCAACAAGAACCGGACTACCGCTTCACGCTGGCCAACGAGCGGACGTATCTGGCCTATCTCCGGACATCGCTCACCTGCTACGCGGGTGGGCTGTCCGCAGTACAGTTCCTGAACCTCGGCGGCGAGAGATGGCCGGGCCGGGTGATCGGGATCGTGCTGGTGGCCACCGGGATCATCACCACCCTTGGTGCGTTCCGCCGCTGGCAGGTCAACCTGAGCGCGATGCGCCTCGGCGCGCGGCTGCCGGTGACCCGGATACCTTTGATGCTGGCGGCAACGATCGCCGTGGTCGGCCTGATCGGGCTGTTGTTCAGCCTGCTGCGATGACCCAGCCGCCGGCCCCGCCGCCACCAGGTGCGCAGCCCCCGGGGCTGCAGCCCGAACGCACCCTGCTCGCCTGGCGGCGGACCTCTCTCGGGCTGGTCGCGAACGGCCTCCTGCTGCTGACCTCAGGCATCGGTACTTCGGACGTGCGGCTCGGCCTGGGCATCGTGGTCACCGTGCTCGCGCTGTCCTGCTGGGCCACGGTGAGTGCGGTCTACCGCCATCTCCGTCACGATCCAGGCGGTCTCGGCTCAGATCGCGTACTGCGGGTCGCGGCCGGCCTGGTGCTGCTGGTTGGCCTGTTCGACCTCTATGCGGTGGTCACACGCTGAATTTGTTTGGTCACGTTCCGGTAGTTCTGAGTCTACGTGTTCATCATCTCGCGGTACCTTGACCAGGCGGATGCGCCGTCAGCAGTCCGTTGCCCCTAGCATGTTCACGGTTTGTCCCTCGTTCACCCGGAGCTTGAAGTGCCGTTACGTCTGCGTCCGAACGACCCGACGTTCTACGACCTTTTCACCGAATCCGCCAATCATCTGGTCGACGGATCCCGCATCCTCGCCGAACTGCTCGGCAGTACGGCCGGATCCGGCCTGTCCGCCAGCCACCAGATCGCCGCTCAGATGAAGGATGCGGAGCACGCGGCGGACGAGACCACCCACGGGATCATCCGCCGGGTCAACTCGACCTTCGTCACCCCGTTCGACCGCGAAGACATCTACCGGCTGGCGTCCGACCTCGACGACGTCATGGACTACATGGAAGAGGCGGTCGACTCCGTCCACCTCTTCAACCTCGAGACGCTGCCGGCCGAGGTGGCCGAGCAGATCGAGGTGCTGCA
Organism: Kribbella qitaiheensis; assembly: GCF_014217565.1. Taxonomy (NCBI): domain Bacteria; kingdom Bacillati; phylum Actinomycetota; class Actinomycetes; order Propionibacteriales; family Kribbellaceae; genus Kribbella; species Kribbella qitaiheensis. The sequence goes on from NZ_CP043661.1 coordinate 5,240,403, forward strand.
GCGGATGGCCACGCTGACCGCGCAGACGATGCCCAAGCTGCGCACCATGAAGGATCTGGCGGAGTACTGGATCGAGATCAACCGACTCGAGAACACCGGCGATGCCGTGCACCGCCGGATCATCGCCAAACTGTTCAGCGGCGAGTACGACGCGCTGACGGTGATGAAATTCAAGACCGTGGTCGACCTGCTGGAGGCCGCCATCGACGCCTTCGAGCACGTCGCCAACACGGTCGAACAGATCGCCGTCAAGGAGAGCTGAGCGTGGAGTTCGCGCTCGTCATCGCCGTCATCGTCATCGCGCTGGCCTTCGACTACACCAACGGCTTCCACGACGCCGCCAACGCGATCGCGACCTCGGTCTCGACCCGGGCGCTGACACCACGGGTCGCGCTGCTGATGGCCGCGGTGATGAACTTCCTCGGCGCGTTCCTCGGTACCGAGGTGGCGGACACGGTCGGCAAGGGGATCATCACCGCGCCGGCCGGCAAACACGGCCTGGTGATCGTGATCGCCGCGCTGGTCGGCGCTATCACCTGGAACCTGATCACCTGGTACTTCGGCCTGCCGAGTTCCTCGTCGCACGCGTTGATCGGCGGCCTGGTCGGCGCCGGGCTGGCGTCGAGCAGCGTGGTGCTGTGGCACGGCATCCTCGACAAGGTCGTCATCCCGATGGTGGTGTCGCCGGCGGTCGGATTCCTCGGCGCCTTCGTGCTGATGACCGCAATCCTGTGGATCTTCCGGCGCAGCAACCCCGGCAAGGTGACCCGGGGCTTCCGGCTCGCTCAGTCGCTGTCGGCCGCCGCGATGGCGCTCGGTCACGGGCTGCAGGACGCTCAGAAGACGATGGGCGTGATCTTCCTGGCGCTGCTCACCACCGGGCACGTGCACGCCGGTCAGGGCATCCCGGTCTGGGTCAAGATCTCCGCCGCCACCGCTATCTCGCTCGGCACCTACTCCGGTGGCTGGCGGATCATGCGCACACTCGGCCGGCGCATCATCCACCTGGACCCGGCCCGCGGCTTCGCCTCCGAGGCGGTCGCCGCGACCGTGCTCTACGTGATGGCGATCGGGCTGCACGCGCCCGTCTCGACCACGCACACGATCACCTCCGCGGTGATGGGCGCGGGCGCGACCAAGCGGCTTTCCGCGGTCCGGTGGGGTGTCGCGAAGGGCATCATCACGGCCTGGGTCCTGACCATCCCGGCCGCCGGACTGGTCGCGGCCGGGGTCTACGGGCTGGTCCACCTGATCCTGGAGTGACCGGCCGGCCCCGCCGATTCGCGGTACGGCGGCCGGCAGTTCGCAGTACGGGCAGTTCAGCTTTTGAGTAGTTCATTTCGAATTAGCCCTGGGACCTTAGCGTCGAGAGCGTTCTCCTGACGCCGCCCAGCTCCGGGATGTGATCGTGATGGATCTGTCGTTCCTCGTCGTCGTGGTGATCATCACCGCGCTCGTGTTCGACTTCACCAACGGGTTCCATGACACCGCCAACGCGATGGCGACGTCCATCGTCACCGGCGCGCTGAGACCAAAGGTCGCCGTCGCCTGTCCGCCGTGCTGAACCTGGTCGGCGCGTTCGTGTCCACCGAGGTGGCCAAGACCATCTCCAGCGGCCTGGTCGACGATGCGAAGGTGACCGTGCCGATCATCTTCGGCGGTCTGGTCGGCGCGATCCTGTGGAACCTGCTGACCTGGTACGTCGGGTTGCCGAGCTCCTCGTCGCACGCGCTCTTCGGCGGCCTGATCGGCGCGACCTGGATCGCGGGCCGGCAGCAGCGCCGTGCACTTCGGCACCGTGGTCCAGAAGATCATCGTCCCGGCCGTGGCGGCGCCGATCGTGGCCGGTGTGGTGGCGACGATCGGCACCTACCTGATCTACACGATCACGGCCCGGGCCAGGAAGAAGACGGTCGACGACGGCTTCCGGGTCGGGCAGATCGCCTCCGCCTCGCTGGTCTCGCTCGCGCACGGCACGGGTGACGCGCAGAAGACGATGGGCATCATCACGCTGGTGCTGATCACGTCCGGCAGCCTGGCCTCCGGTTCGCGGCCGCCGCTGTGGGTCATCTTCGCGGCCGGTCTCGCGATCGCCGCCGGTACGTATCTGGGCGGCTGGCGGATCATCCGCACGATGGGCAAGGGGCTGACCGAGATCGAGGCGCCGCAGGGCTTCGCGGCGGAGAGCAGTTCGACCGCCGTACTGCTGGCGTCGTCGCACCTCGGCTTCCCGCTGTCGACCACGCAGGTCTGCTCGGGCAGCATCCTCGGTGCCGGGCTCGGCAAGCGGCTGGCGGAGGTTCGCTGGACGGTCGCCGGGCGGATGGCGCTGGCGTGGCTCTTCACCCTTCCCGCGGCGGCCCTGGTCGGCGCACTGGCCGGGCGGGTCGCCAACTCCGGCAACCTCGGAGTCGTGATCATCGCGATCGCCGCCGTCGCCGCCGGCCTCGCGATCTACACCGCTTCGAGGCGCAAGCCGGTCACCTCCGACAACGTCAACGAATACCCCGGTACGTCGACCCCGACCCCGGCGCCGGCCGCCACCGCAGCCTGAGGAGACGCAGATGCACATCGACTGGAGCGCACTCGCCCAGGTAGCCCTGACCAGCCTGCTTTTCGGAGTAGGCCTCGTCGTACTGTTCGCGGTCGGCATCACTGCGTGGTCGCGACGGGCGATCGCCGTCGAGGCGAAGAAGGGCAGCGCACCGGCGGACACAGCCGTCGCAGGCCTATGCTTCGCCGCCTGCCTCGCAGCAATTGCTTACGGGCTGTACCTGATCATCCCGCAGTTCCACTAACTGTCAGCGGTTCCAGCGGCGGACGGCTTTGGCTATGTCTTTGGTGCGGAGGGTGCTGACGCCTTCTTCCCAGCTGCGGTAGAGGGACTCGCCGAGCAGGGTGGGGTTGAGGAGCGCCTGTGGGCGTACGGCCATCACCCAGGTCGCGGCGGCCGCGTGGCCCTGCTGGAAGAGCAGGTGGTTCGCGGTGGCCTCGATCCGGGCCTTGTCCGGACCGTGCAGGCCGTTCGAAGCCCAGTTCTGGACCAGCACCGGGTCCTTGGCGGTGATCTGCGCCAGATAGGTCAGCGGACCACGCCAGAAGCCACGTTTGCCGATGTTGTCCAGACTCTCCAGCGGGAACCACCCGTTGGAGCACCGGCGCCCGTTCACGGCCGCCTCGAGCTCGCGGGCCTGCTCCGGCCGCAGATCCTGGGTCGCCCAGGCGATGAAGAACCCACCGACGTCCGGGATTTCCTCTTCGACATGTGGCGGGATCGTCAGTCTTCCCGGCTCGAAAAGGTGCAGTTCCTCGTCAAACTCAAACAAAGTGTTCCCCACCCCGATGACCACCGGCCGACGCAGGAGTGGTCGGTCGGTGCCGAGAGGTCCCCCAGATACCTGCTGCGACAACAAAAGGCCTTCGTACTCCGGCCTCGCCGCCTCGTCAAGGTGTGGGGTGGGCTACTTCCTCCGTCGTCGGCTACTTCTTCCGGCGTTCGGCGCGCAGGCGGAGCTCTTCGGCGTCCATCCGGTCGGCCTCTTCCGGGGTCGGCGCGCCCCCGCCGTACGACGCGGGCAGCCACCAGGCGCCCGGCGGCTGCTCGTGGTACTCCCGAATGGTCCGGTCGAGCATCCCCGCCATCGCCTTGTGCAGGTGTTCCGTCGCCTCGGTCGCGTCGTCCGCGCGGGTGACGCTGATCGGTTCGCCGACCGTGATGGAGACCCGCTGGTGCCGGGAGAAGTCGCGCGGGTGGTCCTTGGTCATCATCCGCTGGGTGCCCCACAGGACCATCGGGATGATCGGTACGCCGGCCCGCGGCGGCCATCCGGACGGTGCCGGACTTGAACTCCTTCAGCTCGAACGACCGGCTGATCGTCGCCTCCGGGAAGACTCCGACGATCTCGCCCTCGCCGAGATAGCGCAACGCCTCCCGGTACGACGTGGAGCCGGCGTCGCGGTCCACCGGGATGTGGTGCATCCCACGCATCAGCGGACCGGAGTACCGGTTCCGGAACAGCACTTCCTTGGCCATGAACCGGACCAGCCGCTTGCTCGGCTGCGCGCCGAACCCGCCGATCACGAAGTCCACGTAGCTGATGTGGTTCAGCGCGAGCACCGCGCCGCCGGTCCGCGGCACGTTCTCGGTGCCGGTCATCCGGAACTTCAGATCGAGCACCTTGAAGGCGGTCTTGGCGAGGCCGATCACTGGCGGGTACAGGATGTCGCGCATGCCCTGACGCTACCGGTTCCACCCCAACGCCACACCGTCCCGGCCCTGGGAGTGATGGGCTTCGGACCGCCACGCCATCAATCGACGGCGATCGGCAGCCTGGCAGGCGTCGCGACGGTCGGCACCTCCCGGCCGGACTGCCCATTGATGGCCTGGCGGTCCGGGCGCCACACGCATCCAGTACGCAGTCCGCAACCATTGGTTAGGGTTGCCGATGACAAGTTGATATCGCGGGAGCTCGTGCTGAAGCGGGCTGAGAGGGCGGCTGGACTGCGCACCCCTGACTCCGATCTGGAGCAGGCTGGGCGAACCGGCGCCGCCGACCGCCGAACCTGTCCGGGTAATTCCGGCGTAGGGAGCAAAATCGTGACCTCGATCGACAATTCTGTTCGTCCGACCGTCACCACCGGGCCGATTTCCGGGTCCGAGAAGATCCACCGCGGCGACCTCGGCGTACCGGCCAGGCGGGTGCATCTCACCAATGGGGAGCACTTCGACCTGTACGACACGTCCGGCCCGTACACCGATGAGAAGGCTCGGATCGACGTCCAGACCGGGCTGCCACTGCTGCGGCAGGAGTGGGTCGCCGGCCGGGAGCCGTTGACCCAGTTGGCGCACGCGCGAGCCGGCACCATCACCGAGGAGATGCGCTACGTCGCAGTACGGGAGGGCGTCGATCCCGAGTTCGTCAGGGCCGAGGTGGCTCGCGGCCGGGCGGTGATCCCGGCGAACCGGCAGCATCCCGAGTCCGAGCCGATGATCATCGGGAAGAAGTTCCTGGTGAAGGTGAATGCGAACATCGGCAACTCGGCCGTCAGCAGCTCGATCGAGGAGGAGGTCGAGAAGCTCGTCTGGGCCACCCGGTGGGGCGCCGACACGGTGATGGATCTTTCCACCGGCAAGAACATCCACGCGACCCGCGAGTGGATCCTACGGAACTCGCCGGTGCCGATCGGGACCGTGCCGCTGTACCAGGCGCTGGAGAAGGTGAACGGCGACCCGACCGAGCTGAGCTGGGAGGTCTACCGCGACACGGTGATCGAGCAGTGTGAGCAGGGCGTCGACTACATGACGGTGCACGCCGGAGTGCTGCTTCGGTACGTGCCGTTGACCGCCCAGCGGATCACGGGGATCGTCTCGCGGGGCGGTTCGATCATGGCCGCGTGGTGTCTCGCGCATCACCAGGAATCCTTCCTGTACACGCATTTCGCCGAACTCTGCGAGATCCTGCGCGCGTACGACGTGACGTTCTCGCTCGGCGACGGACTTCGTCCGGGCTGCATCGCGGACGCCAACGACGCGGCCCAGTTCGCCGAGCTGCGGACACTTGGTGAGCTGACCAAGATCGCTTGGGAGCACGACGTGCAGGTGATGATCGAGGGCCCGGGACACGTGCCGATGAACAAGATCGCGGAGAACGTGCGGCTCGAGGAAGAGCTCTGCGGTGAGGCGCCGTTCTACACATTGGGGCCGTTGGCAACGGATATCGCACCGGCGTACGATCACATCACCAGTGCGATCGGCGCGGCTCAGATCGGCTGGCTCGGTACGGCGATGCTCTGCTACGTCACACCCAAGGAACACCTCGGTCTGCCCGATCGCGATGACGTGAAGACCGGCGTGATCACCTACAAGATCGCTGCCCACGCAGCCGACCTGGCCAAGGGGCACCCCGGCGCGCAGGACTGGGACGACACGTTGTCGAAGGCAAGGTTCGAGTTCCGCTGGGAGGACCAGTTCAACTTGTCGCTGGATCCTGACACGGCCCGCTCGTACCACGACCAGACGCTGCCGGCCGAGCCCGCGAAGACCGCGCACTTCTGCTCGATGTGCGGCCCGAAGTTCTGCTCGATGCGGATCACCGCCGACATCCGCAAGTACGCCGAGGAGAAGGGCCTGACCTCCACCGAGGCGATCGAAGCCGGCTTCGCCGAAATGTCGGAGACCTTCAAGACCAACGACTCGCAGGTCTACCTGCGCGTCGTCGACTGACCCCACCGGCTCCCCGCCCCGGGGTGTGCGCCTCCCCGGGGTGGGTCGGCTAGCGGGTTGTTCGCCCGGTAGCGCGAAATAAGTCCGTCAGCGGACGAATAGCCCGTCATCGCGCCGGCCCGACCTCCCGCCCGGCGCGGAACCGGCCCAAATCCATCACCTTGGGCGCTATTCGGTGCCTCACAACCGCCAAAGTCGCCGGTTCCGGGCCTCCAGCCAGGCAGTGGTGTCGGAAGTCGCGGCGGAGACCCTGCTGCTTAAGGCGAACCCCGCGTGAGCTGAGCGTGATCTGCGGGAGGTCGGTGCGGACTGCCTGGCTGGACGTCCGGATCGGACCTGAACCCGGTCGACCCCAGCGGAGAGGACCTGGCTTACCTCTGATGCCGTATATGCCGACCGGGGAACTAACGGGTCGAGTTGTCAGTCGTTTGTTTTCGAGAATGACCGGTCCGGGCGGCAAACGGGGCGAAAAGATCCTGACTCGGAGTGAAGACCTGCGGAGAGTCGGGGCGCGGGATGGGCCGGATTCAGCGGAAAATAGGGGGATCGGTGGGTCCGCGGGGCGATCACGGGGAGTGATCGGGTGAACCGATTCAGGTTTTTTCCTTCACTCTACGTGAATAAGACTGTAGCCTTAATCATGCGCTGGGAAGGAGGTGCAGGGCGGTGGTCTTCGTTCTCACGGTAGATCAGCGAGCCAGCCGAACGACATCGGATGTGGTTCCCGACCTGCTGAACACGCTCAACCGGCGGCCCCGGCGGGTCGGGCTGCTGCGGAAATTCGAGCGGACGGCAGGTGACGAAGTACAGGGCGTGCTGAGCGAGGCCCGCGCGACCATCGACGTGATCGTCCACCTCATCCGGGCCGACCGCTGGTACGTCGGGCTCGGCATCGGCGAAGTGGACGACCCGCTGCCGCGCAGTACGAGGGCGGGCAGCGGTGCCGCGTTCGTGAACGCGCGGGAGGCGGTCACCCGGGCCAAGGCAAGCCCCCACCACATCAACGTGATCGGGACAGACGCGCACCACGCTGAGCAGGTGGAGAGCGTGCTCTGGCTGATGGCTTCCGTACTGCGGCGTCGCAGCGAGCGTGGCTGGGCTGTGGCCGACCTGCTCGGGGAGAGCCTCAGTCGTCGCGAGATCGGTGTGAAGCTGGGGATCAGCCAGTCCGCGGTGACCCAGCGGGCTCAGGCGGCCGGTGTCGTCGAGGAGCAGCGCGGCCGGGTGCTCGCGGCGGAATTGCTCGACCGTGGTGCCGCTGCATGACGGCAGTGGTCCTGTCGCTGGCGGCGGTCGGCTTCATGCTGGCCGTCCTGGCGTGGGTACTCAAGGCCGGATCCACCCTCGAGATCGTCATCAGCGCGGTGATGCTGGCGTGTCTGGTAGCGGTTGGCATCATCCTGCTCGCCGGCGACGGTGTGACGAACTGGCGCGAGGGCTGGTGGAACGTTCTGCTGCTGCTCGCGGGAGGTCTGGCAGTCACCGGTGGCGGCCCATTGACGACCTCTGTGCTGTCTCTGGTCGACCGGGGCAACACCCGCGCACAGTCGACCCAGAAAGCCGGTGAGGTACTGCGTGGTGGCGCTCTGATCGGAGCGCTCGAGCGCGGCGCCATCTACGCGTCGATGGTGGCCGGATTCCCTGAGGGGCTGGCAATCGTGCTGGCGATCAAAGGGCTGGCCCGGTACCCCGAACTGCGGAGTCCGGACCAGCCGGCGTCGGTGACGCCGCAGGCGGTGGCGGAGCGATTCATCATCGGCACCTTCACCAGCGTGCTGTGGTCCGTGGCCTGCGCGGGTCTGGTGCTGTCCCGCTAGAGCAGTTCGGTCAGAGCTTGAGCACGTGGCTGGCGACGATCTTGTCGTGCCAGGTCTGCTTCTTCTCGTCCCACAGCGGCCAGAGCAGGTCCAGGAAGCAGAGGTTGCTGAGGATGATCCCGGACACCTCGCGGCCCAGGCACCTGCCGACGCCGAGCGGCTGTCCGGTGCGCACGGCAACCAGTTTGAGGCCGAGAACCTTTTTGCCGATGCTCTGACCCTTGCGGCCCTGCCGGATGATCCGGTTCCAGATGACCAAGGCGAAGTAGGCCAGGTACGCGACGACCATCACCGTCCGGGCGGAGTCGCTCATCTTCTCCAGGCTGCCGGACATCGCGATCGCGACGACGGCGCCGATCGGGATCGGGATGAGCGCGAACAAGCTGTCGATGATCGACGCCCCGACCCGGGATCCCCAGCCGGCCAGCTGACCGCCACCGAGCGGCGCGAAGCCGTAACCGCCTTGGTGGTAAGGGTTGTAGCCCGGCCGCGTCGGGTTGTAAGGCTGCAAACCCTGATTGCCACCGGGCTGCCCCGGCGGAAACTGCCCCGGCTGTCCTGGGGCGAACTGCCCCGGCTGGCCTGGTTGTCGCGGCGGGTGGTCGTCGGACTGTCCCGGGATCGGTGGTCCTTGGTTCGACATCAGATCTTCACCACAGAGGTATCGAGCGGCGGGCCGTAGTACGGGCTGTCCTGTGGGCCGGTGGGAGGGGTGCTCACGGGACTCCTTTCTGTCGCGCCGAGTATTTCGTACTGCGCGGGAACGCCGGACGCCGTGACCTGGAAGGCCACGGCGTCCGGACTGCGAGCTAGCTGCTACGTCAGAGCTTGATGACGTAGGTGTTGTTGATCTTGTCCGCGAAGGTCTGCTTCTTCTCGTCCCACAGCGGCCACAGGTAGCCGAGGTAACACGGCAGGCCGTCCAGGATGTGCGTCAGTTCGCGCAGGAACGCCTTGCCTGGGCCGACGTTCTGGCCGGTGTCGGCGGTGACGAGCTTCAGGCCGACAGCCTTCTTGCCCCAGCTCTGGCCGGTCTGGCCCTGCTGGATGATCCGGTTGTAGACCCAGACGCCGATGCCGATCAGCCAGAACAGCAGTCCGATGATGCTGCTGCCGCCCCCGCTGCCACCGTTGCTGATCGCGTTACCGATCCCGATCGGGATGCCGTAGATGATCCCGTCGATCAGGAACGCGCCGACCCGGACCGGCCAGGTCGCGAGGTTGCCGCCGACACCGCCGCCGTACCCGTAAGCGCCGTAGGGCTGCGCGCCGTACGGCTGCTGGCCGTACTGGCCCGGCTGCTGCCCATAAGGCTGCTGGCCGTAGCCGCCCGGCTGACCCGGTGCAGCGCCGCCCTGGCCGTACTGACCAGGCTGGCCCGGGTACTGCCCCGGCTGCTGGCCGTACTGGCCCGGCTGCTGCCCATACTGCCCAGGCTGCTCCCCGTACTGCGGCTGACCGGGCTGGCCGGCCTGCTGCCCGTACTGCCCAGGCTGCTGACCGTACTGGTCAGGCTGCCCGTACTGGCCGGGCTGCTGTCCGTACTGCGGAGGCTGGCCGTCTTGGGGAGACTGTCCGTACTGCGGAGGCTGGCCGTCTTGGGGAGACTGTCCGTACTGCCCCGGCTGCTGACCGTACTGACCCGGCTGCGGGGGCGTCTGGTCGGGCTCGCCCGGCTGGTTCGGGTTCTGCGGGTCGAAACCCGGTGGTGGCGTCGGAGTGCTCACGACGGTCCCTTCTTGATGGTTGAGGAGTCACTGCAGGCTAGCGATGTTGCGGCTCACCGGCTACGCACCGCTCCGGAGAGTCCGGATCACGGGCACCGGCTCGGGTTACCGTGGTCTCATGTATCCGGCACACCCTATGCGTCCCGGCGGCCAGCCGGAACCAGGCGCACTGCGGACCGGACCGGAGCCGCTCGACCGCCGCGTCCTCGGCCTGGCAGGCACCCTTGCCGGTGGAGCGGTACTTGCCGGAGTCAACAGCCTCTCCGGCGGCCGGATCGGGCTACCGTGCCCGTTCCACGCGATCACCGGCCTGAACTGCCCGTTCTGCGGCACCACGCGGATGGCGGCGGCTTTCCTGCAAGGAGATCCGGCCCGAGCGTGGTCCTTCAACCCACCCATGGCAGTGGTTCTCCCCGTCGTCGCCTTGCTGGTCGGGTACATGCTGCTGGCATGGACGCTGGAACGCCTAACTCGGTTCCACCTACCTCGCCCTCGTCCTAGCGCGCGCTTGCAACGCGTCGTACCGATGGTCTTTCTGGTCGTCATGGCTTTGTACGGCGTGCTGCGTAACGTCTTCTGAGATACTGCGTCCCCTCGCGCGTGCTCCTGCATCGCCCGCTCCCACCCACCCCGCGTCGCGGCTCCTTCGTCGCCGCTTCCTCAAATGAAGGCCGGCTGGCTCCGCGAGTACGCGGATCGTGTGGGAGCGAGATTTGAGCGTTGCCCCGGGCATCGATCGCTATTTGGGCGACCCAGCAAGCAATCGCTTGTTGGGTAGAGGTTCACGCGTCGCGACGCAAGGAGCGGCGTATGTGGGTAGGGGAGAGCTGCGACGCAGGAGCAGCGCGGGGATTGTCCCGCGCGAGGCAGGTAGACCGATCGCCTTAATCAGCCGCGACGCAGGAGCAGGCGTCCCCCGCGGGGTGGAGCTGCGACGGAGGAGCAGCGTGGGGCTGCTCCTCCGTAGTACCAAGCAGAAACCTCAGCCGAAGCGGCCGGTGATGTAGTCCTCAGTGGCCTTCTCGTTGGGGTTGGAGAAGATCTGCTTGGTCGGCCCCATCTCGATCAGCCGACCGGGCTTGCCGGTGGCGGCGAGGTTGAAGAAGGCGGTCTGGTCGGAGACGCGGGCCGCTTGCTGCATGTTGTGGGTGACGATGACGACGGTAAAGCGGTCCTTGAGCTTCTCGATCAGGTCCTCGATCGCGAGGGTGGAGATCGGGTCGAGGGCCGAGCAGGGCTCGTCCATCAGGATCACCTCGGGCTCGACCGCGATCGCGCGGGCGATGCACAGTCGCTGCTGCTGGCCGCCGGACAGGCCGGAGCCGGGCTTGTCGAGCCGGTCCTTGACCTCGTTCCAGAGGTTCGCGCTCTTGAGTGAGGCCTCGACGACCTCGGTGAGCTTCTTGCGATCCTTGACCCCGTTGAGCTTCAGCCCGGACGCGACGTTGTCGAAGATCGACATGGTCGGGAACGGGTTCGGCCGCTGGAACACCATGCCGACCACGCGACGGACGGCGACCGGGTCGATCCCCGGGGCGTACAGGTCCTGGTCGTCGAGCACGACCTTGCCCTCGACGCGGGCACCAGGGATCACCTCGTGCATCCGGTTCAGGGTGCGCAGGTAAGTGGACTTGCCGCAGCCGGACGGGCCGATGAAGGCCGTGACGGACCGGGGCTCGATCGTCATGGACACGTCTTCGACGGCCTTGAAGTCCCCGTAGTAGACGTTGAGGCCGCTGACCTCGATGCGTTTCGCCATATCGACTCAGAACCTCTCGACTATTTGGACTTGATGGTGCTGAACCGCGCGATGGTGCGGGCCAGGATGTTGAGCAGAAGGACCAGCAGGATCAACGTGAGCGCCGCCGCCCAGACCCGGTCCGCGGCCGGCTGCAGCGCCAGTTCGGTCCGGTCCTGGTTGATCATCGTCGGCAGTGCGCCCATGAACCCGTCGAACGGGTTGAGGTTGATGTTCTTGGAGTAGCCGACCAGGATCAGCAGCGGCGCGGTCTCACCCATCACCCTGGCCAGGCCGAGCATCACGCCGGTGATGATGCCGCCGAACGCGGTCGGGATGACGACCTTGAGGATCGTCTTCCACTTCGGTACGCCGAGCGCGTACGACGCCTCGCGCAGCTCGTCCGGGACGAGTTTGAGCATCTCCTCGGTGGAGCGCAGGACGACCGGCAACATCAGCAGGACCAGCGCCAGCGAGACCGCGAACCCGACCCGGTTGAAGCCGAGCACGGTGATCCAGACGGCGTAGATGAACAGTGCCGCGACGATCGACGGGACACCGGTGAGGATGTCGATGGTGAAGCTGACCACCTTGGCGGCCTTGGTGCCCTTGCCGTACTCGACCAGGTAGACCGCGCCGAGGATGGCGATCGGTACTGCGATCAGCGTCGTCATCAGCGACATGATCAGCGTGCCCATGATCGCGTGGTACGCGCCGCCGCCGACCCGGCGTACGGTCACGCCTCGCTGCGACTGGCTCCACCAGTTCGGGTCGAGCAGCAGGTGGTAGCCCTTGCTCACCACGGTCCACAGGATCCACACCAACGGGACCAGGGCGACCAGGAAACAAAGGATGATCAGCACGGTGGCCAGGGTGTTCCGGAACGCCCTCGCGCCGGACTTGCCGGTCAGATCGAGAGCCTTGCCGTCGTACGCCGGCCGGTTGGCGGCGAGAATGGTGGTCACGGAGTCGCTCCTTCGAGGGCCCGGTCGGAGTCGCCGACCCGGCGGACCTTGCGTGGGCGCTTACCGCCCGGCGTACTGCGCGCGACGATGATCCGCGCGGCCGAGTTGACCAGGAAGGTCACCACGAACAGCACCAGACCGGCCGCGATGTAGGCACCGGTCTTCTCCGGCGAATCGAACTCGGCGGCATTGTTGGCGATCTTCGAGGCGAACGTCTCGCCGCCGGCGAAGATCGACGAGTTCCACGGATCGTTGCCGTTCGGCACCGACAGGATGATTAGTACGGCGATGGTCTCGCCGAGCGCGCGGCCGAGGCCGAGCATCGAGGCGCTGACCACACCGGAGCGCCCGTACGGCAGCACTGCCATCCGGATCATTTCCCAGCGGGTGGCGCCGAGGGCCAGGGCGCCTTCGCGGTGCGTGACCGGGGTCTGAGCGAAGATCTCCCGGCTGATCGCGGTGACCACCGGCAGGATCATGATCGCCAGCACCACCGACGCGGTGAACACGACGCCGAGGTCCTCGCTGGCCGGCTTCTTGAACAGCGGCAGCCAGCCGAGCGCGTCGGCGAGTCTGTCGATCACCGGCCGCAGGATCGGCGCGAAGAACAGGATGCCCCAAAGGCCGTAGATGATCGACGGGACCGCAGCCAGCAGGTCGACCGCGTGCGCGACCGGTGTGGCCAGCCGCTTCGGCGCGTAGTACGTGGTGAACAAGGCGACGCCGACCGCGATCGGGACTGCGATGAGCATCGCGATCACCGAGCTGATCAGCGTCGTGTAGAAGAGCGCCGCGATACCGAACTTCGACTGCGCGCCACCTGGCTCCCAGATCCGGGAGAATAGGAAGCTGCTCTTGTCGTCGGCCAGCGCCGGGATCGCCAGCGCGAGCAGGAAGATACCGACGAAGGCGACGATCAGGACCACCAGCCCGCCGGATCCGCGCGCGAGCCCGGCGAAGAGTCTGTCGCCGAGATGTCCGACCGGCCCCAGGTCGAGTTTCTTCGCCGGTGGACGATCGGTCGGCCGGTCGGGCGGTGCCGTGCCGTATGTACTACTCATGGGTGCTGCTCCAAGCGCCTGAGTCGATGGCTTACGAGGCGAAGCCCCGGCCGCGTGAACCGGCCGAGGCTTGCCTCACGACGTACTGCGGTATTCAGATCAGCTGATCGACTGGATGGCAGCGTCGACCTTGGTCCGCAGCTCCTCCGGGAGCGGCGCGTAGTGCAGGTCGGTCAGCGCACCCTGGCCGTCGGCGCCGGCGAAGTAGGTCAGGAAGCTCTTCACCAGTGCGGTCTTCTCGGCGGTCAGGCCCTTGCTGCAGGCGATCTCGTAGGTGGCCAGGATGATCGGGTAGGTGCCCGCAGCCTTGGTCGTGTAGTCGAGCTTCAGTGACAGGTCGGTGCCGGTACCGGCGGGCTTGGCCGCGGCGAGCGCCTTCGAGGCGGAGTCGGCGGTCAGCTCGACCGGGGCGCCGGAGCCGTTGTCGATCTGCGCGATGCCGAGCTTGTTGTCGACCGCGTAGGACCACTCGACGTAGGTGATCGAGTTCTTGGTGCTCTTGACGCCCTCGGCCACACCGGCCGACTTCTCCTTGCCGGCACCCGTACCGGTCCACTTCTTGGCCGGCTTACCGGTCCAGGCGCCTTCGCCGGCGGCGGCGAGGTACTTGGTGAAGTTCTCGGTGGTGCCGGACTCGTCCGAGCGGAAGAAGACCGAGATCGGAGTCGACGGCAGCTTCGCGCCGGCGTTCAGCTTGGCGATCGCCGGGTCGTTCCAGGTCTTGACGGTGCCCTGGAAGATCTTGGCGGCGGTCGCGCCGTCGAGGACCAGCTTGTCCAGGCCATCGACGTTGTAGGCGATGCTGATCGGGCCGACCACCATCGGCAGGTTCAGCGCCGGGCTGCCCTGGCAGCGCTTGGCCGCGGCGGCCGCCTCGGTCTCGCCACCGTCGGTGGAAACGGTCTTCAGCGCGGAGTCCGAACCGGCGAAATCGACCTGGCCGGCCTTGAACTGCTTGATGCCCGCGCCCGAACCGGTCGCGTTGTAGTTCACCGAGACATCGGCGCATTTCTCGTTGTACTTGGAGATGACTTCTTCGATGGCGTTCTTCTGCGCCGTGGAGCCCTCGGCGTTCAGGGTGCCCTTCGGGCAGTCGCCGCCTCCGGTGGAGGTCGAGGTGGAGCTCGACGGGTTCGAGGAGCCCGACGGCTCCGGGTCACTGCCACAGGCGCTCAGAGCGAGGACGCCGAGGGATGCCACGGCGACGGTGCCGACGCGGAGCAGGCGATTGACGGACACGAGAGTGTTGCCCTTCTGCGGGATTCAGACTTCTTGAACTTCCACAAAAGGTAGGGAGAGCAAGTGACCGGGTGGTCCGTCGCGGGTGAACGACCGGTGAACGGTTCCGGTAGCCCTGACGACGGCTGGCATGCCGCCAAGCGGCTATCAGATGAACTGAGTTAGGAGCGCTAACTCAGTGTCACCTGAAACACTCGTTGGTCACGTTCCGATGTCGAATCAGCGCACGGTCAGCGCCATCGTTCCCGTGGTGATGCCGCCGATGACCAGGCCGTTGAAGGTCGATGACGGTACTACGAAGCGGCACGCGTAGCTGCCGCGCGGAGGCGAAGGGAAGGTGAATTGGCCGGCGCCGTTCCCGACATAGACCCACTTGACCGAGACCCAGGCCTTGCCGTCCCACTTCTGCAACGTGGTCCGGACGTTGTTGGCCGGGCCGAGCCGGATGCTCGCCACCGCCTGCTTGACGCCCGTGGGGCTCGTCGTACTGACGACCTTCGCCGAGTTCAGCTTGTACTTCGTGGTGAAGTTCGCGGTCGGCGTCGCGCCCTCGAAGGCGCTCCCGGTGTCGGTGCCGGCCAAGGCGTCGTTGGAAACCGACGGCGCCAGCACTCGGTACTGGCGGGCGCCGATCGCGATGAAGGAGGCCTGGAAGGCGCCCGTCGCGTCCGGCCAGATGTTGGTGTCGACGGTGGCCCAGGCAGCACTCGAGCTGTTACGCGTCTGCAGCACGAGAGGCTGCGACCTGGGCGACCGGCGGACCGGCACCGGCTGACCTGCAGTACAGGCTCCTGCCGTGAGTACCTCGGCCTTGCCGCGCACGTGGATCAGGTCACCGAACACGGAAGTGGTCGGGAAGGAAATCAGCCCGGCCGTGAACTGGCCGACCTGGTCGGGCCAGTGGTCCCAGCCCATTCCTCGGTCGTCCGGGTCGACACCCGGTAGGGGAGGGAGTGCGCCGGCAGGGTCGTGGTCACCTTCTGTCCGGGGACCGCCGGGAGTTCTTGCCAATCGCAACCAACTGGCGCGCTGACGAGCGGGCGGGAGTTGTAAGGCAACGGAAGGTCAAGCGGGTCCGCGGGGGTGTCGTCCGAGCTCGTGACGATGTTCCAGCTCATCTTGAGCGTGCCGCCGGTGCTGGGCTGGGTTTGCAGGGTCGGCCGTGGCTTACCTGCCGCGCAGGCGCCGGGGCGGACCAGTTCGAGCTTGCCCTTCAGGGTGAGGGTCTGGTTGAAATTGGCGACGGACGGCAGGCTCAACGGCGTGACCGCCTGGCTGTCGATCTCCCAGGTCTCAACGCTGTCGCTGTTGCCCCACTCCTCGTTCGACCGGAAGCGCAGCTGGTGCGGCCGCGGCCGGTTGGCCATCGTCGTCGCGACGGTCGAGCCGGTCAGGTTGCCGACCTGCTGCCAGTCGCAACCGGTCGGGGTACTGACCAGCGGTCCACCCAGATGAGAGATCGGCAGGTCGAGTGGATCCGTCGCGTCGTCAGGGGTGCCGGTGTAGATCCAGGTCAACCCGAGCGTGCCGTCGGTGTTCGGCCGCAGCTCCTGGATGTAGCCGTCGAAGCGCAGGTCCGTGTCGAAGACTGCCGATGAGCCGACCAAGGTGTTCCAGGGCGAGGTGATCGCCCGCACGTCGATCCGGAGGCGCTCGCTGGTCGGGAAGGCGCTGACAGGGATGTCGACGGTCTCTGGCGCGGCCGCGCCGATCGTCACGGTGTGCGCAGGGCTGCCATGCAGCATCACCTGGAGTCGTTCGCCTTGTCGTCGGCGGGTCAGGCCACCCGGACGGCCTTGTGCGTGGCGTCGGCCCAGGCGATGGTGACCACTCCATCGGCGGCATGGGCCGGTACGGCGGTCAGTGTGGCGGCCAGCAGGCTCAGGGACAGTGCTGCGGCGGACTTGCGCATGGTGAGAACCCCCAGGGAGTAAGGCCTGGCGATCACCCCTGTCGCCAGCGTCGGCTGGAACCTAGCGCACGGGTCCGACAAATCGGTAAATGATTGCAGCTTGTTGCAGCGGACCGGCGGACGCGATCAGCTGGAGAAGTCTTCCGGGGCCACGCCGTCGAGGAACTGGCGGAAGCGTTCCAGCTCGGCCTGCTCTTCTTCCGGGGTGGCCACGCCGGCCTCGAGCAGCACCTTCTCGGTGCAGCGGATCGGCGTACCGAGTCTGACGGCTAGGGCAACGGAGTCGCTGGGGCGGGCGGAGACGCGGACGCCGTTGCCGAGCACGAGCTCGGCGTAGAAGACGGCGTCGCGCAGTTCGACGATCTCGACGGCCTCGATGTGGACGCCGAACGCCTCGATCAGGTCCCGCATCAGATCGTGGGTCAGCGGCCGGGACGGGCGCAGGCCCTGTTCCTCGTACGCGATCGCGGTCGCCTCGACCGAACCGATCGAGATCGGCAGGTACCGGTAGCCCTCGGTCTCGCGCAGCATCATCACAGGCGCCCGGTTGGGCGATTCCATCCGGATCCCGATCAGGGTGAGTTCTCGCATCGTCGTCATGGTGCGCCCGAACCTCTCCGTGAGCCGGCGCCCGGTGGGGCGCCCCTAATGCAGCCTCGGTAGGAACATACCCGCAAGGAACTCGGCTGACTCCGGCCACCGCCCCGCCGTCACCGTGTCTTGACGTAAACATGCTGTCACCAGCCGTGGCCGGCGGCAGTCGCTCAGGGCGCGCCGAAGCGTTCGTGGACGATCCGGCCGTCCGCGATCCGGTGGGCCACGACGAATGCGGCGGGTGCGTACTTGCCGACCGGCAAGCTGAGCTCGCGGGCAAGCGCGGGTAGTACGGGCCGGTGCGAACAGATCGCGGTGACCTTGCCGGGCCGCCACGCCTTGTCGCCGAGACCGCGCATCGCGTCCGGATCGGCCTCGTAGCCGCGCTCGGAGATCTCCCGATGTAGGTGGATCTTCTTGCCGATCGCCCCGGCGTACGGCGCGACCGTGGCCGCGCACCGCTCAGCGTCGCTGCTGAGAACCCGATCGACACCGAGAGCAGCCAGTACCGCGACGAGCCGCTCGGCCGTCGACTCTCCTTCCCCGGTCAGCGGCCGATCGGTGTCCTTGCGGTCCCACTCTTTACGCTTCACGGCCTCGGCATGCCGGATCAGCACCAGCGACGAGGTGACTTCGGCGCGGCCGTCGAGCAGATCGAGGATGTCGACGTCACGGGGATAGCTGAGCCTGCTCCGGGCCTTGTCGATGCCGAGCCAGTCGAGCTTGTCGACCTCGTCGTTCGGCTCGAACTCCCGCGCCTTGCCGTCGATCGCGGCAGACCAGTAGTGCACCATCTTCGGCACGGACCCGCCGTTCTTGCGGACCTCGTACCGCTGGATGCCGAGCGACGGGCCGAGGGTCACCCGCTGACCGGTCTCCTCCTCGATCTCGCGGTGCGCGGCCACCAGCACGTGCTCGTCCGGGACCAGCTTCCCCTTCGGGAGGGACCAGTCGTCGTACCGGGGGCGATGCACCAGCAGGACTTGGCGCTCGCCTCGCTGCTCCCGCCAGACGACGCCACCCGCGGCGATCACAGTCGCCGTACTCACAGACACCAACCCTAGGTAGTCGGATCCGTCTGGCGGCGACGGCCACGCGTGAGGATCAGACGTTCTTGCAGGTCGCGGAGTGGTTCGCCGTCCGCTCCGGTCAGCCGGGCCTGCCAGGTGTCGTCGGGCTGCAGCCACCACGACCCCACGGTGTCGTCGAAGCCGAGGTCGAACAGATCGTCCAGCTCGGTGACGTGGTCGGCCTCCTTCAACTGGACGAGCACCTCGACCCGGCGATCCAGGTTGCGGTGCATCAGGTCGGCCGAGCCGATCCAGACCTCCGGTTCGCCGCCGTTCTCGAACCAGAACACCCGGCTGTGCTCGAGGAACCGGCCGAGGACGCTCCGGACCCGGATGTTGTCGGACAAACCGGGGATGCCGGGCCGGATCGTGCAGATGCCCCGGATCCACAGATCCACCGGTACGCCGGCTTGCGACGCGCGGTACAGGGCGTCCGAGAGGGCCTCGTCGACCAGGCTGTTCACCTTGATCCGCACGCGCGCGGGGCGACCCGCGAGGTGGTGCTGGACCTCGCGCTCGATCCGCTCGAGCAGACCACGCCGTACGGACTGTGGTGCGACCAGGAGCCGCCGGTAGCCGCTGCTGCGGCCGAACCCGGACAGGTGGTTGAACAGGTGCGCGATGTCCTCGGTGACCACCTTGTCGCTGGTCAGCAGGCCGAGGTCCTCGTAGAGCCGCGCGGTCTTCGGGTGGTAGTTGCCGGTGCCGATGTGGACGTAGCGGCGAAGACCGTCCGGCTCCTCGCGGACCACCATCGACAGCTTGCAGTGCGTCTTGAGCCCGATCACGCCGTACACGACGTGGCAGCCGGCATGTTCGAGCTGGCGGGCCCATTTGATGTTCGCCTGCTCGTCGAAGCGCGCCTGGATCTCGACCAGCACCAGCACCTGCTTGCCGGCCTCGGCGGCGTCGATCAGCGCGTCCACGATCGGGGAGTCACCCGACGTCCGGTAGAGCGTCTGCTTGATCGCCAGCACGTGCGGGTCGGCCGCGGCCCTGCTCGATGAAGCGCTGCACGCTCGTGGAGAACGAGTCGTACGGGTGGTGCACGAGTACGTCGCGCTGCTTGAGCGCATGGAACAGATCGGCCGGGTTGGAGGTCTCCACCTCGGCCAGGTGCGGGTGGGTCGACGGGACGAATGCCGGGTACATCAGCTCGGCCCGGTCCAGCGCCGCGATCGCGAACAGCCCGCGCAGATCGAGCGGGCCGGGCAGCTTGAACACCTCGGCGTCGGTGACGCCGAGCTCGGAGACCAGCAGCGACAGCACCTGCGGCTCGATCGACTCCTCGACCTCGAGCCGGACCGGCGGCCCGAACTTGCGCCGCAGCAGCTCCTTCTCGAGCGCGGCGAGCAGGTTCTCGGCGTCGTCCTCCTCGACCTCGAGGTCCTCGTTGCGGGTGACCCGGAAGGTGTGGACCTGGGTCACCTCCATGCCCGGGAAGAGCTGGCCCAGGTGAGTGGCGATGACGTCCTCGAGCGGGACGAACCGGTCGTCGGCGACCCGGACGAACCGGGGCAGCAGCGGCGGCACCTTGACCCGGGCGAAGTGCTCGCCACCGGTGTCCGGGTTCCGGACCACCACGGCCAGGTTGAGCGACAGGCCGGAGATGTACGGGAACGGGTGGGAGGGGTCGACGGCCAGCGGAGTCAGCACGGGGAAGACCCGGTCCTTGAAGAACTTCGTCATCCCCTCCCGCTCCGACGTGTCCAGCTCGTCCCAGCGGAGGATCTCGATACCCTGCTCGGTCAGAGCGGGCTGCACCGTCTTCCGCCACGTCTCCGCCTGCCGGTCCATCAGCTCCCGGCTCCGGGTCAGGCTGCGATCGAGTACCTCGCGAGGCATCAGCCCGCTGGCGGCCTTGACCGCCACCCCGGCCGCGATCCGGCGCTTCAGCCCGGCGATCCGGACCATGTAGAACTCGTCCAGGTTGCTGGCGAAGATGGCCAGGAACTTGGCCCGCTCCAGCAGCGGGACGCGCTCGTCCTCGGCCAGCTCGAGCACGCGCTGGTTGAACGCGAGCCAGCTCAGCTCGCGGTCCGAGAACCGGTCCGGTGGGAGATCGCCGGCCTCCGCGATGTCGTACGGGGGCTCGACGTCGTACTCCCGGTTGTGCGACGCCAACAAGTCTCCAGCCACGTGGACCAGCATCCCATCCTTGGGTGAACAGCAGGTTGCCTAGGCGGCGAGCCGGGACTTGTTGCTAGCGTCACTCCTTGTGAACCGACGAGTGGACACCCTGCTGCGAACCGCGCTGGACACGGTGCAGGGCAACGCCCTGAAGCCGGTGACGGTGCTGCCCCGGGCGCTCCGGCACCGCCTGGCCGGGGCTCCGATCCAGATCGACGGCAACGTCCTGGACCCCGATCTCCAGCTCCTGCTCCGGCTGGAGAACTTGTTGCCGTCATCAATGAAATCGGTCGCCGGCGCGCGGACCAACCTGATCAGGATGTCCAAGCTGGTCGCCGGGAACCCGCGTGAACTACAGCGCGTGACCGAACTCACGGTCCGCGGCGCCGATGGTCAGCTCGGCGCCCGCCTCTACGTGCCCCGTACCGCGGGTCGCGGGTTGCTCGTGTTCTTCCACGGCGGCGGGTGGGTTGTCGGCGACTTGGACAGCCACGACGCCTACTGCCGCGACCTGGCTTCGGAGGCCGGCGTACGCGTGTTGTCGGTCGACTACCGGCTCGCGCCGGAGGCGGAGGCGCCGGTCGCGGCCGAGGACGCCATCGCCGCGTTCAGTTGGGCTGTCGAGCACGCCGAAGACCTCGGCGCGGACCCCGCACTGGTGGCCGTCGGTGGAGACAGTGCCGGAGGCAACCTTTCCGCGGTGGTCGCCCAGCAATGCGTACTGCGCGGTCTCCCGTCGCCGGCACTCCAGTTGCTGCTCTACCCGGCCGTCGACCTGGTCGGCCGCCGCCCGAGCCGGGACCTTTTTGGCGAGGGCTTCTTCCTCACCGAGGAGGACATCATCTGGTACCGCGAGCACTACACACCGGACCCGGCCATCCGTCCGAACCCGCTGGTCTCGCCGATCTTCACCAAGGACCTGTCCGGCCTGGCCCCGGCCCACATCGTCACCGCCGGCTTCGACCCGCTCCGCGACGAAGGCAACGAGTACGCCGAACTGCTGGCCGCGGCAGGAGTCCAGGTCACCCACGTCTGCGAACCCGGCATGGTCCACGGCTTCGCCAGCATCCTCGCCCTGGGCGGCGAAACCCGAGCGGCTCAACTCCGCATAGCCACCCGCCTACGCGAAGCCCTCACCTGACCTTCAGCGCTGCGGATCCACCAACACAGGCACAGCCTCCCGCACCAGCAGCCCCGTAGCAGGCCCGGCAATAGCCACAGTCCCCTCCACGTACTGCCACCCGGTGCCGGCCACGCTGTACCGAGCCGCGTAATTCGTAGTGAGCGTCACGCTGACGTCCCCACGCTTCAAATACTTGTGCGTAATCTCTTTGGCCGGATACGCCTTCCCCGGCGAGGTCGTCGTCACCGACTTCCCATCCCCAAAATTCCAGATATAGCTCATCGGCGTAGCCTCAACCACCACCGCAAACCCCAGCAAACTAACGGTATTCACCGACACCTTGCTCTGATCCGTATAAACAATGGTGTCCAGATTGACCAGCGTCCGCGCCTTGGGCTGCACCTTCACTCCAAGCCCCGGGAACAACACATCCTTGTACTCCGCCAAAAGCTGCTCCCACGTAACATCCTGAGGCCGAGGCAACCGCCGAACCACCCCACCCGGCGGCGGCGTAACCCCCGGCCGATCCGGCGTAAACGGCTGACACCTGGTAGGCCCAGGAACAGTCCCATCAGCCCCCACCCGCCCACAAACCCCAATATTCAACCTGAAGTCGTCTCGGGTCAGTGGCCTGGTCAGGTTTTTAGCATCCACGACGGTGGGGATGTGCTTAGCAACCTTGCCGCGCTGAGGCAGTGCCTTCGGGCGGTTGCCGTTGAGCCGGCCATCGACCTTTGTCCTCCCCTTCACCAATATGCCGTCCTTCGTCGGATCGACGCTGACGTCAGGTGGTCTGGGAGTGGTCACAGCCTGCGGAGCGACCTGTTGATCTGCCGGGCGAGAGGCTCCGGCAGGCTGCACCCAGAATGCGCATGCAGCAACCAACAGACTGGCCACCGGCAACGTGCACCAGATCGATGCCCTCATTGCTCGACTTGCTTCATCTCGTACATCACCCAGCTACCGCTCTGAGGTGACAAGGCGAGCTCTCGCGTGTATGTCCTCGCCTTGCTCGTGAACGGAGTGGCCGTCGGCGTCGGACGGCTGACGTATTGGCCCACGCTGACAACGGCTGAGCCGCCGAGACGACCATTCTGGCCGCGGACGAGCTCGGAGACCTCTTTGAGTCGTTCGTGGTAGTCGCCAGTCAGGAGACCATTGGCCGCATTCGACTTCTGCACGAAGTCGGCATATGCCTTGCAATTCTCGCAGCCGGCCTCGCTTGCGCTGAGCAGTCCGGTGCTGTCGCCGGTGTCAGATGCGTAGTTCATTAAATCGCTGTAGTACCTGACAAAGGCCTCGGCGGACGCGAGGGTCAGGCCCGTGGCACCGGAGGGTCGCTCGGGTGGGCTCGTAGGTGCCGGTGTGGACGGTGTCGAGCTAGTGCCGGGGGCCGACGAAGTCGCTGACCTGTCTGGGCGGCCTGCGTCGGGGCTGCCTCCGGTGCAGGCGGTTAGGGCGAGCGTGGCTAGACAGGCCAGGGTTAGGGCGGTGGGCCTGTTGCGGGTAGTCACGGGGGTCACCTCTCCGTAGTCGACCACGATCGTAACTGAGCGTGGGATCGCTAGGGATGGCCAGAGACGCAGGCTGTGGATAAGTGGTTGGGGGCCAGGAGCCGCCCGGCTGGGGGGTGAGTGGCTCGGGCGGCTCCTGGTTAGTGGTGGGACGGAGGTGGGCACGGGTTATGACGCGATGTGAGCAGATGAATCCGGTGTGAGACCGTTCACAGGCGCGAATTGGACGTCCAGGGCGGCGGTTTCGAAGCCGAGTTTTGTGTACAGAGAGTGCGCAGCGGTATTGGTGCCGTCGACGTACAGGACCACCGACGCGAGTCCGCGGTCCTCCTGGAGGTGGCGGACACCCTCCAGCGTCAGCGCCTTGCCGAGGCCCGTGCCCTGGTGCGAAGGAGCGACGCCCACCACGTACACCTCGCCGAACGGCGCCTCGCCCTCGTCGTCGTGGACCTTTGTCCAGTGGAAGCCAGCCAGTTCGCCCGAGGCGTCGTCCACAGCGAGGAAGAAGCCGGCCGGGTCGAACCACGGTTGGTGTAGCCGGTCCGTCAGGTCCGACTGGTCCCAGCCGCCCTGCTCCGGGTGATGCGCGAAGGCCGCCGCGTTCACGGCGAGCCATGCTGCGTCGTCCTCGCCCGGTATGAACGCCCGTACCGAGACCCCAGCCGGCCAGACAGCAGCCGGCAGGGGAGCGCTCGGCCGCCGGAGGAAGTAGAGCTCCCGAGCGACCTCAAGCCCCAGTTGAGCGGCAAGCTCGTCGGATCCGGGGAGCCTCCCATGGGCCCACACGTGAAGCCGCGAACCACCGTGGTCGAGGAGAATCCGAAGCAGCGAAGTACCGAAGCCCTGGCGTCTGTACTGCGGGGAGACCACCAGTTCGGCGGATCCATCCGCCCCTAGCGCCCCGTATCCGGCGAGGTCGGTCGCGCCCGGATCCCCGGCGTACGCGAGGACGTGGACGTCGCCCCGGTGTTCACCGTCCAGGTGGAGCAGTGTCTGTTCGGACAGCGGATTGACGCCGTCGCTCTGTGCGGCCGAACGAGCGAGTTCGGTGACGGCGGCGGCGGTGGCCGAGGGCAACGGGGAGGGTACGGCTTCGAGTGTCACCTGAATACCGTAAAAGGTCCCGGTCAGTTCACTGTCAGGGCCTTGGTGTGCCGCGCCAGGTCGGGTAATTTTCGGGCACCGCACACCAGCGGCGATCGAAACGACGACGGAGAAGACATGGCCTTCACAGGACGAGACAAGAAGTGGCTGAGGGGACCCCGGGCCGTCGGCCTGGTGGCCGCGGGAGCCGCTGTGGTGCTCGGGCTGGCCACGGGGGGAACCGTGACCCAGGCTGCGCCGGCGAAGCCCAAGCCGACGCACACCCAGATTCAGCTGCTCGCGATCAACGACTTCCACGGCAACCTCGCGCCGAACCCGGCGACCAGCTCGAGCGGCAACGTGAACGGCACGCCCGCGGGTGGCGCGGAGTACCTGTCGACCCAGCTGGACCTGCTGCGACGGTCCGCCCGGGCGCAGGGCCAGGACACCGCCACGGTCGCCGCCGGTGACCTGATCGGCGCTTCGCCGCTGCTCTCGGCCGCGTTCCACGACGAGCCGACCATCGAGGCGATGAACGCGATGGGTCTGGATGCCACCTCGGTCGGCAACCACGAGTTCGACGAGGGGTACAAGGAACTTCTGCGGATGCAGAAAGGCGGCTGTCTGAACGACGGCGACGGCCAGAACAACCAGAACTCCTGCCCGGACCACAAGTTCAAGGGCGCGGACTTCAAGTACCTGTCGGCGAACGTGTTCTACGAGAACACCGCGAAGACCCTGTTCGCGCCGTACACGGTGAAGAAGTTCCGTGACGGCCAGAAGGTCGCCTTCATCGGCATGACGCTGGAGAACACCCCGAACATCGTCACCAAGTCCGGCGTCCAGGGCCTGGCCTTCAAGGACGAGGTGGAGACCGCCAACGCGCTGGTGCCGAAGCTGAAGCAGCAGGGCATCGAGGCGATCGTGGTGCTGCTGCACGAGGGCGGTCTGCCGGCCGACCCGAAGGCATTCAACAGCTGCCCGGGCGTCTCCGGTCCGATCCTCGACATCGCCAAGAACCTCGACCCGGCGATCGACGCGATCCTTTCCGGCCATACCCACCAGTCGTACAACTGCTCGTTCCCCGACCCGGCAGGCAAGCCGCGGCTCGTCACCAGCGCGTCCTCGTTCGGCAAGATCGTCACCGAGGTCCGGCTGAGCATCGACAACACCACGCACGACGTGGACCGGCTGAACACGATGGCGAACAACCACATCGTCACCCAGGACGTGCCGAAGGACCCGCGGCTGACCAAGCTCATCAGCGGCTACCAGACGCTGGTCGCGCCGATCGAGTCCAAGGTCATCGGTCACATCACCACCCCGTCGGTGGTGAAGACGCCGGACGACTCGGGTGAGTCCCCGCTGGGCAACCTGATCGCCGACGGGCAACTGGCCGATCCCTCGACCATCACCAACAACAAGACGCCGGTGGTGGCGTTCATGAACCCGGGCGGGATCCGGGCCGACCTCGCCTCGACCGGAGGCGCCGTCACCTACGGCAGCGCGTTCACCGTGCAGCCGTTCAACAACTACCTGGTCTCGATGGACATGACCGGGACCCAGATCAAGGCGCTGCTGGAACAGCAGTTCTCCGGCGTCAACCAGACCGCGAACAAGGTGCTGCAGATCTCCGGCATCACCTACACCTACAGCCCGGCCGCGACGCCGGGTGCCAAGGTGGTCGCGGGCTCGATCAAGATCGCGGGCCAGCCGTTGGTCGACGCGACGACGTACCGGATCGTCACGAACAACTTCCTCTCCGACGGCGGTGACGGCTTCCCGGCCTTCACCACCGCGACGGACAAGTTCTTCGGCGGCCTCGACATCGACGCCTTCGCCAACTACCTCACCGCCCACGACCCGTACACCCCAGGCCCGACCGACCGCATCAGCATCTCCTGACCCGGAACCGGCGTGCGGGTCAGGACTTCCCGACCCGTACGCCGGTACGCCGGTACGCCGACCGTTCGCCCTGCTCCCATCCAGGAGGCCCGGCCTTCCGGCGCCGCCCCCACCACGAGCCCCGGGGGTCGGACCTGCTCTCACCATGTGCACCGTGCGGTCGAACGCCATGTGCACCGTGCGGTCGAACGCTCTCGCCAGGTGCTCCGGGCGATCCGACCCGCTCCACCCGAGCGCCCGGCGGCCTGCCCGCCTCGCGATCAAGGCCCAGTGCGTCGCCGGTTGCAGTCGCCTGCTTCGGCCGCTACCCAGCGCATTCCTTGTGCGCCGGCTGAGTGTTCTGGGCCGATCACGCGCTCGAGCGGTGCACCAAGGCGCGGAATTCCTGCGTCGGTTGCCGGCTCGTGGGCATCCGGTGCGCTTTTCTGGTGGCGGAATGCCTTAGTTGGTTCCCGAAGACGCCCGTACTGCGAGGGCGGGGCGACGCGTGGTCGACTCAGCGCTGCGTTCGGCGGCCTCCCGCCGGTCGATGCCTCAGCGTGCGCGGCGGGCGACTGGGGTTGAGCTAGATCAGGAATCTGAGGATTACGAAGGTCAGGGCGAGGGCGGTGGAGAGGGCTGCCTTTCCGGAGCCGAGGCCGCGGCGGAGGAGGGCGGCGCCGAACACCGCGAAGGTGAGCGGGACCAGCATGATCAGCAGGGTTACGCCCGCCGCGTGGACGCCGACGTGGGCGCGGCCGATCAGGACCAGGCCGAAGATCAGCGCGAACGTGAGACCGAGCCAGGTCGTGGTCTGGATCGGGCCGTCAGCGGTGCGGTCGCCGCGGTGCGATGCGCGGGTCGCGCGGCGGTGCGAAGTCGGAGCAACGTGCGCCATCGGTCACCTTCCGTGAAAAGACCGAATACGCACGGTAGCAGCAAAAACACACCCTGGTCCAAGGTAGTTTCCCCACCCGCTCCGCAACCCCGCCACCCACCGCGCAGGAGCGGCGCTCCCACCCGACGAACCCCGCAGGGGGAGGCGCCGTGACGCGCCTAACGACCGCGCGGGAGCGGAGTTGGCGCCTGAACCACCCGCGCGTAGGCGTTGCTGCAGACCGATTGGACCGTGCGGGAGCGGCGCCGTGACGCCGTGCTTGCCGCGCGGGAGTGGTGCTGATTCCGTGCTTACCTGCGGCAGCGGCGCCGTGACGCCGTGCTTGCCGCGCGGGAGTGGTTCTGATTCCGTGCCGATCGCGCGGTGCTGACGATCGACCGACAGCGCGGAAGTGCTGCTGACGACCTGCCGGAGCGGCGGGGCGGTGCTCGCGCCTACCTGCCGCGTGGAAGCGCCCGCATGCCGTGCTGGTCGTGGCTGTCGCGCGCGAGGGTGGGAACCGTTCGGCACCGCCTGCCGACCGCGGGGGAGCGGTGTTGGCGACCTGCAAATGGCGGCGGGGGTTAGACGGTGGAGTCGGCTGTTTCTCGTTGGGGGGTGGTGGGGGGGATCACGAAGCGGTAGCCGACGTTGCGGACGGTGCCGATGAGCGATTCGTGCTCGGGGCCGAGCTTGGCGCGGAGGCGGCGGACGTGGACGTCGACCGTCCGGGTGCCGCCGAAGTAGTCGTAGCCCCAGACTTCCTGGAGCAGCTGCTCCCGCGTGAACACCCGTCCCGGGTGCTGTGCGAGGAACTTGAACAGCTCGAACTCCTTGTACGTGAGGTCGAGCGCGCGCCCGTTCAACTTCGCCGTGTACGAGGCCTCGTCGATCACCACGTCACCGCTGCGGATCAGCGAGGTGTCGGGGTCCTCGTTGCGGATGGCGGCAAGGCGGCCGATGACGAGCCGGAGCCGGGCCTCGATCTCGGCCGGGCCGGCCGTGTCGAGCAGGACGTCGTCGGCGCCCCAGTCGGCGTTCACCGCGGTCAGACCGCCTTCGGTGACGACCAGGAACAGCGGTACGTCGATGCCGGTGGTGCGGATCAGCCGGGACACCCCTCGGACCGTGACCAGGTCACGGCGGGCGTCCAGCAACACGGCATCCGCGTCGGGGGCGTCCACCAGGGCGGCGACCTCGGAGGGCAGGATCCGGATCTGGTGGGGCAGCAAAGCGAGCGAGGGCAGCACCTCGGTAGAGGCCTGCAGCGCGTTCGTCAGCAGAAGCAACGTGCTCACGCTGTCTCCTTGTGCGGGTCGTCGGGTCCCTGGTGAGAGATCCGGTCCTTTTGCACGTCAGGCCCCAGCGGCGTCATTGCCGGGGGCCCGAGACACACTGGTGGAACAGCAAGCTGACATAATACCGGAAGACTTAACCGATTAGTGAGGCCCTACTCAAATGCCGGAAGTCACCATCAGGTACTTCGCCGCCGCGCGCGCAGCGGCGGGCGAGTCCACGGCGACCGCGCGAGCGAGTTCGGTGAAGGAACTCGTCGGTGCCGTTTCGGCCGACCGGCCCGAGCTGGCCCGCGTCCTCGGGATCTGCAGCTTTATGGTCGACGGCGAGCGGGTCGACCTTGACACACACCTCCACGAAGGCGCCCTCATCGACGCCCTCCCACCCTTCGCCGGCGGCTGACCCCAGCTCTTCCCGGCCGAACTGCACAGCGGCTGTAACGGCCGTTGGTTTCCGGCCTGGCGCCCTGCGGAAGGGCGGCAGGCTCGGGGAGGCGGGTGACATCGCCGATGCGGTGTTGTTCCTCGCGAGTGCGGGGAGTGCGTACGTCACGGACAGATCCTCGATGTCGCCGGTGGCTGAGCGAGGTGGTGTCCGCGCCACCTGTTCTTCCTTACTGTGTTTATCCGTGGACCTGGTCTGGAGGGCTTGGAATGACCGGCAGGGGTTAGTCGTTCGGGCGGCCGCGGAGGCGTTTGGTCTCGCTGCGGCGGCGCTTGTCGTCGGCGCGGCGGCGCATCGCGTTCTTGCTCGGCCGGGTCGGCCGGCGGGGTCGTGGTGGCGCGGCGATCGCTTCGCGGAGGAGGTTCGCCAGCCGGATCCGGGCGGCTTCGCGGTTGCGCCATTGAGAGCGTTGCTCCGAGGCGGCGATGGTCAGTACGCCGTCGACCAGGCGCGAGGCGAGGCGGTCCAGGGCCCGCTCACGGAACACCTCGTTCAGCGCGTTGCTCGTAGCGACGTCGAAGCTGAGCTCGACCCGGCTGTCGGTGGTGTTGACGGACTGGCCACCGGGCCCACTGGAACGCGAGAAGCGCCATTCCAGTTCCGATTCGGGGATCACCACCCCTGCCCGCACCACCAGCCCGCTGTCCATACCCCTATTCAACCGGAAATCGCGTACCGCCAGCACTCATTAACCAGCGCCGCGAGACATCCCTCACGCCGCCAGCCAAAAGCCGTCAGCAGGTTGATAAGTGCCGGCCGTACGGGGGTTAGTTCGCCGTGGCCGTGTTGCCGATGGTCTCCGGAGGCAGGCGACCAGCGAGCGCAGCGTGGAGCATCGACTGGGCGGACCAGGTCATCGTCTCGACGGCGTCGTCGCGGGACAGGCGGGCGATGTCGGTCAGCCAGCTGAGGGCTTCGATGCCGACGGCGGAACGGATCGCGACCGCGAGCCGACGGATCGCCTCGTCGCCGAGCTCGTCCCGAAGCGGCGCCAGGGCTTCTTCGAACCAGCCGATGGCACGTCCCTGTCGCAGCGGTAGTTCTGCCCGCTCGGCAGGATCGGCCTCGAGGGAGAGCCGGAGCATCGTTCGTTGCTGGGCCTCGGTCTCGAGGATCAGGCCCGTGAAGGTCCGGATCGCCAGGGCCAGTCGGCTCGCGACATCCGGCGGTGGATCGGCCGGGAGCATCGAGGTCGCGCCGGTCTCCGGATGGGCGGCGGCGAGCAGTGTGCGCTGGTTGGGGAAGTAGCGATAGGCGGTGGGGCGGGAGATCCCAGCGGCTGCGGCCGCCTCCTCGATGGTTGGTGCCACTCCGGTGGCGACCAGCGCTTTCGCCGCCTGGACCAGGGCGTCCCGGGTCCGCTGCTTCTGCCTGCTCCGGCCGCCGGCCTCGTACGGTGTTGACACAGCGCTGATGATACCGCAGTCTCGTGGTGAGATCAGAGTCTCACGAACTTGGGAGGCGGGGAGAACGATGGCTGTGAGCAAGCTGCGGGCTGCGATCGTCAGGGCGGCCGATGAAGGGGACAAGCGCTGGTTCTTCGGCGGCGGGGCGCATCGCTGGATGGCCACCGCGACGGAGACCGATGGGGCCTATCTGTTGTTCGAGGACGAGATGGAGCTGGGCAAGACGACGCCGCTGCACCTGCATCCGGAGGCCGACGAGTCCATGTACGTCCTGGACGGCCGGATCCTGATGTACCTGGACGGCGAGCAGCGCGAGGTCGGTCAGGGCGGGCTGGTGCTGGTTCCGCGGGGGATGCCGCATGCGTTCCTGGTGGTCTCGGAGACTGCCCGGGTGCTCTGCCTGCTCACCCCTGGCATCGGTCAGGAGTTCTACTGGGGTGCGAGCGAGCCGTTCGATCCGGATCAGCCCGGGGTGGTCGATTTCGGCCGGATCCAGGCCTCCGCGGCGGCCAACGGCGGCATCGAGATCCTCGGTCCGCCGCCGTTCGGGTCCAAGGGATGAACTGCCGGTTGAGCTGAAAGACCACCGACGTACTCTGGATTGTTGTGAGCCCAGGGATCATCGTTCTCGTCTGTGCGGTCGCCATCGGCGTCGGTCTCAGCGTGTTCAAGTCCCGGTTCGACGGACGCTTCCGGGGGACGCACCCGGTGAGGAAGGCAACAGTGCGAGCTGGTTCTGTCCCTGCTGAAGAGGCCGACGACCAGGTCCGGCTGACCGCGGCGGATCTCGGCGTCGAGCTCGGCCGGCGGGCGACGCTGCTGCAGTTCTCGTCCGCGTTCTGCGCGCCCTGCCGCGCGACCCGGCGGACGCTCGCCGAGATCGAGTCGATGGTTGAGGGCGTCCAGCACATCGAGTTGGACGCGGAATCGCATCTCGACCTGGTCCGCCGGCTGGACATCCTCCGTACGCCGACGGTGCTGGTCCTCGACGCGACCGGCGCCATCGTGACCCGCGCCAGCGGCCAACCGCGCAAGCCCGACGTGATCGCCGCCCTCGGCGCAGCAGTCGACCACCAGCCGCACTGACCCCGCATCCGGTTGGTGATTGTTCAGACGACCTCGGAGTAAGCGATGCTGTGCCGGTGAGCTTTCCGCATGGCTGGTACGACGATCCGAAGGACCTGTCCTCGCAGCGGTACTGGGACGGCAACGCGTGGACGGATCATCGCCGCCCGCGCCCGGGGCCGCCGCCGTACCCGGGTGAGTTCGGCCAGGCCCAGCCGGAACAGCAGCACGGGCAATCGCAGCAGCTAGGCCAGCCGCAGCAGGCAGGTCAGCAGCAATACGGCCAGCCGCAGGGTGCCCCGCAGTACGGGCAGCAGTTCGGGCAGTCTCAGCAGGGCCAGCCGCAATACGGACAGCCGCAATACGGGCAGCAGCAGTACGGGCAGCAGGGGTTCGGGTATGGGCCGCGGGTGCCGGCGACGCCGGACGGCGTGCCGTTGTCGGGCTGGTGGAAGCGGGTCGGCGCGCGGATCCTGGACGGGCTCATCGTGCTCGTCGTGAGCCTGCCGCTCACCGGCTACTTCTGGTACCACTACATGAAGGCCGCGCTCGACTACGAGAGCGACCTGTTCGACCAGGCGCGGGCGGGCCAGTCGCCGAAGTTCAACACGACGCTGCCGTGGGACGTCTACAAGTGGATCCTGCCGGCGACCCTGATCGCGATGGTTCTGTACTTCGTCTACGAGTTCTTCTTCCTCACCCGCAGCGGTTCGACGCCCGGTAAGAAAGCAGTCGGCATCAGCGTCCGGCTCCGCGACGTTCCCGGTCCGCCGCCGGCAGTCGCCGTCTTCAAGCGCTTCGGCCTGTACGCCGCGCTCGGTGTCCTCGGCGCGATCCCGCTGATCGGCAACCTGTTCGGTCTGCTCGGGCTGCTCGACTACCTCTGGCCGCTGTGGGACGACAAGAAGCAAGCGCTGCACGACAAGGTCGCGGGCACCAACGTCGTCGTCGGCCATCAGCCCCGGCACCGCTGACGCACAAGCGGTCACCGAGCGTGGCGCTGTTCACATAATGATCAGTTGTCTCAAAGAATGGGACAAAAGGTTCTCCCCCTGCCGGGTTTCCGTACTCTCGGTGGCGTGGAGTACACGACATGGCTGACCAAGCGCAGGGCAGTGGACAACTGCCGCATGCGCTCGTCCCTGTGTCGTCCTTGCTGACCAGGCGGCGTCTCGAACGCTCTGGAACCGGTCGCTGAGCACGGTTCCCAGTACGTCGCCTTCCGCGTCTTCGGGCGGATTCCGGCTCGTTCCACCTCCCACCGGAGAGTCGTCATGTCCAGTCGGACGGCAGCAAACCCCCAGGTCGATCCGCGCGGACTCCGGTTCGCGGCCGGCGTCACGACCGTGGTGCTCGCGCTGACCTTGGTGCTGAACAGTCCTTGGCCGCTGGCGGTCCAGGCCGTCGTGTTCGCGATCTCGGTCGCGTTCGGCGTCCAGGCATCGCCGTACGGGCGACTCTTCAAGCGGCTGGTCCGGCCCCGGCACCTGACCGGGGTGGCGGGGTGGGGTCAGTATTTGCTGAGTCCGCCGAAGGAGCTGGAAGATGCCGCGCCGCCGCGGTTCGCCCAACTGGTCGGGCTGGTCTTCGCCGTGCTCGGCCTGATCGGATATCTGGCCGGCGCCGACGTGCTCGGAGTGGTCGCCACCGGCTTCGCCCTCGTGGCCGCGTTCGTGAACGCGGCCGTCGGTCTCTGCCTCGGTTGCGAGGCCTATCTGCTGATCCACCGCATTCGTACGCCCAACACCGCTACTACCACCTGAGGAGCAGCACACATGAGCAGGGAATCCGCGCTCGTCTCGGCCGACTGGGTCGAAGAGCACAAGTCCGACGAGAACGTCGTACTGATCGAGGTCGACGAGGACGTCTCGGCGTACGACGCCGGTCACATCGCCGGTGCGATCAAGATCGACTGGCAGGACGACCTCCAGGACCAGGTCCGTCGCGACTTCGTCAACAAGGAGCAGTTCGAGGCGCTGCTGTCGTCGCGTGGTGTCAAGAACGACGACACCGTCGTGCTCTACGGCGGCAACAACAACTGGTTCGCGGCGTACGCGTACTGGTACTTCAAGCTCTACGGTCACGGTGACGTCCGGCTGCTCGACGGCGGTCGCAAGCGCTGGGAGCTGGACAGCCGCGAGCTGACCGACGAGGTCGTCAAGCGCGAGGCCACGGAGTACTCCGCGCAGCCGCAGAACCTCGAGATCCGGGCCTTCCGCGACGAGGTGCTGGACGCCATCGGCGTCAAGAACCTGGTCGACGTGCGCAGCCCCGACGAGTACGCCGGCCGGCTGCTCGCCCCGGCCCACCTGCCGCAGGAGCAGGCGCAGCGCGCGGGTCACATCCCGACCGCGGCCAGCATCCCGTGGAGCAAGGCGGCCAACGACGACGGCACCTTCCGTGCCGACGACGAGCTGAAGACCCTGTACGCCGACGCGGGCGTCGACTTCGGCAAGGACACCATCGCGTACTGCCGGATCGGTGAGCGCTCGGCGCACAGCTGGTTCGTGCTGCACGAGATCCTCGGCCAGGAGAACGTCAAGAACTACGACGGTTCGTGGACCGAGTGGGGTTCGCTGGTCGGCGTACCTGTCGCACTCGGCGACGAGCCCGGGAAGGCCTGACCATGTGCGGAGCCAAGAAGGGCGGCCTCGACCTCAAGGGTGTCGACGTCGACAAGGAAGCCGTGATCCAGGGTCAGGTACTCCGTGGCGAGGAGCCCGTCGGCGGCGCCTACGTGCGGCTGCTCGACTCCACTGGTGAGTTCACGGCCGAGGTGCCGACCTCGGCGACCGGGCACTTCCGGTTCTTCGCGGCGCCGGGTTCGTGGACCCTGCGCACGCTGGCCCCGAAGGCCGACCCGGTGGACCGGCAGGTCGTGGCGCAGTACGGCGAGGTCGCCGAGGTGGCAGTAGCCGTCTGACCTCGTCCCCCAGGTAGCAGTAGCCCGAAGGGCCCGGACCTCGCGCGTCCGGGCCCTTTGCCATTTCTCCAGCACGACCGTTCTTTGATGCACGATCGGCCGTCGGGGACAAGATCTCGATTTTCTCGACTGTGACGACAATGTAACAGTTTGATCTCGTCGGGTGTTCTTCTCGTTACCTACCGCGACCACCTGAGTTGTGTCTGTGTCCTGACCCGCTCGTTAGGGTCACGTCATCACTCAGGGAGGAGGGGTCATGAGACCCCGCATCGGATACAAGAAGCTTGCCGTGGTCGGCGTCGCCGCCGCCGTCGGCGTAGTTTCTACGATTGCGCTGACCTCGGGCTCGGCGTCCGCCGCCGAGGTTTTCGGATACAGCGGTTACTCGATCGGCACCGACGCCAAGAGCGGGCTGGCCAACAGCGGCCCGCAGGTGCTCAGCCAGATCAGCTGCACCACCAACTCGCACGCGTCGTCGAAGAACGACCTCGCGACCGCGAACGTGAACAACCAGGCCATCGCGAAGACGGTCACCACCGACACGCACTCGTTCAACGACGCGCGCGGCAACGGTGTCACCAGCAACGCGACCGCCGCCGACATCCGGCTCGGCAGCCTGCTGCACATCACGGGCGCGAAGACCACGACCACCGCGTGGTACAAGGACGGCAAGCTGCAGTACACGGGTAGCACCACCTTCGCTTCCATCAAGATCGGCAACCTGTCGGTGCCGAGCCTGCTGAACCCGAAGCCGAACACCAAGGTCGCCATCCCGGGCCTCGGGTACGTGGTGCTGAACCGCGTCGGCGGTGTCAAGACGAGCACGGGCATCTACTCGTACGCGCAGGCGATCGTCGTCCACGCGAACGTGCGGAACCAGTTCACCCCCGAGGGCGTTGACGTCGCGGTCCTGAAGACGCGCGCCGAGATCACCACCCCGACCATCGCGATGGTCACGGGTGAGGCTTACGGCACGCAGGCCAACGTCGACAAGCTGGTCACCTCCGGCCCGACGTCGTACCAGGCCGCTTGCCAGGGCACCGAGGGCAAGACCGTCCGGGTCTCCGTCGGAGAGCTGAACATCCCGCGGGTCGCCTTCATCGGTGCTGTCACCACCACCAAGAACGGCTACACCGGCAAGGACAAGGCCGCCATCACCTTCACCTCGAAGACGGCCAGCGTCAAGGTCGCCAACATGGAGATCGGTGCGATCGAGTCCTCCGCGTCCGCGTGGAAGACCAAGGACGGCAAGATCGGCCTGAACTACAGCTCGGACGTGGTCTCCGTCCGCGTCGGCGACAAGGTCTACGCCGTTCCGAACAAGCCGAACGCCACGCTGAACATCCCTGGTATCGCCAAGCTGACCTTCAACCAGGTCGTGCGCAAGGATCGGTTCATCTCTGTCAACGCCCTGGTGATCGACGTCTACAGCCTGAACACCAAGGTGATCGTGGGCCACTCGGCCGCCGGTGTGATCGGCTGATCAAGCCGGCCACCTTCCCCAACTGAGTCGAACCTCACCGATTCAGACGGGCACCACCGGACCCCCCGGTCCCGGATCCCAGTGATCCGGGGCCGGGGGTCCGGTCTTTTCAGGCGTCGAGGATGAGCGTGACCGGGCCGTCGTTGATGAGGGAGACGTCCATCTGGGCGCCGAACCTGCCTCGTT
This sequence comes from Kribbella qitaiheensis, assembly GCF_014217565.1. Classification (NCBI taxonomy): domain Bacteria; kingdom Bacillati; phylum Actinomycetota; class Actinomycetes; order Propionibacteriales; family Kribbellaceae; genus Kribbella; species Kribbella qitaiheensis. Next base: position 5,276,163 of record NZ_CP043661.1, read on the forward strand.
CGACCTTGGCGCCGAGGTTCTCCAGGGCGGCGCAGAACGCGTCGTACAAGGGCTCCGAGACCGGTCCGGGAGCGGCCGCGCTCCACGAGGGGCGCCGGCCTTTGCGCGTATCGGCGTACAGGGTGAATTGGCTGATCGCCAGGATCGGCGCGTTCTCGTCGGAGCAGGACCGCTCGTCGCGGAGGATCCGCAAGGTCCAGATCTTCGCCGCCAATGCTGCCGCCTTCTCGGCGGTGTCGTCGTGCGTGACGCCGAGCAGGACCATCAGCCCGGGCCCGTCGATCGCCCCGACCACTTCGCCCTCGACGAGCACCGACGCTTCCGTCACCCGCTGCACCACAGCTCTCATGCGCTGAAGTGTGCCAGTCGGGAGAATGTCCGGTATTTATGGCTCCCGACCGCTGAATATCTCGTTTCCGGGCTGGATCTGGCACGATTCGCCTCATGACGTCGACATTGCTGACTGTTGCCCCCACCGGCGCCGAGACCGCGAAGGCCGACTGCCCGGAGCTGCCGACCACGCTCGAGGAGCTGGTCGAGACGGCGAAGCGGTGCGAGGCTGCCGGGGCCGCGATGATCCACATCCACATCCGCGACGGTGAGCACAGGCCGACTCTTGATCTCGGCCGGCTGCGCGAGACCGTGACCGCGGTCCGCGAGAACACCGCGCTGATCGTGCAACTGTCGACCGGTGGCGCTGTCACCGACCCGTTCGAGCACCGGCTGCGGGTACTCGACGCGGCACCGGATTCCTGCTCGCTGACGATGGGTACGGTCAACTTCGGCGACGACGTGTTCATGAACCCATGGCCGTTCGTCACGGAGCTCTACCGGCTCACCCAGCAACGCGAGATCGTGCCTGAGTTCGAGCTGTTCGACCTCGGTCACGTCGCCGCGCTGCACCGTCTGCTGGACAAGTTCGGCCTGCCGTACGGCGGCAAGGTGCATTGCGACCTGGTGATGGGTGTTCCCGGTGGCATGCCCGGTACGACGGACGCGTTGGTTGCCGCTGTCAACGGTCTTCCCGCGGCGGTGACGTCTTGGTCGGCCACCGGCGTCGGCCGTACGACGCTGCCGATCGCGCTGGCGGCGCTCTCCAAGGGCGGCCACCTCCGGATCGGCATGGAGGACACCCTGACGATGGCGAAGGGTCAGCCTGTCACCCACAACGCGGATCTCGTCGAACGAGCCGCGACGCTGGCGACTCTTGCTCAGCGACCGCCGATGAGCCCGGACGAGGCCCGCGACCTCCTGAACGTGAAACGCCTGCGCTGAACGATCGCGACCAGTACGCCGACGACCACGATGGTGGCCTCGAGCAACAACCAGTCGAGCAGGTAGTTCCGCGACAGGACGGTCGGGTTGACGCCCTTGCCCTGGCGGATCAGGAGCGGGATCGCTATCAGGGTGGTGATCCCGACGTACAGGATGGTCGTCCGGACCGTGGTCACCAGGCGGTGCCGGTCCGGGCCGATCGACCAGCGCGTGAGCAGGAACCCCGCAATGATGGCGAACGGCATCAGCAAGAAGTCGTCCACCACCACCGCGCCGCCCAGCCAGAGGGGCAATCGCAGCAGCGCGCCTCCGGTCACCGCTTGCAACAGCAACCGCAATCCCCAGAGTCCGACTCCAATGCCCAACGCGCCCATCGCCGTACGAACCATGGTTGATCCGCTAGGGAACTTGGCTGTCATGTGAGTACCTCCAGGCGGTGGACCCACTTCGTCTGCAGGACTCCGGGGCGGTTGGGGGCGATGATGCGGGCCGGGAAGCCGTGATCGAGGTCCAGGTCCCCGCCGTTGAGCTTGAGGGCGAGCAGGGTGAGTGGATCGGCCGCGAACTGGGGCGGCAGTTCGCTCGTCGCGTAGAAGCCGCCCTTCTCCATCGAGACGACCCGCAGGCTCGACCCCTCGGGGGCGCCGCAGAGTTCGAGCAGATCCTTGATCCGGATCCCCTCCCAGCGGGCGCCCTGGCTCCAGCCTTCGACGCAGGCGATCGGCAGGCTAGATCGGCTCTGCGGTAGCGCTCGCAGCTCGTCGAGGGAGTACGACAGTGGCTGCGGCCCGTTCACCGCGAATCGCCAGTCCGCCTCGACCGTGGTCACTCCGGCAGCCTCGGCGGTCCGGTTGACCGGTAGGCCTTGCGGGCCGACGTTGGGTTTGCGCGGCGCCAGCACGGCGATCGGCCCGAACGCCGGCACCGATTGCCCGACCGAGGCGATCCCCACCAAGGTCCCCGCCCCGATGACCGTTCGGAACAGGCCCCGTCGACTCAACCCGGTGATTGCTGGCGGCAACGACTTCGGTTCCGACGGCGCGAGCGGCGTACGGTCTGCTGGGGTGGCTCGCCAGTTTGCCGTGATGAGGGGGAGTTTGATGGCGAGGTGGACCAGTAGCGCGCCGATGATGATCCAGGCGAGCGCGTAGTGCGTTTCCTTGAAGGGGAACGGCCACGGGTACCACTGCAGGGTGTTCAGGTAGCCGATGAAGAGCTCGAGCGCCGTCGCGGCCACCAGTACTGCGATGGACAGGCGTTCGAACACGGCGCTGAGAGCTTTCCGGCTCGGCGGCCAGGGGAGCTTCTCGAACAGCTTGGGATAGACCGTCCACAACTTTGCCAACAGCAACGGAACCGAGACGGTGCCGGTCAGGACGTGCAGACCCTGCGTCACCCGGTAGAGCGAGGCAGGTCGGGTCGGGATGTCCAGCCAGCTGGGGGTCTGCTGCAGGAAATGGCTGAAGAGCCCGGTGAGGAAGCAGATCGTCACGGCGATCCCCAGCCAACGGCCGATCACGGTGGCCACGCGGGGATGATGGAGCGGCGACGGGAACGACTTCTCCGTCGGGGGCTCGGGCAGCTTCATACTCTCCATCACAACGCAGGAAGACGCGCGCCGGAGACCGTTGCCGATTACTGATCGCGAACGCCCGCCGCCCCCGCGCAAACGCTGCTCAGCGGCAACCCCGAATGCCTTACTTTTCGAGAACAGGTCGCCGGCGATCGCGGTAGCGTCGCGAAACCGGTAGCTTCCGGGCGGGACGCGCGGATCCGGGCGGGTGGGCTGGTGCGTCTGAGCCGGGGTGGCACCGGGTGGCTCTAGGCTGGGACGGTTCGATCGAGAGGAGCGGGACAGGTGAGGACACAGCAGCGGTCGTCGGACGACGACGAGCGCGCTATGGCCGACCTCGCGGAGGTGTACGACTGGAACCGGGTCTGGGGGCCGCCCGAGACCGGTCTGGACGCCATCCGCGCCCTGGTGTCGCGGGTGAGCGACGCCACCGGCTGGCGTCCCTGGGCTCCCGGCAACATCGACCCCGATCGGTACACCTGGGGACTCGTCACCCGGCGCGAGACCGTGATGCTGGTGCTGCCCGACGCGGTGCTGCCCGAAAGCCCGCGCAGCGGCTGGTCGGCGTACGACATCGAGGCGGGCGAGGTCGAGCTGGCCGAGGAGGGCCTGGACGATCACTGGCCCGGGCAGCTGGCGCTGGCACGCAAGCACTGGGGCGACCCGATTTTCGTCGGTCCCGGCAATGATCCGCGGATCCCTGATGAGTGGCGTGACCGCCGCCGTCACCTGGCGGTCTGGCTGCGGCCGGGCGCCGAGTTGCATCTGTACGCGACCCAGCCCGAGGCCGGCAAGGCGAACGTTTCGGTCGGCTTCGGGTATTCCGTTTATGCGAGCGAGGTGGCCTGATGGCGTCGATCGAAGAGGACCTGCTGAGGGACCTTTACAAGATCTTCCGGCGGTTGACGGCCAGGCTGCTCCGCAACCGCACGAACCAGCCGAACTCGAACCGTGAGCGCGAACTGCGGGTCATGATCGAGGAGTTCCGCAACGTCCTGCGTGAGCACGAGGAGGCCAACCGCATCTACCAGGCGTTGTCGCCCGAGGAGCGACAGCAGGTCCGGGAGCGGCTGGCGCGGCAGATGCAGGAGGACCTCGACCGGGGTCGTACGGACGACCTCGATCCCGACGTACGGCGTGAGGTCGACGAGCTGAATGCTGATCTCGACGAGGATCGGGGCGATCCCGATGACCCGGCACGGCGCGATGCCGAGGCGGAAGCGGAGCTGAACCGTACGGACCTGAACCGCGACGGTGTCGACGACGCGGAGAACCAGCGCGACGACACCGAGGATCGTGAGGACGAGCTTGATGATCAGGCCGCTGACCTGCAGCGGGAAGAGGCCGACGAGCAGCAGCGTGACGAGAACGAGGACCGCTCGGAGCAGGAGCGCGAGAGCGATCGCGAAGAGGAAGAGCGCGCCCAGCAGGATCCGGAGCGCGACGGGCCGGACGTAGTACCGGCGGCTGCTGCGGGGGCGGCCGCAGGGGTGGCGGCCGAGGAGTTGGCCGAAGAGATTCGTGAGGCCGACGAGAACCAGCCGGACGGGAACGAGCCGGACGGGAACCGGCCGGACGGGAACCGGCCGGACGGGAACGAGCTGGACGGGCCGGACGGGAGCGAACAGACCGGGGCGGACGCGGAGCCCGGGCTCGACGCCGATGGGCAGGATGGGGTGGATGCGCCGGCGGCGGAAGCGGACGGCGTCGACGCCGAGAATCCGGCTGTGACCACGGAGAACACCCAGCCTGGAGTCACCCAGACGGTGCCGGCGGGGATGGAAGCCATCCCGGCCGCCGAGCGGCAGGGTGCTGAGGCCGAGCAGGGCGAGAACAACCCGGCCGTCACCGAGGTGACCGACGACGGGCAGACCACTACCCAACCGGCCATCGACGGCACCCAGGTCGACGAACTCGAAGACAACCAACCCCAGACCGACCTGGACCAGACCGGCCAGGAGCAGGCGGACCCGGAGCAGGACCAGACCGGCCAGGAGCAAGATCCGGCTGGCCAGGAGCAGGACCAGCGCGACCCAGAGCAAGCTCAGCCAGTTCAGGAGCTGGACGAGGCTGGGCAGGAGCAAGACGGGGCTGTGCCGGACGAGCCGGGGCAAGACGGGTCTGGACCGGGCCCGGAGCAGGACGGGGCCGGGCAGGACGGGGCTGGCCAGGAGCTGGACGGGGCTGGGCAGGAGCTGGACGGGGCTGGGCAGGAGCGCGACAGGGCTGAGCAGGATGGGGCTGGGCAGGATGGGGCTGGGCAGGAGCAGGGGGAGGCTGGGCCGCAGCCGGGGTTGCCGACTGCTGGTGATCAGCGGGCTGCTGCTGAGGCTGAGCAGCAGAGCGGCCAGGACAACCGGACGCAGAACGGCGCCCAGCAGAACGGTGCCCAGCAGAACGGGCAGGAGAGCGACGGGCAGCGGCCGCCGGACCCGGTAGAGGCGCGGCTGGCAGCGGACCGGCAGGCGCACCAGAACGGCCAGAGTCAGAACGGCCAAGATCAGAATGGCCAGGGCCAGAACGGCCAAGATCAGAACGGTCAGGGCCAGCGCGGCGGCCAGATGTCGCAGCAGGAGCAGGCCGACGTCGACATGTTGTACCGCGGCGGTCAGGTCTCACCCACGCGGGCGACGGGGCAGCAACGCGAGCCCGCTACCGCCGGCCGCGGGGGCCAGACGGCCGGCCAACAGCACCAGAAGTCGATGGACCGCGGCGGTCACAGCAACGGCACCGCCGGCCAAGCCCCCGGCGGTGACTAACCCGGCAACCGGTCCGCTGGCGGCTGATCCCCGGGCACACGGGCGAGCGGCTAGTAGACGATCGCCTGGGCGTTGTCGGTGAGGATTTCTTCGGTGAAGGCGGGGGCTCCGGCGATCCGGGCACCCGGTACCAGGTCGTCCAGCGTCAGGTCGCGGCGCTTGGCGCACTGGGTGCAGACCGTCAGTTGACCTCCGGCCAGTACGCCGGCCAGCAGTTCGGCCAACGGCGCCGCGTGCGGTAGCTCGAAGGCTTCGGCCCGCCCCGGTACCGCGAACCACACCGCCTCCCCGGTCAGCCACAGTGACACCGTGGCTCCGGCTGCCACCGCCGTCGCGGCGACCGTGAAGGCCTGGTTCGCGCGTTCGGGTTCTTCGGCACCTGCGGTCAGTTTGATCACCAGCGTGCGGGACATCACGCCACCGTAGCCGAGGACACCTCAGCCATCCCCTAGACTGTGGAACGTGCTGCATGTCGTCTTCACCAGCCTCTTGGTGCTGGTCACCCTCTTCATGGGTTGGTTCTCCGTGTTCGTCGTCTACCGGCTGCTCCGCGGCCGCAGCGCGAGCTGACGGCAATGGCTTTCGAGATCCCGCAGGACCTGCACCCTGATCTGATGCCGCTGGCCTGGTTGCTCGGCCGGTGGGAGGGTCGCGGACACGGCGACTACCCGACCATCGAGAAGTTCGAGTTCGGCCAGCAGATCGACTTCAGCCACAACGGCAAGCCGTACCTGCATTACGTCAGCCAGACCTACGTGGTCGGCGAGGACGGCACCAAGGAGCGTCCGCTCGCGGTCGAGACCGGCTTCTGGCGGCCGAAGCCCGACAACAAGCTCGAGGTCGTGCTCGCGCACCCGACCGGCTTCGCCGAGGTCTGGTACGGCGAGATCGACGGCGCCAAGGTCGAGATGCGTACCGATGTCGTCGCCCGCACCGCCACCGCCAAGGAGGTCGCCGCCGGCCACCGCCTGTACGGCCTGGTCAAGGGCGAACTGATGTGGGCCTACGACATGGCCGCCGAGGGTCAGCCCCTCCAACCCCACCTCTGGGCCACCCTCATTCGCGCCTGACCGGCGAGCGCACCACTCGACCGCCGAGCCCTTAGGTTGAGTCAGCTTTCGGAGACCCAGGAGTATTCGACCTTGGGGCGGCCGCTGCGGCCGTCGTAGCGCTGGGTGCGTAAGGCTTGGCCTTGGTCGGCCAGGTGTTCGAGGTAGCGGCGGGCTGTGATCCGGGAGGTCCCGAGCGAGGTGGCGATCTCCTCGGCGGTCCAGCCTTCCCGGTTGCCGAGCAGCGTCACCACGCGATCCAGCACTGATCCCGCGAGCCCTTTCGGAACAGACGAAACGGTTGCTGGGTGCAACAATCGGTCGACCTCGTCCTGGTCGGCCACTACTTGGCCAGCCTCTGCTGCGCGGCGTTGGCGAGCATAGGCACTGAGTCGATCTCTCAAGGTTTCAAAGGCAAACGGCTTCAGTACGTACTGAACAACGCCGATCCGGGCAGCCGCCTGAACAGCTGCCACCTCTCGGGCCGCCGTGACCATCACCACGTCTGTTTGGTTGCCTACGGCACGCATTCGCCGTACTACGTCCAGCCCGTGCCCGTCCGGCAGATTCATGTCCAGCAGCACGAGATCGACCGGTTGCTGGCTGAGCACTTGGAGCGCACGTGCCGCAGTACCGGCTATTCCAAGGCAAGCGAAGCCGGGGAGGCGGTCCACGTAGGTGCGGTGGGCCTCGGCCGCGACCGGATCGTCCTCGACCACCAGCACGCGCAGTACGTCAGGCACTGGCGCTCACCGCTCGCGGCAGCCGCACCCGGACGGTCAGTGCGGGTACTTCGTCGAGCTCGGAATCCGGGTCGACCATCAACGTCCCCTGCCAGCGTTCGACCGTACTGCGAACCAGTACCAGCCCGAGTCCGTGTCCCGGCTCGGCCTTCGTGGTCCAGCCGCGATCGAACATCCGGGCCAGCTCGGTGGCACCCAACTCGGCACCCGTGTTCGTCACGGCCAGGTCGATCGCGTCAGGCGTAGTACCGGCTTTCAGCTCGACGCGACGCGGGGCCTGTCCGCCGCGAGCGGCCTCGATCGCGTTGTCGAGGAGATTGCCGACCACGGTGACCACGTCCTGGGCGGGGAGCCGGGTGTTGAGCGCTTCCGAGCCGAGCTCGAGGGTGAGGAGTACGCCGCGTTCCTGAGCCTGGGCGAGTTTGGCGAGCAGCAGCGACGCGAGTACGGGATCCCCGACGGTACCGACGACGCGATCGGTCATCGCCTGGGCGAGCTGCAGCTCCGACACGGCGAACTCGCGGGCCCGTTCGGGCCGGCCGATCTCGATCAGGCTGACCACGGTGTGCAGGCGGTTCGAGGCTTCATGGTTCTGCGCCTGCAGCGATTCAGCGAGACTCCGTACCGCGTCCAGCTCGCCCAGCAGCGCTTGCAACTGGGTGTGGTCTCGCAATGTGACGATCCTGCCGGAGCGAGCGGGCTGCTGGTTCACCACGAGGACTCCATGAGCGCCGAGGTGCAGTTCGTCGTACGCCGTTCTGCCTGCGGTCAGCAGCTCCGCCAACGTGGCGGGTAGGTGCAGCTCGTCGACCGTACTGTCGGGCCGGACCTCGCGCAGCCCGAGGAGGCGGCGGGCTTCGTCGTTGACCAGCTGGACCCGGTGCTCCGAGTCGACCAGTACCAGGCCTTCGCGGGCCCGCGCGGAGTACGCCTTCGTAGAAGTCGAGCATCCAGGCGAGCGACTGGGTACCCATCCCGCGGGTGGCGTGCCGGACCCGCCAGGTGACGAGCGCGTTGCCGGCGATCGCGACGCCGAGCATCAGGCAGCCGATGCCGAGCATGGAGCGCAGTTCGAGCTGGAGCAGGTCCCACCAGCTGGGCGGGACCGCTCCGGTCGCGGCCGCATCCCGGTCGGCCTGGGAGCGCGCGCGGCTGAGCAGGGTGATCCAGACCATCGCGATCAGGACCGCGACCGTGACGGACTGCAGCCAGAGCACCTGGCGACGCAGCTCGGACGGACGGCGGTTCACCCCGACATTGTGCATTCCAGTGCACCCACTGGTCGCATCACAGTTCGGCCTCGGCCTGGTGGGGAAGGGAAGGAAGGCGAGGGATGGGCGTGACCCACTGGTCGCATCACAGCTCGGCGTCGGCCTGGTGGGGAAGGGAAGGAAGGCGAGGGATGGCGTGACCCACTGGTGGCATCGCAGTTCGGCGACAGGTCGCCGTCAGGCGGAGGAGGCGAACCGCGCGGCGGGGATGCGGGACGGCTGCGAACGATATGAACGAAATGCGCAGTTCCTCTGTGCGTCACGTCACAGTTACTCACAACCCAGCCGCCCGCTGTGTTCCAAGCAAGCTCAGGAGTCGCCATGTCGAGCCCGACCCCAACCCGACCGACACCGGTCCGTAACGACCGGACCCACTTCCTCTACATCGCTGTCATCGTCGCCGTCGCCCTGGGGATCGGTGTCGGCCTGTTGTTCCCCGACTTCGCGGTCGAGCTGAAACCGCTCGGCACCGGATTCGTGAACCTGATCAAGATGATGATCAGCCCGATCATCTTCTGCACGCTGGTGCTCGGCATCGGCTCCGTCCGCAAGGCCGCCAGCGTCGGCAAGGTCGGGGGGCTCGCGCTCGGCTACTTCCTGGTGATGTCGACGGTCGCGCTCGCCATCGGCCTGGTGGTCGGCAACCTGGTCAAGCCCGGTTCCGGCCTGAACCTCACCGACGCCCTGCGCAAGACCGGCCAGCAGCAGGCGCCGAAGGCGCATGAGGGCACCACCGATTTCCTGCTCGGCATCATCCCGAAGACCGTGCTGTCCTCGCTGACCGAGGGCGAGGTGCTGCAGGCCGTGTTCGTCGCCCTGCTGATCGGCTTCGCGCTGCAGGCGATGGGCGACAAGGGGACGCCGATCCTCAATGGCATCGGCCACCTGCAGCGGCTGCTGTTCAAGGTGCTGTCGATGATCATGTGGGCCGCGCCGGTCGGCGCCTTCGGTGCCATCGCGACCGTCGTCGGCGCCGCCGGCGGCCAGGCCCTGCGCAGCCTCGCGATGATCATGATCGCCTTCTACATCACCTGTCTGCTCTTCGTGGTCGTTGTCCTCGGCACCATTCTTCGGGTCTTCACCGGGGTCTCGATCTTCCAGTTGCTGAAGTACCTCGGCCGCGAGTTCCTGCTGATCGTGTCGACCTCCTCGTCGGAGACGGCGTTGCCCCGCCTGATCGGGAAGATGGAGCATGTCGGCGTCAGCAAGGAGGTCGTCGGCATCACCGTTCCGACCGGCTACTCCTTCAACCTGGACGGCACCGCGATCTACCTCACGATGGCGTCGCTGTTCATCGCCGAGGCGCTGGACCAGCCGTTCTCCATCGGGCAGCAGATCTCTTTGCTGGTGTTCATGATCGTCGCCTCGAAGGGCGCGGCCGGTGTCACCGGTGCGGGCCTGGCAACCCTGGCCGGCGGTCTGCAGTCGCACCGGCCGGAACTGCTCGACGGCGTCGGCCTGATCGTCGGCATCGACCGGTTCATGTCCGAGGCCCGGGCACTGACGAACTTCGCCGGCAACGCGGTCGCGACGATCCTGGTCGGCAACTGGGTCGGCGCGTTCGACAAGGAGCAGGCCAGGCAGGTCTTCGCCGGTGAGGACCCGTTCGACGAAGAGGCCTTCGCCGCCGGTGACACGCACGCGGGCGACGTACCGGAAGGCACTCCCGTGGCGGTCGGAGGACGGCCCGAGGACCACTAGTCCAACTGTCCCACCCCTCAGCGCTGCCCGTTGGCTCTCCTCCGCCGAGAGCCAACGGGCAGCGCGCTGTCCGCTTGTACTACGTGCGGCCGGGCGCCCGCAGTACGGACAACGCGTTCTACTTCCCTGCCAGGAGTTCGACGACTGGGGCCAGTTCGTCGAGGTAGGGGGCATTGACGCTGATGTCGGAGGCACCGAACTCGTCGCGGCGGCGCTGCAACTCGTCGGCCATCTCCTGCGGCGTTCCGGGCAGCAGCATCAGCGAATCGCTCGCGGCCAGCGCCGCCGCGTCCACTCCGGCGGCCTGCTTCGTCCAGGGAGGCAGTTCACCGGTCCCGGCTGCGAACAGGTTCATCGCCAGCTCGATGTCGTCGGCTCGCGACCCCGCCAACTCCCGGAGCTCGCGCGCCAGGGTGGCGACCTCTTCGCGTGGTGTCATCGCCGGCTTCGCGAGCGAGACGATGTCGGCACGCTCGGCAGCCATCGCCAGCGACTTCGGTCCGCCCGCGGCCATCATGATCGGGGTACGCCGGTCGCCGTCCAGCTTGATCAGCTGGTCCAGCGTCTCGAGCACCTGCTCGCGACGCTCCTGCGCGGTCCCGAACGGCAATCCGAGCTCGGCCGCGAACTGCGCCGCCGCCGGCCGCCCGGTACCGATGCCGAAGTCGAAGCGGCCGTCGGTCAGTACCGTCAGCGTGTGCGCGTCCCAGGCGGCGGCTCGCGGCGGACGCAGCGGGGCCGCGGCGACGAAGGTGCCGACGCGGATGTCGGCGGTTGCCGCTGCGATGGCCAGCGATGGGAACGGCGACAGCAGCTGCAGCCCGTCGGGCATCAGAATCGTGCTGTACCCGAGCTCGGCGGCCCGGCGTACGGTCGACTGCCAGGCCTGGGCGCCTCGGTCCGGACTCGCCACCACACCGAACCGGAATCGCTTGTCGGTCATCGTTCTCTCCTCTCGCGAGTTTGTGGTTCCAGCCTGGCGTCGGGCGGAGTTGTCCACATCCCACAGCGGGAGGCATTCGGCGTACGCCGGGGGACGTACTCTGGTGATATGTCAACGAAGCGCAGCCCTTTGCTGGATCTGCCCGGAGCGGTCGAGGCCGGCGGGCTCGATGCCGGAGTGGCGGCCCACTACGGGTCGGATCTCCGCGAGCAGCGGGCGCTGGTGAACGGTCAGGGGTATGTCGACCTGTCGCATCGCGACGTGGTCACCATCGCTGGGCCGGACCGGCTGACCTGGTTGCACGCGTTGACGAGCCAGTACTTCGAAGGGCTGCGGCCGGGGAGCTCGACGACTGCGTTGCTGCTGTCGCCAACTGGGCATATCGAGCACGTGATGTATGGGTTCGACGATGGTGAGACATTCTGGCTGCACACCGAGCCGGGTGCCGCGGCGTCGCTGGTCGAGTGGCTGCAGAAGATGGTCTTCATGTCCCGGGTCGAGATCAAGGACGTGACCGAGGAGTACGCCATCGTCTGGCGTCCGGGGGCGCCGGTCGAGTCGGCGCTGATCACCCGGTCGGGCGCGGATTCGCTCGGCGGTTATGAGGTTTTCGTGCCGCGTGGCGAGTTGGCGGCGTATGTCGCGTCGGCCGGGCAGCCTGCGGGGGTCTGGGCGTACGAGGCACTTCGGATCGAGGCCGGCGCTCCCCGGCTCGGGCTGGACACGGACGAGCGGGCGATCCCGAACGAGGTCGGCTGGCTCGGTGTCGGCGTGCACCTCGAGAAGGGGTGCTATCGCGGCCAGGAGACGGTCGCGCGGGTGCACAACCTGGGTCGTCCGCCGCGTCGGCTGGTCCGGTTGCACCTGGACGGGTCGGTTGATCATCTGCCGGGCCACGGGAACGCAGTACGGGCCGGGGAGAAGCAGATCGGGTTCGTCGGGTCTGCTGCCCGGCACCATGAGTACGGGCCGATCGCGCTCGCGCTGGTGAAGCGCTCGGTGGACCCGGAGGCGGTCCTGGAGGTCGTCGCCGAGGACCAGCCGACCGTCACCGCCACCCAGGAGCTGCTGGTCGACCCCGAGGTCGGCCTGCACGTTCGCGCCCGCCTCTAACGCCCGCCTCCTTGCCTCCCCACCCGCTAACGTCCGAAAGCACGTGGGGCAGGACCCTCGGCCTTTCGGACGTTAGCGCGAGACTCGCTAACGTCCGAAAGCACGTGGGGCAGGACCCTCGACCTTTCGGACGTTAGTGGTGTTGTGAGGGGGATCATGGTCAACCTGGGTTTTTGCACCTGACGTCTGAGCCGTACAGTGCAGCCGTGACCGAACCTGTGATCCTCGCCGACGTCGTCCGCAGCGGATTCGTGGAGGGCCATCACCGTGGCTCCGTCGTGGTGACCGCCGCGGACGGCTCCGTGGAGTGGTCCGTCGGCGTGGTGGACCGGCCGATGTTCCCGCGCTCGTCGAACAAGCCGATGCAGGCGCTCGGCATGCTCCGCAGCGGACTCGACCTCGACGGCGAACTCCTCGCGCTCGCCGGTGCGTCCCACTCGGGCGAGGAGATCCACCGCGACGGCGTACGGCGGATCCTGGCGGGCGTCGGCCTGGACGAGACCGCGCTGCGTACTCCGCCGGCGTACCCGATCGACGAGCAGGCGCGCGACGAGTGGGTGCGTGCCGGCCGCGCCGTCGACCCGATCACGATGAACTGCTCCGGCAAGCACGCCGCGATGATCGCCACCTGCGTGACGAACGGCTGGCCGATCCACGACGACGCCCGGGCCAAGAGTCCCGACGGTGTCTGGGGTCGCGACGATTACCGTTCACCGGAACACCCTGTCCAGAAGGCGATCCGGACGGCGATCGAGGATTCGGCCGGCGAGAAGGTCTCGTACGTCGCGGTCGACGGCTGCGGTGCCCCCTTGCTGGCCATCAGCCTGGCCGGGCCTGGCCCGCTCCTTCGGCCTCTTCGCCGCTGCCGCACCAGACACCCACGAAGGCCGCATCGCCAACGCCTTCCGCGAGTACCCGGAGTACGCCAGCGGGAGTAGGCGCGACGAGGCCAGGTTGATGAGGACGGTCGACGGCCTGCTCTGCAAGGCGGGCGCCGAGAGCGTGTACGCCGTCGGCCTCGCGGACGGCCGGGGCATCGCCGTCAAGGTCGAAGACGGCAACCCCCGCGCCCGCGCCGTGGTCATGGCCGCCGTCCTCCAGCACCTCGGCATCGACAACGAAGAGATCCAGTCCCAAACCCACCTTCCCCTCCTGGGCGGCGGCGTAGAGGTGGGTTCGGTCCACCCGTCGCCGAACCTCTTCAGCTAACCCCGCCCGCCCATCGCCCGCACCCGCCCCGCAGCCCGCCCTCGGCACGCGTGCGGCGCGCCTCGTACCCTCCGCCTTCCCTGACCTCGACCCTTGCGGGATGTGCCGCGGGGCCGGCGGTCGGGGCGCCTGGCTTGCGTTCGTAGTACGGGGTGACTGGGCTCACGGCAGGTCTGCTTGCAATTGCAAGCACCCTGCTAGCACAATGGGGGCATGGTCGGATTGGGTGATCGTGTTGCCGACGGGATGGGTTCGGTGGGGGAGTACCTCGCCGAGCAGCGCCGGCACGCGCAGCTTTCGCTGCGGCAGCTCTCCGATCTGGCCGGTGTGTCGAACCCGTATCTCAGCCAGATCGAGCGTGGCCTGCGGAAACCGTCGGCCGATGTGCTGCAGCAACTCGCGAAGGCGTTGCGGATCTCCGCGGAGACCCTCTACGTACGGGCCGGCATCCTCGATCCAAACGACAGCTCCGACGGCGCCCGCCGGGCATCCGGGGTGGTCGACGCGGTACTGCTCGACCCCGCGCTGAACGAGCGGCAGAAACGCGTCCTGCTGGACGTGTACGGCTCCTTCGTCCGTGAGAACACGCCCGATACCGCGGTCGCGACCCCGGCCCAGGCAGCGGCGACCGATGCCGCCGCCGAGCAGGTCGCCGCGCCCAAGAAGGCGACGCCGGCAAAGAAGCCGGCCGCCCAAAAGACCCCTGCAAGAAAACGCACCACCAACTAGCCGGTCCCCTCACGGAACCGGCTGCCCGCAGTACCGCAGTACAGACCCCGCTGAAAATCAATGCTCCGAGGAGATGCCTGATGGCAACCCGTACCTCCGTCAAGCCCCTGTACGTCATCGCCGGCGCCGGCGACCTGGCCGTCGAGAAGTTCCGCGCGGTCAGCGGCGACGTGTCCAGCCGCTTCGCCAAGCTGGATCAGAAGACCGTACAGACCACCCTGCAGACCGAGCTGACCAAGCGTCAGACGGAGCTCGCCAAGGGTCAGGCCGAGCTGGCCAAGCGCTTCGAGGCGCTCGCCGCCGACGCCAAGACCGTGCCGGCCAAGCTTCGTGAGCTGCCCGCCGTCGCGCAGGGCCGGCTTCACCACCGTCCTCGGCCAGGCCGAGGAGGCCTATGACGACCTTGCCGCCCGCGGCCAGGAGATCGTCGGCCGGATCCGTAACCAGAAGGCCTCCGAGGACCTGGTCGCCCAGGCCAAGACCACGGTGAGCAAGGCCAAGGCCACCCGCACCACCGCGCGCAAGACCGCCGAGAGCGCCGAGCGCAACGTGAAGGCGACCGCCACCAGCGCCCGCAAGACCGCGAAGACCGCCACCAAGGCCGCCTCGGCCGCGGCCTCCAAGGTCGGCGACTGAGAGTAGTTCCGCGGCCCTGAGTTGTGACACGGGCTGTGACACCACCTGCGTGGGTGGTCCAGTTCTGCCGCTGAGCAGAGCTGGGCCACCCACGCCTACGTTAGGCTCGTACGCATGCTCGCACTCGCCACGTTCCCTACCCTGTTTCCGGGGTTCGCGAATCCGATCGACGTCATCTGGTGGGTGCTGCTCGGCCTCAAGCTGGTCGCGTTGCTCGATGCCGCCTTCCGGCCGCGCGCGGTGTTCGTCGCGGCGGACAAGCTGACCAAGCCCGGCTGGGTGCTGATCCTGGTGACGTTCACGCTGAGCCAGCTGTTCCAGAGCTGGCTGAGCTTCTTCGGCCTGATCGGGATCGTCGCGGCCGGGGTCTACCTGGTCGACGCCCGCCCCGCCCTCCGGGCCGCTTCCGGCCGAGGCCGAGGCGGCTGGGGCATCCGCCGCCGCCGCGGCCCCCGCCCCCTGTAGCCCAACCACCCCGCGTACGCCGGGCGCCGCGTACGCCGGGCGCTCGGCCCCGATGCGGCGCCAGCGCCCACCGATCGGGTTGGTCAGTCCGCCTTCGAGGTGGCTCGGATGTGGGCGCGTTCGCCCTGTTTGCCGACCAGGCTGAGGTACTCGACCGGACCAGCGCCGGTGGCGCCGAACCAGTGTGGTGTGCGGGTATCGAATTCCACGGCTTCACCGGGCTTGAGCATCATGTCGTGTTCGCCCAGTACGACGCGCAGTGTGCCGTTGAGGACGTAGGCCCAGTCGAAGCCCTCGTGTGTGCGTAGCTCGGGTTCCTGGCTGTCGTCCCCGGCCGGAAGGATGAACTTGTAGGCCTGGATGCCGCCGGCCCGACGAGTCAGCTGGATGACGGTCGCCCCGTCACCGCAGGCGATCGGGCGAAGGTTGATGCGCGGGTCACCGGTCGGTGGCGCATCGACGAGTTCATCCAGGGTCGCTCCGTACGCGCTCGCGAGCGGTAGCAGCTGTTCGAGCGTGGGACGGCGCAGGCCGGCTTCGAGCCTGGACAGGGTGCTGACCGAGATACCGGTCACCTCCGCAAGGTCCGCGAGCGTGATGTCACGCCGCAGCCGGAGCTGCTTCAACCTCGGTCCTACCGCGTTCAGGGTCCGGTCGATTGCTTCGCTCATACTCCGCAGTTTGCCATTCGGCAACAAGGTTTGCCATCACGGTCGGCGGTCGGCACTCTCGGTGAGGTAGGCGAAAACGCGGAGGAGAGTCGCAATGACGCACGATTTCACCAAGAACTACTGGGAAGAGCACTGGCGGCATGGCGAGCCGGTAGCCATGGAGGGTATCCCGCCCAATCCGTATCTGGTCAACGGGACCAGCAGCCTGACGCCGGGAACGGCGCTTGATGCGGGGTGCGGAGCCGGAGCGGAAGCAATCTGGCTCGCAACGCAGGGATGGCAGGTGACCGCAGCCGACATCTCGTCCGACGCGCTTGCTCGTGCAAGCAGGCGCGCGATCGCCGGCGGCCTGTCGCAGCAGGTGGAGTGGGTCGAGGCTGACCTGACAGTTTGGAGCCCAGCCGCGAAGTTCGACCTGGTGACAACGCACTACGCGCACCCTTCGATCCCACAACTGGACTTCTACAAACGCATCTCCAACTGGGTAGCCCCCGGCGGCACGCTCCTGACCGTCGGCCACCTACACCCCGACGGCTCCACACACACCCACGAGTCCGTACACACCCACGAGTCCATACACACCCACGAGTCCATACACACCCACGAGTCCCCACACACCCATAAATCCCAGCACACTCACCGCTCCCCGAACGCCCAAGACTCCACGCTAGCCCAGGGCTCGGCGCATGGTCACGAGCCCTCCGCGGAGCATTCGCGACACGAGCACCAGCCGCCTGCCGAGGCGTCGGCGACAGTAGCGGGCATCTCCGCCGTACTGGACGAAACCCGGTGGGACATCGTCACCACCGACGAACTGCTCCGTACTCTCACCGGCCCAGGAGGCAAAGCCCTCGAGCTGCGCGACGTCGTAGTACAGGCCACCCGGCGCCCGTAGTACAGGCCACCCGGCGCCTCGTAGTACAGGTACCCGCCCGTAGTACAGGCGGCTCCGGGCTCTCAGCAGAGGCGGCTCGACGCGCGTCGTACGGGCCGTTGCGTTTACCCCACCCACCAACCAGCGCCAGAGCAGGTCGGCTTCGGCGCTGCTGCCTCCTGCGCTCTTTAAGGGATCTCATGAACACGAACCAGGCGCTTGCCGCCGACTCGACGATCCAGGATCCGCGGCGGCGTCGCGCGATCTTGCTCGGCGTGTGCATCGCGCTGATGGCCGTTATCGCCTCTGTATCCGGGCTGAACGTCGCCCAGCCACAGCTCTCGCTGGCGTTCGACGCCTCGCAAGCCACCGTGCTGTGGATCATCAACATCTACACCATTACCCTGGCTGCCCTCCTCCTGCCGCTAGGCGCGCTCGGCGACCGCTGGGGCCGCAAACCGATGCTGCTCACGGGCCTCGTCGTCTTCGGCGTCGCGAATATCGCAGCCGGCCTCGCCCCGTCGATCGAGGTCATGATGACGGCCCGATTCCTCGGCGGAGTCGGCGCGGCGATGATCTTGCCCGTCACTCTCGCGGTCATCACGTCGACCTTCCCGAAAGCCGAAAGCCGAAAGCCGAAAGCCGAAAGCCGAAAGCCGAACGCTCCAAGGCGATCGGCGTCTGGACCGGTGTCGCCGGTGGCGGAGGACTCCTGGGCATGTACCTATCGGCCGTCCTGGTCGACGTCGCGACCTGGCGGTGGCTGTTCGTACTACCGGTCGTGCTCGTCGTCGCGGCCCTCGTCATGGCGCTGCGCTCGATCCCCAACTCGATCGAGAAGGCAACGCATCGTTTCGACACCGTCGGCTCGCTGACTTCCGTCGTCGCTGTGGTCGGCCTCATCTTCTTCCTGCACGAGGGACCTTCGCGAGGCTGGACCGAACCCCTCACCCTGCTCAGCCTCGCGGTCGGCATCACCGCCGGATTCGCCTTCGTAGCTTGGGAATTGCGCCAGGTCGCCCCGCTGCTCGACCTCCGCCTGTTCCGCGAGCGTGGCCTGGCCAGCGGTTCCGTCTCGCTGCTGATCGTCTTCGGCGTACAGGCTGGGATCTTCGTAGTCCTCTTCCCGTACTTCCAGGCGGTACTCGGCTGGTCAGGCCTCCGATCCACCTTGGCGCTCATGCCGATGGCGGTCCTGATGAGGCACAAGGGCCTCCGGTTTCGCGGTGTGTCAGGTGCTACTGGTTGAACGCTGCTTAGCCTGCTCGGCGAGGGCGGGTTCGGGAAGTCGAGCTGCCGGGTTTTTCGTCCGCTGCCGGACTTATGGCGCGCTATCGGCCGAACATCGCGTCAGCGGACCCGATCCCGGGCCACCCGGACCCCAGGAACCAGGTGGCGGCGAACCAGGGGGCAGCACCAACCAGCGCCTGACGTTGGAGCCGCGTGGGTGGCCGTTACCAGCCGGCGACGGAGGAGCCCGCGACCAGGGCAGGTGGGAGCCAACGCCAAGTGAGCGACGTAGGAGGGGCGAGGCGGGCGCCTTTTACCTACGAGCGGTAGACGATGACCTTGTCGCCTACGTGGACCTGGGCGAAGAGGGACTTGATCTTGGCCAGGTCTCGGACGTTGACGCAGCCGTGGGAGGCGCCCGCGTAGCCTCGGGCGGCGAAGTCGCTGGAGTAGTGGACGGCCTGGCCGCCGCTGAAGAACATCGCGTACGGCATCTTCGAGTCGTACAGCTTGGAGACGTGGTCGATGCTCTTCCAGCCGACCGAGAAGGCGCCTTCGCGGGTCGCCGTGGCCTTGGCGCCGAAGCGGACGTCCATCGTCATCTTGACGACGCCGTCGACGACGTAGCGCAGTTTGCGGCTGGACTTGTCGATGCAGAGGGCGACGCCGGTCGCGCAACGCTGGTCGAGCTTCTTGCCGTCGACCACGGGAGCCGGCGGGAAGAGTTCCTTCTGGGTGGGCTCGTGGGTCGCCGCGGTCAGCTTGGTCCAGGTGTTCTGGTCGACGTAGCCGATCGGCGGTATTCCGTTCGCGGTCTGGAACTTCTTCACCGCGGAGCGGGTCATCGTCCCGAACGAGTCATCCTGGTACTGCTTGCCCAGCAGCTTCAGCTGGACCAGGCGCGCTTCCACCTTGCGTACGTCGGCTCCGCTGGAACCGTTGCGCCACAGGGCTTTCGGGTAGATCGGCAGCTCGCCGGACACCTCGAACGGCACCGTCTTGAGTTCTGTCGTCGAGGTGGGGGCCGCGGACGCGATCGTTCCGGAACCGGCCAGGCCCGCAATCGCGGCCGTGACGACGGCTGCGGCGAGTACGTGGCGGACGGCCAAGGCCTTACGGAACAAGCGCATCGGAACCCCTCATGGTCGATCTGTCCCTACAAAGACTGGGACGCACTCGGAGCCCGCTTGGTTGGCGCCGGGCGGACGCCAGCAACCGGACTGTGACCCGGTCGCGGAGCCAGCGTAAGTTGCAAAACACGACCTGGTCACCTCTCGTGAGCAGTTCGTGACCTGTCACACAAACTGGAGGAGCCGATGGATATCGTGCTCAGCACCGCGGACATCACCACCGTCGCGACGGACGCGATCGTGAACGCGGCTCACCACGCCCTGCGCGGCGGAGGTGGAGTGGACGGCGCGATCCATCGTGCGGGCGGACCGGCGATCCTGGCCGAGTGCATCGAGCGGTATCCGCACGGGGTCCGTACCGGCGAGGCCGGCTGGACGACGGCGGGCAACCTCCCCGCGCAGTACGTGATTCATGTGGTCGGGCCGAACTACACCGCGGGCCAGCAGGATCCGGCCCTGCTGGAGTCGGGCTACCGCAACGCGCTGCGGATCGCGGACGAGCTCGGCGTACGGCGCATCACGCTGCCGGCGGTATCGGCTGGGATCTACGGCTGGCCGAAGCAGTCGGCGGCCGACATCGCGGTACGGACCTTGCTCGGTACTGCGACAGGCGTAGCGGAGGCGACCTTCTGCCTGGTGGAACCCAGGCTGTACAAGGCGTTCACCGAGGCGCTGGACAACGAAAAACGCGACGACCGGTAGGACCGGCCGCCGCGTTCGACGGAGTGCAGATCGAGGATCAGGCGCTGTAGACCAGAACCTTGTCGCCGACCTTCACGTGGTTGAAGATGTAGTCGATGACCGTCCTGTTGCGCATGTTCACGCAACCGTGCGAGGCGCCGTTGTAACCGCGGGCCTTGAAGTCGCTCGAGTAGTGGATCGCCTGGCCGCCGCTGAAGAACATCGCGTCGGGCATGGGCGACTTGTACAGCGAGGAGACGTGGTTCTTCGACTTGCGGTTGATCTTGAACATGCCGTTACGGGTCGGCGTCCGCGCTGCGCCGAAGCGGGCGTCGCCGCTGGCCTGCAGCTTGCCGTTCAGCATGAACACGACCTTGCGGGTCTTCTTGTTGACGCAGATGATGCGGCCGGTCATGCAGCGCTTGTCCAGCCGCAGCTTGCCCGGTACGAGCACGTTCGTTGCCGCAGACTTCGTCGCGGTGGTGGCGACGACAGCCTTGGGCGCAATCTTCGGCGCTACCGCCTGAACCGATGCGGTCCGAGCGGCGGGTGCGGCGGCGTCCGCCGAGGTGGCCGTGAAGACCCCCACACCCAACATCGCGACTGCCGTCGTGGTGGCGCCGAGCTTACGCAGAATACTCATGTCCCTTTTCCTTCCCCCAACTGAGTTACTTCCAACTGAACAGACGTCGTGGCGGTCCGCTTGGTTGGTAACGATCCGAAACTTTCTCCCCGCCGGATCCGCAACCACGTCAGCAACCACCACGTGGGGCTCAGACTACTGAGCCCCACCGACAACCAGACCGACTCAGATCTTGCTCTTGCGGCCCAGCTTCGCGCGCTCGACCTGAGTCAGCGCGAGCTTACGGATCCGGACGGCGTCCGGGGTGACCTCGACACACTCGTCCTCGCGGCAGAATTCCAGCGACTGCTCGAGCGACAGCTTGCGGGCCGGCACCAGCTTCTCGAACTCGTCCGCGTTCGACCGGACGTTGGTCATCTTCTTCTCACGGGTGATGTTCACGTCCATGTCGTCGGCGCGCGAGTTCTCGCCGATGACCATGCCCTCGTAGACATCGGTGCCCGGCTCGCAGAACATCGTGCCGCGCTCCTGCAGGTTCACCATCGCGTACGTCGTGGTGACACCGGTCCGGTCCGAGACCAGCGAACCCGACGGGCGGGTGCGTAGCTCGCCGAACCAGGGCTCGTAACCCTCGAACACGTGGTGGGCGATACCCGTACCGCGGGTGTCGGTGAGGAACTCGGTGCGGAAGCCGATCAGGCCACGCGCCGGCACCAGGAACTCCATCCGGACCCAGCCGGTGCCGTGGTTGGTCATCTGCTCCATCCGGCCCTTGCGGACCGCGAGCAGCTGGGTGACGGTCCCGAGGTACTCCTCCGGGCAGTCGATCGTCAGCCGCTCGACCGGCTCGTGCCGCTTGCCGTTGATCTCCCGGGCGACCACCTGCGGCTTGCCGACGGTCAGCTCGTAGCCCTCGCGGCGCATCTGCTCGACCAGGATGGCCAGCGCCAGCTCACCACGGCCCTGCACCTCCCAGGTGTCCGGACGCTCGGTCGGCAGCACCTTCAGCGACACGTTGCCGACGAGCTCGCGGTCGAGCCGGTCCTTCACCAGACGCGCGGTGACCTTGGTGCCCTTGACCCGGCCGGCCAGCGGCGAGCTGTTCGTACCGATCGTCATCGAGATGGCCGGCTCGTCCACGGTGATGAACGGCAGCGCCTTCGGGTTGTCCGGGTCGGCCAGGGTGTCGCCGATCATGATCTCCGGGATACCGGCGATCGCGACGATGTCACCCGGTCCGGCCGATTCGCCGGACACTCGCTCAAGCGCCTCGGTGACCAGCAGTTCGGTGATCTTGACCTTCTGGATCGAGCCGTCGTGCTTGCACCACGCGACCTGGGAGCCCTTCTTCAGGGTGCCTTCGTGTACCCGGACCAGCGCGAGCCGGCCGAGGAACGGCGAGGCGTCCAGGTTGGTGACGTGCGCCTGCAGCGGCGCGCCTTCCGTGTACGACGGGGCCGGCACGTTCGCGAGGATGGTCTCGAACAGCGGCTCGAGGTCGTCGGAATCCGGCATCCCGCCGTCGGCCGGCTGGTTCAGCGAGGCGCGACCGGCCCGGGCCGAGGCGTAGACGACCGGGAAGTCGAGGGCGCTCTGGTCGGCGTCGTGGTCCAGCAGGTCAAGGAACAGCTCGTAGGTCTCGTCCACGACCTCGGCGATCCGGGCGTCCGGACGGTCCACCTTGTTCACGACCAGGATGACGGGCATGTTGCGCGCGAGCGCCTTGCGCAGTACGAAGCGCGTCTGCGGCAGCGGGCCCTCGGAAGCGTCCACCAGCAGCACGATCGCGTCGACCATCGACAGGCCGCGCTCGACCTCACCACCGAAGTCGGCGTGGCCGGGGGTGTCGATGATGTTCAGCGTCATCTGCTCGCCGTTGGCCATCTTGTGCCGGACGGCGGTGTTCTTGGCGAGGATCGTGATGCCCTTCTCACGTTCCAGGTCGCCGGAGTCCATCGCTCGCTCGTCGACGTGCTGGTGGGCTCCGAACGCGCCGGACTGCCACAGCATCGCGTCGACGAGGGTGGTCTTCCCGTGGTCGACGTGGGCCACGATGGCCACGTTGCGCAGATCATTACGGAGGGGCATGCGGAAGCGCTCCAAGCATTTTTCGACGGCGTCTGCCAGCGGGGCGTCGGCCAGATGGATTCAGGCGGTGGCTACGAGGGATCTACGTGCCACTCGACAGGCAGGGCGCAGCCGGTCCATGGTACCGGTGACACAGGGTGTCCACGAAACCGGTTGAGCCTTTGACATTCGTTCGCTGTCCGTACAGTCTATAAGTGCGGTCGCGGTGGGCGGCCACATCGGGGACGTCAGGAGCCTGCCCCGGAGTGCCGAGTGTCCGTGGGGGGTTGCTCGGCCCTCCCGGGTTCCTCCTGGCAGAGATGGAAGGCACGATCGCTTTGCCGCGCTCGGCGAACACCAATCTGGAGTTGCGGGAGAAGTCCCGCGAACGCATCCTCGCGGCCGCGCTGGAGGTCTTCGCTACGAAGGGTTACGAGGCCGCTTCCATCTCCGATGTCACGGAGCGAGCAGGCGTGTCTCGCGGGCTGGTCACCTATTACTTCCCCGGCAAGACCAAGCTCGCGGCGGAACTGCTCGACCGCTGGCTGGACGGGATCGCGGGCCTGCTCGAACTCACCGGTACGGCGGACGAACGGCTCGCCGGCATCATCGACGGAAGCCTGCTGGCGGCCGCGTCCACGCTGCCGATCCAGCGGCTGGCGATCTCACTGATGATGCAGCCCGGCACCCACCCGGTCTTCGCCGAGGTCGAGGCTGCGAAGTCCGCCCGTTTGTCCCAGGTCGAAGACGTCATCCGCGCCATCTTCACGGCCCGCGGCGCCCCCGACCCGGCCGTCGAGGAAATGTTGCTCAGAGCAACATTGGAGGGCGTGACGGTGAAGATGGCGATCTACCCGGAGACCTTCCCGGTGGAGTCCGTACGCCGGCGGTTGTACGCGGGCTACGACCTTCCAGAACCCCTCGCATCACTGCCGATCACCTCACCACCGGTAACCCGGCTGCGAGCCAAGTAACTACTGGACGCGGTGGACCTTGTGCTGGGCGGCCTGTGCCCGGGGGCGGACCGTCAGCCGGTCGATGTTGACGTGGGCGGGGCGAGTGGCGACCCAGGCGACGATGTCGGCGATGTCGTCAGCGGTGAGGGGTTCGGCGACCCCGGCGTACACGGCGTCGGCCTTGGTCTGGTCGCCTTCGAAGCGGGTCAGGGCGAAGCCTTCGCTCTTCACCATCCCGGGGGCGATCTCGCAGACGCGGACCGGCTGGTCGTACAGCTCCAGCCGGAGGGTGTCGACGACGGCCTTGGCGGCGTGCTTGGCCGCGGCGTACCCACCGCCGCCTTCGTAGGCGACCTGGCCGGCCGTCGATCCCATCACCATGATCTGGCCCTCGGCCGCGATCAGGGCCGGGAGCAACGACTTGGTGACGGCGGCGACGCCGATCACGTTCACCTCGAACATCCGGCGCCAAGCGTCCAGGTCGGCCTCGGAGACCGGCTCGAAGCCGAAGGCGCCGCCCGCGTTGTTCAGCAGCAGGTCGACCCGGTCGCCGACGGCTGCGGCCAGGGCGGCGACGTCCTCGGCGGAGGTGACGTCGCACTGGACCGCGCGACCGTTGATCTCCTTGGCCAGTGCCTCGATCCGGTCCAGCCGGCGGGCCGCGCACACCACCTCGAACCCTTCCCGGGCGAGCCGGCGGGCCGAAGCGGCGCCGATCCCGCTACTGGCTCCGGTGACAACGGCGACTGGACGTGCAGAGGAGGTCATGTCCTGAGTCTTACAAATCCCCGCGCGACCCCGAGCACCCGTCTCACGCCCGTACTACGGAACGCGGGCTGAGGTGGGTGCGCGGGCTGAGGTTCAGGCGTGGTGGCGGGGGAGCTTCCGTCTCACGCCCGTACTGCGGGACGGGGGCTGAGGTGGGTGCCTCAGGCCTGGCGGGTGGGGAGGGTGATGATGTTGCGGAGGTTGAGTTCGCGGCGGCGGGAGACGGCGAAGGCGAGCACGTCGGCGATGTCGGCGGACGTCAGCGGGCTGATCGTTTCGAACATGCCGGCCAGCAGCTCCTGCTGCTCCGGCAGCAGGTGCGAGCCGAGTTCGGACTCGGTCAGGCCGGGCTCGATGTTGGTGACCCGGACGTCCAGCGGGGAGAGGTCCGCGCGGAGAGCGTTCGAGAGTTGCGTCAGCGCGGCCTTCGTCGCGCCGTACACGGCGTAGCCGGGGAAGACCAGGTGTGAGCCGATCGACGAGATGTTCACCAGGTCCGCCGTACGGCCCTCGGCCGCCGCCGCGATCAGATCCGGGGTGAAGGCGCCGATCAACCGCAGTGCGCCGGTCAGGTTGGTGTCGATCATCCGGGACCAGTCGTTGGCGCGGATCTCCTGGATCGGAGCAGCGAGCATCACCCCGGCCGCGTTCACGACCAGGTCGACCCGACCGAGCCGCTCGGCGATCATCTCGACGCCGCGATCCACGGAATCCTGCGAAGTGACGTCCACACCGACACCAAACGCAGTACCGCCGGCCGCGGTGATCCGGGTGGCGAGATCGTCGAGCCGGTCGGTCCGGCGGGACAGCAGGGCGACCGAGGCGCCATCGGCCGCGAGGCGCTCGGCGATGGCCTCGCCGATGCCGCTGGCGGCGCCGGTGACGACCGCGTTCCGGCCGGTCAGGGGAAGGGTGCGGTTCTGCTGCTGAAGCATCGTGCTGGTCATCGTTTGCTCCTGGTGGATTCGGTTGATGACCTCAGCCTGGTTCAGCCGCGACGGGTTACCCAGACGTCTCTCCACCCTGGGGTCTGCGGAGCCTGGTTCTGACAGAACCACCCTTGGTAACCCTGCCGCTGGGATACTGGGGGACATGGATCGCCGTGCGGAGCTGACCGAATTCCTGAAGTCCAGAAGGGCCCGGATCCGTCCGGAGGACCTCGGGCTGAAGGTGTTCGGCAACGGCCGGCGGCGAGTCCCCGGTCTGCGCCGCGAGGAGCTCGCCCAAGCGGCAGGCGTCAGCGCGGACTACTACGTGCGCCTGGAACAAGGCCGTACGGACAATGTCTCGCAGGAGATCCTCGACGCGGTCGCCGGAGTGCTCAGCCTGACCGAGGATGAACAGGACCACCTACGAAGGCTGGCGAAACCGGTACGCCGGCCGAAGCAACGCCGTACGGTGCAGCGGGTCCGTCCCGCCATGCAGCAGTTGCTGAAGGCACTCGACGGCGTACCGGCCTTCATCCTCGGCCGCCGGATGGACGTGCTGGCCTGGAACCCGTTGGCGGCGGCGCTGATCGTCGACTTCGGGGCGTTGTCCGCCAAGGAGCGGAACATGCCGAGACTGGTCTTCCTCGACGAGTCCTGCCGCGATTTCTACCCGCAGTGGGAGGCGATCGCGGCCGAGACGGTCGACTACCTGCGGTTGTACGCCGGCCGCAATCCCGATGATCCCGAGCTGGCCGAGCTGATCGGGGAGCTGTCGATCCGCAGCGAGGAGTTCCGCACGCAGTGGGCCCGGCACGACGTACGGGACAAGAGCTTCGGGGTGAAGCGGATGGTCCATCCGATGGTCGGCGAGCTGACGTTGCAGTACGAGTCGCTGGTGATGCCCGGCGATCTCGACCAGACGCTCATCACCTACTCGGCCGAAGCCGGAACCCAGTCCGAGTCCGCGCTCCGGCTGCTCGCCAGCTGGACCGCTCCGACCGTCGAGCCGCAGCTGTCTGCCGACCGCGTCGGCGGCCAGCGGGTCGAGGAGTGAGCGGAGTTACCCTGACCAGGTGACTTACCCCTCCGCCGACCGCCCGCTGAGGCGGGTCGCGATGATCAGCCTGCACACCTCCCCGTTGGATCAGCCCGGGATCGGCGATGCCGGCGGGATGAACGTCTACGTGGTGGAGTTGTCGAAACGGCTGGCGGGGCTGGGGATCGAGATAGACGTGTTCACCCGGGCGACCGCGTCGGCGCTGCCTGCCAAAGTCGAGCTGATGCCTGGTGTGACAGTCCGCAACGTGGCTGCCGGTCCGTACGAAGGCCTGTCCAAGAACGAACTCCCGGCCCAGTTGTGCACTTTCGCCCGCGCCGTACTGCGTGCCGAAGCGATCCGCGAGCCCGGGTACTACGACGTGATCCACTCGCACTACTGGTTGTCCGGCCAGGTCGGCCTGCTCGCCCGCGACCGCTGGGCCGTGCCGCTCGTGCACACCATGCACACGATGGCGAAGGTGAAGAACGCGAGTCTCGCCGAGGACGACGTACCGGAGCCGCCCGCGCGGTTGATCGGTGAGGAGCAGGTGGTCGAGGCGGCGGACCGGCTGCTCGCGAACACCGAGGACGAGGCGCGCGAACTGATCAGCCTGTACGCCGCGCAGCCGGCCAAGGTCGGAGTGGTCAACCCTGGCGTCGATCTGGAGGTCTTCAAGCCAGGCGACCAGGCCGCGGCGCGCCGGGCGGTGGGCGTACCGGAGGACGCGATCGTGCTCGCCTTCGTCGGCCGGATCCAACCACTCAAGGCGCCGGACATCCTGATCAAGGCGGCGGCCCGGATGCTCGAGCAGGACCCGTCGCTGCGGGACCGGCTGGTGGTGGCGATCATCGGCGGCCCGTCCGGCAACGGGATGGAGCATCCCGAGTCGCACGCGGAGCTGGCTCGCGCACTGAAGGTCGACGACGTCACCCGGTTCGTGAAGCCGATCGCGGGCGCCGGGCTCGCTGAGTGGTACCGGGCGGCCTCGGTCGTCTGCGTCCCGTCGTACTCCGAATCCTTCGGGCTGGTCGCCCTGGAGGCCCAGGCGTGTGGGACTCCGGTCGTCGCGGCGGCCGTCGGTGGGTTGACGACGGCGGTCAGTGACGGGGTGACCGGCCTGCTGGTGCCTGGGCACGACATCACCGACTTCGCCGACGCGCTGCGGCGGATCGCGACGGATCCGGTCACCCGCGAGAACATGAGCCAGGCGGCGGTCAAGCATGCCCGCGGCTTCGGCTGGGAACTGACCGCGGAGAAGACCCTGGCGGCGTACCGGACGGCCCAGGAGACGATGGCGGCGGAACTGGCCGCGGAGGTGACTGGATGAGGGTGTCGGCCGCGGACGTGATCCGGCAGGTGCTGACCGAGAACGACCTGGAGTTCACCGAGGCGACGCCGGGGGCGTTCGTCGCGGAGCTGCCGGGTGAGCGGAAGCTGAAGACCACCACGATGCTCACCGTGGGTAATCAGGCGGTGCAGGTGCACGCTTTCGTGGCCCGGCGGCCCGATGAGAACCACGAGGCCGTCTACCGCTGGCTGCTGGAGCGGAACCTGAAGATGTACGGCGTCGCGTTCGCGGTGGACCACCTCGGCGACATCCACCTGGACGGCCGGGTGCCGCTGCACGCGATCACTCCGGTCGAGGTGGACCGGCTGCTCGGTGCCGTGCTCGAGTACGCCGACTCGTCGTTCAACACGATCCTCGAGCTGGGCTTCGCGTCCTCGATCCGCAAGGAGTACGACTGGCGGATCTCCCGCGGCGAATCGACCCGGAATCTGGACGCGTTCAAGGGCTGGCTGGAGCCTCGGTAGGCTGCGGCTATGACCTATCGCCTGATCCTGCTCCGCCACGGCCACAGCGACTGGAACGCCAAGAACCTGTTCACCGGCTGGGTGGATGTCGACCTGAACGCCCAGGGTGTCGAGGAAGCGCACCGCGGCGGCCAGTTGCTGCTGGAGCGCGACCTGCTCCCGGACGTCCTGCACACCTCGGTACTGCGCCGCGCCATCCGCACCGCGAACATCGCCCTCGAAGAGGCCGGCCGGCAGTGGATCGACGTACGCCGGTCCTGGCGGCTGAACGAGCGCCACTACGGCGGTCTGCAGGGCAAGGACAAGAAGCAGACCCTGGACGAGCTCGGCGAGGAGCGGTTCATGCTGTTCCGCCGCTCCTACGACACGCCGCCGCCGGCGATCGAGCGCGGCTCGGAGTTCGACCAGGCCGGCGACCCCCGGTACGCCGGGCTGCCGCCCGAGTTGCTGCCGGCAACGGAATGCCTCGCCGACGTCGTCGAGCGGATGCTCCCGTACTGGTACGACGCGATCGTCCCGGACCTGCGCGCGAACAAGACCGTCCTCGTCACCGCCCACGGCAACTCCCTGCGCGCCTTGGTCAAGCACCTCGACGACCTCGACGAGCAGACCGTCGTCGGCCTCAACATCCCGACGGGCGTCCCCTTGTACTACGAGCTCGACGACAACTTCAAGCCCGTGACCAAGGGCGGCGAATACCTCGACCCAGCTGCAGCCGCAGCCGCCATCGAAGCAGTGAAGAACCAGGGCCGCTAACACCCCCCGCACCCCCCCGCACCCCTCCGCTTCCGCGGCGACTTCTGGGACCTAGGACAAGTAGTGGGGACCTGGGACAAGATATTTCCTGTCCGAGGTCCCAGCGGGGTGTCCGAGGTCCCGACTTCTGGTCGCGAAAAAGGCGCCCTCGGCAACCAAGTGGTTGCCGAGGGCTTCGTTCGTTCCTGATCGGTCAATCTGCGGGGATGCCGGCTTCGGCGCGGTCTGCGGCGATCAGGTCGGTGAGTAGCTCGGTGAGCCCGGCCGCGAGCTCCTCGCGCTTGATCACGCCGAGCTTCCGATCGGACTCGAAGGCGCGTCGTACTGTCTGGGCGAGCAGCTCGGCATGGTCTGCCGCACCGCCTTCGGGCGTCGAGGTCTCCGCCCGCAGGAACCCTTCGAACGTTGCCTGGTAGGCGTAGCCGAGCTGCTCGAGGTTTAGGTCGTCGCGGAGCAACTCGTGGTGGCCGAGCAGCTCGAAGTACTCGCGCGACATCTTGCTGTGCCGGTCGTCGTGACCGCTGTCGCGGGTCGCGGCCAGCTTGCCGAGCAGCTCGGGGTCGGTGAGCAGGAACCCGCGCAAGAGTGGCCGGCGCGTGATCGCCAGGAAATAGATCTGAGCGAACCGGTGCAGCAGCGCCGCGTCCGGATCCTTCTCCAGCGCCTGCCGTAGCTCGTCCAGCGCGGTCAGGACCTCGCGGTCGAAGACGGCGCCGAAGAGTTGCTCGCGGGTCTTCCAGTGCAGGTAGACGGTGCCTTTGCCGATGCCCGCCCCGGCGGCCACATCGTCGATGGTCACGCGCCGGTACCCGTGCCGCAGCAGCAGGTCCGCAGCCGTGTCGAGGATCCGGGTGGCCCGCTCGGCCCGCTGGTTCGGATCCCGGAGTCGTTCGGCGTTCGCGCTCATGTGATCACCGTATGACCGGCCGTGAGTTCTGGTCAATGGCTAATTAACAGTTGACTAGATTTCAAATCTGGTCATAAACTGTGAATCAATCTCAATCTCAAGCAGTCTCAATCTCAAGCAATCTCAATCCCAGGCAGTCCCAATCTCAAGCAATCCCAATCTCAGCAATCTCGAACCGCGATGCAAGGAGTCCCCGATGACGACCAAGACTGTTCTGATCTCCGGTGCCGGGGTCGGCGGACCCACGCTGGCGTACTGGCTGGCCCGGCACGGATTCCGCCCGACCGTCGTCGAGCGCTCGGCCGGACTGCGCTCCAGTGGCAACCCGGTGGACGTCCGCGGGCCGGCGGTGCGAGTGGTCCAGCAGATGGGCGTGATGGAGCAGCTCCGGCAGGCCGCCACCTCGGTGACCGCGTTGAGCTTCGTCAACGACGGGGGTCGCGAAGTGGGCCGGGTCAATCTGCGGGCCATGCAACGAGCCGGCCGTAGCCAGGAGGTGGAGGTGACGCGCACCGACCTGGCCCGCGTCCTGTACGACGCGAGCCGGGACTCCGCGGAGTACCTGTTCGACGACACCATCACCGCGCTCAGCCAGGACGCCG
Organism: Kribbella qitaiheensis; assembly: GCF_014217565.1. NCBI lineage: Bacteria > Bacillati > Actinomycetota > Actinomycetes > Propionibacteriales > Kribbellaceae > Kribbella > Kribbella qitaiheensis. The sequence continues at coordinate 5,306,634 of NZ_CP043661.1, forward strand.
AGGGGGTCGACGTGACCTTCGAGAACGCAGCCCCGCGCCGGTTCGATCTGGTGATCGGCGCCGACGGACTGCACTCGATGGTTCGCCGGCTGGCGTTCGGTGCGGAGCGGGACTTCGTGCGGCACATGGGTCTGTACGTCGCGACGATGCAGCTCGGCGGCCCTGCGGAGAGTGAGCGGGACGTTCTCCTGTTCAACACGCCTGGCCGGATGGTCTCCGTCCACCCGGTCCGGGGCCAGGCGCTGGCGGCATTCATCTTCCGTAGTCCGGCGGTGAAGGGTTTCGATCACCGCGACCTCGCGCAGCACCGCCAGATCCTGACCGACGCCTACGAGGGCGATGGCTGGCGTGTGCCCGAGTTGCTGGAGCGGGCTCAGGTTGCCGAAGACATCTGGCTCGACGCTGTCAGCCAAGTGCGGCTGGACAGCTGGGCGAACGCCCGGATCGCACTCCTGGGCGATGCCGCTTCGTCCGTCTCCCTGTTCGGCGACGGCTCTACGCTGGCGCTAGCGGGCGCCCACACGCTCGCGGAGGAGTTGGCGGCGACGCCTGGCGATCCCGCGTCGGCGTTCGCCCGCTACGAGACCAGGCACCGCAAGCTGGTCGATCCCAGGCAGGGCAATGTCGCCGTGGCTGCCGGTTTGATGGTTCCGGCCAGTCGGACGGGAATCGTGGCCCGCAATCTGGCCACCCGCCTCTGGCCGGCCGCAGCCGGTGTCAGCTGGCTTCGCAACCGTCTCGTGCCCGCGCGCCCCAACGACGCGGTTCCAGCCGCGGTCTGAGGAGTCGGCGCCATCGCTCGTACACAAGGGCCCTCAGCAACCTGGTGGTTGCCGAGGGCCCCTGCTCCAACTGCAAAGTTTCTGTTCTGTAGTTAGTTGTTGTTGCCGTTCGGGGAAGGGGTGGAGGCGCCTGCACCGGAGCCGGCTGCTGTGCCGCCGACGGCTACGGGGAGTTCGCCGGTGACCAGGTAGACGACTCGGCGGGCCATCGAGACGGCGTGGTCGGCGATGCGCTCGTAGTACCGGCCGAGGAGGGCGATGTCTACGGCTACCTCGACGCCGTGCGGCCAACTGGAGTCCATCATCAGGCGGAACTGGTTGCTGCGCAGCTTGTCCATCTCGTCGTCGACGGCCTCCAGCGCGTTGGCCGCCTTGACGTCGCGCGACTTGATCACGTCACCGGCGGAGTCGACCATCTGGCCCGCGACGCCGCCCATCTCCTCGATCACCGCGTGCAGCTCGGCCGGGATGGCCGAGGCCGGGTAGCGCAGCCGGGCGATCTTCGACACGTGCGCGGCCAGGTCGCCCATCCGCTCGAGGTCGGCGACCATCCGGAGCGCGGCGACCAGCATCCGCAGCTCGTTGGCGACCGGCGCCTGCCGGGCCATCAGTTCGAAGACCTTCTCCTCGACACCTTCGCCGGCCGCGTCCAGTTGGATGTCGGCGGCAATGACCTCTTCGGCCTGCCGGATGTCGGCCGCCAGCAGGGCGGTGGTGGAGCGGCGTACGGCGGTCGACACCGTCCGGGTCATCCGTTCGAGCTCGGCGAGGATGTCGTCGAGCTGCTCGTGATAGGTGTCGCGCATCGTTGTCTGCTTCCGATCTGTGGTGTCCGGTCTCGCCGAGGGCGGGACCGGCCGGGGCACCAGTCAGTACCCACCCACCGTGGACCGTATGCCGTCGAGGTTGCCGGTCGGCGACGAGTGGTGAACGGCCGATGAACAGTTAGGACGCGTTCCGGTCATCCGGTGCTCATTCGGTCTTTCCCTCCTGGTTGCCCGCGTAGCATCGCAGCTGTGGACCCCACGCTGGCTGCGGTGCTGGGCGGCGTCATCGGCGCGGCCCTGGCTCTGCTTTCATTCGGTGCTTTGATGCTCAGTGAGCGTTCTCAGCACAAGATCCCCGTCTCGCCGGAGCCGATCGTGCCGACCGGAGTCGCCACCGTTCTGTCCGTACTGCGCTCGTCGGCGGTCGTGATGGGCCCGGAGGACCAGGTGCTCCAGGCCAGCGCCCCGGCGCACGTGCTCGGCATCGTCCGGGGCGAGCGGCTGGTCGCCGACGAGTTGCTGGAGATGGTCCGCGCGGTCCGCCGGGACGGCGAGATCCGTCAGCGGGACCTGGAAATCGTCCGCGGCCGGCTCGGCGCCACGCAGTACGTGAGTGCCCGGGTCGCCCCGCTCGGCAGCCAGCTGGTGCTGGTGCTGGTGGAGGACCGGACCAGGGAACGCCGGATCGACGCCATCCGGCGCGACTTCACCGTGAACGTGAGCCACGAGCTGAAGACCCCGATCGGCGCGCTGATCCTGCTCGCCGAGGCGGTCTCCGAGGCCTCCGACGATCCCGTCGCGGTGCAGCGGTTCTCCGGCCGGATGCGGATCGAGGCGTCGAGGCTGTCCCGGCTGGTCAAGGAGATCATCGAGCTGTCCCGGCTGCAGGGCGACGACCCGCTGGAGAATCCCGGCCCGGTCGACATCAGCGCCGTGGTCGAGCAGGCCGTCGACCGCTGCCGGGTGGACGCCGAGGACCGCGAGATCAACCTGGTGGTGAAGACCGATCCCGCCCTCGAGGTGATGGGCAGTGAGGACCAGCTCGCGATCGCGATCGGCAACCTGGTCGAGAACGCGGTCAACTACAGCCCGGACGGCACCCGCGTCGCGGTCGCCGCCCACCCGATCGGGGACCTGGTCGAGATCACCGTCAGCGACCAGGGCGTGGGCATCCCGAGCAGCGACCTGGAACGCATCTTCGAACGCTTCTACCGGGTTGACCGGGCCCGCAGCCGGGAGACCGGCGGGACCGGGCTCGGCCTCTCGATCGTCAAGCACATCGCCTCGATCCACGGCGGCGACGTGCGGGTCTGGAGCGTCCAGGGCCAGGGCTCGACCTTCACCGTGAGACTCCCGCTGCGGCTCGATCCCGCGACCGGGCAACCGACCGACTCCACCATCCAGGAGGAGCCGGCCCTCGATCTGACGCCTACCCCGTCAGAGCACACCGCAAAGGAGGCAGCTTCGTGACCCGAGTGCTGGTCGTCGAAGACGAAGAGAGCTACAGCGACGCCTTGTCGTACGTGCTGCGCAAGGAAGGGTTCGAGGTCGCCGTCGCGGAGACCGGACCGGACGCGCTGGACGAGTACGACCGGGCCGGCGCGGACATCGTCCTGCTGGACCTGATGTTGCCGGGCCTGTCCGGGACCGAGGTGTGCCGGGCGCTGCGCAGCCGGGGCAACGTCCCGGTCATCATCGTCAGCGCCAAGGACACCGAGGTCGACAAGGTGGTCGGACTCGAACTGGGCGCCGACGACTACGTCACCAAGCCGTACAGCCCGCGCGAGCTGCTGGCCCGGATCCGTGCCGTCCTGCGCCGCGGCCAGGACGTCGAGCTGCTGCCGGACACGCTGGAAGCCGGCCCGGTCCGGATGGACGTCGAACGCCATGTGGTGACGGTCGGCGGGACCGAGATCCGGCTGCCGCTGAAGGAGTTCGAGCTGCTCGAGATGCTGCTCCGCAACACCGGCCGGGTGCTCACCCGGGGTCAGCTGATCGACCGCATCTGGGGCGCCGACTACGTGGGCGACACCAAGACGCTCGACGTCCACGTCAAGCGGCTCCGCTCCAAACTGGAGAAGGATCCGTCGAACCCGTCCCACCTGGTCACGGTGCGCGGGCTGGGCTACAAATTCGAGTCGTGACCGGTACTACGTACGCCTCCTCCGTCGTACGGTAACTAGCCTGGCGCCATGGAGACGCCAGACGGCTCGGCACCAACACAGAAGGCGGCGGAACTCGCACGGGGCGCGGCTGATTGGCTCCTTGACAGCATTGAGGGCTGCGAGGACCTGTCGCTGTACCACGGGCTGCCCGGCATCGTGCTCGCGCTGCAGGAATGCGCGGAGCACTTCGGCGATGCTCGCTATCAACGAGCTGTCGAAGCCGGCGCGGACGCACTGACCGCGGGCATCGACAGTCTCGAGGACTCGTCGCTGTACTTCGGCTTGGCCGGCGTCGCTGTTGGGCTGCGGGCCGTCGGCAGGGACGATCCGGCACAGCGGGCGCTGGGCCGGATTCGGGATCGTTTCGACGGTCAGCGGTGGAGCCCGATGTTCGAGCTCCTCGTCGGCAACGCCGGCATCGGGCTCGGGGCGCTGGGTGCAGGCGATCTGGAGCTGGCTGTTGCCGCGGTGACGCCCTACCTCACGACCGCGGACCGGACTGCGGGTGGTGTGAATTGGCCGGTCCGGCCGTCGCCGCCACGCTCCCATCACATCGCACACGGCACGCTGGGCATCGTCTACGCGCTGGCCGCTGTCGGCCGGGCTGCTGACCGGCAGGACTTGATCGACCTTGCTCTCGCCGGAGCGGCAGACGTCGTGGACCGTAATGAGGCTGGTCCCGACGGCTTTCTCGTAGCGCACTCCGATCCGCCGCACCGGCCTGAACTGATCGAGCGGTACAGCCTCGGCTGGTGCAACGGTCCGGCCGGCGATGCGCAGGTCTTTCGCCTGCTTGCGCAGATCACCGGAGACCCTTCCTGGATCGACCTCGGTGACCAGTGCTGGCACACAGTCACCCAGTCCGGGTTGCCGCGCCGGATCCGTCCGGGCTTCTGGGACAACCACGGGCGGTGCTGCGGTACTGCGGGTGTGCTTGCCCTGGCCTGCGACCGAATCGTGGAACGAGGTGACGACTTCGCCTTCGCCGACCTACTCGTCGACGACCTCGCGACTCACGCGGTCATCAACGAAGCGGGTGTGCGCTGGTCGAACCATGAGCACCGGGCGGTCCCGCCAGACCTCGAACCACACCCTGGATGGGCGATGGGTAACGCAGGCATCGTTCGCGAGTTGCTGCGCTATACCCGCCTGAAGGAGGGCAGATCGAGTGGCTACGCGATCCCTTGGCCGGACCATCCCGTCACTTCAGTAATGAGTTAGCTTAGGCTGTCCTTAGTTGAGCTAACGATAACTGAGGAGAGCAATCATGGTCTGGACCCGGCGAACCTGTCGGCCTGCTCGTTTCGCGGCGATCGCGATGGGCGCCGTACTGATGGCGAGCTCGTTGGCTGCCTGTGGGAATGAGGCGGACCAGCAGGCGGTGCCGGCGCCGGATGCGGTGGCGGGGTTCCCGGTCACGTTGAAGAACACCTTCGGCGAGACCACGATCCCGAAGAAGCCGGCGCGGATCGTCACGCTCGGGTGGAATGCGCAGGACGTGGTGTACGCGCTCGGTGAGACGCCGGTCGGGATGCCGCGCGTGACCTACGGCCCGACGGTGGCTGGCGTGAGTGCGTGGGATGCGGACCGGTTCGATGGCGCGAAGACGACGCTGCTGGACACGGCCGACGGGTACCCCTTCGAGAAGATCGCGGCCCTGAAGCCCGACGTGATCCTGGCGCCGTACGAGGGCTTCGACGCGACCGTCTACGAGACTCTCTCGGCGATCGCGCCGACCGTGGCGTACCCGGGTGCGCCGTGGCAGACCAGCTGGCAGGAGCAGACCACGCTGGTCGGCAAGGCGCTGGGTAAGTCGCCCGAAGCAACGAAACTGATTGCCGGCATCAACGACCTGACGAAGAAGGTCGCCGCGGAACACCCCGAATTCAAGGGCAAAACGCTGACCATCGGCTCGTTCGGGCAGACCAACTACGCCTATATGCCAACCGATCCACGGGTCCAGATCCTCACCGAGATGGGTTTCGTGAACTCACCCGGCGTCGAGGCGCTGCAGGCGGCGAACACCAAGAAAGAGTTCGCCGTCTCCATCAGCAAGGAAAAGGTCGCCGACATCGACGCCGACGTGGTCGTCGGCTTCATCGACGGACTGACCACGAAGAAGTTCGAGGCCGACCCGGTCTACGCGTCCCTGAGCTCAGTCAGACGCGGCAGCGCCTACCTACTGGAAAACCAGCAGATCATCTCCGCCATGAGCTCAGTCAGCGTCCTCAGCGTCCCGTGGGTCCTGGAAAAGATCCTCCCAGGCCTCTCGAAGGCAGCTCATGTCGCGAGCTAGGAGCCACGGAGGAGCCTGCTCTGGGGGCTTTCCCTCGTAGTACGGGAAGAGGTCAGCCCTCTTGTTCGGTGTCTGGGTGGGGGGTGGGGCTGTAGTGGTCGAGGGTGAGGACCGGGATCGAGGTGGTGATGGGGGCTGCCTTGCCGAAGGTGATGGTCACCTTGATCATGCCGCCGGGCTTGCCGCCCGTGACGGTGACGGGGGCGCCGCCTGCGGGGGGCAGGGTGAGCGAGGAGCCGACCTTCAGGGTCATCGTGCGGACGTTGCCGAAGGTCACCTTGTCGGCGGCGTCCTGCGGTACGGCGCCGTCCTGGACCGGGGCGTCGGCGGGGGCGCTCTCGATCGAGACCAGGGTGTCGTCGCTGTCGCCGTTGTTGATGATCGCGGAGTGCAGTTCGCCCTTGCCGTCCTCGGACGCCAGAACCAGCATGTTCCGGACGCCGATCCCGCCCGAGGTCGCGTTGCTGCCCTCGGCCCGGCTGGTAGGGCTGGTACGTCTGAGCGGAGAAGCCCGCGCTACAGGCCGTCACCGTGAAGCTCAGCGTGACGGCGGCCGCTGTCAGAGCGGTACGCCGGAAGGCCTGCGAGGACAACGTGATGGGCACTGGTGTTCCCTCTCCTACAACCCGGTCGATGCCGTCAGGCTTTGGCCTCCGGCGGAGCAAAGCGTAGCGAGCGCGCTGCCCGGACCTGACAGCGACTCCACCTTTTGGTGATGTCCCGGGCAACCTTCTCGCGCGTAGGAGGCATGCGGGAGAACGTTTGTCAAGGCGGGATGTGGCCTCTGACCAGCGCAAACGCCCGGACCGGACCAGCGTGCGCGTGGTAGGATAGGACTCGGAAAGGGGCACGTGACATATGACTTTTTCAGTCGGCGAGACGGTTGTCTACCCGAATCATGGGGCAGCTGTTATCGAGGACATCGAGACCCGTCAGATCAAAGGTGAGGACAAGACCTATCTGGTCTTGAGGATCGTCGCTCAGAACGACCTGGTCGTCCGGATCCCCGCGTGCAACCTTGATCTTGTCGGCGTGCGTGACGTCGTGGATCAGGCCGGTCTGGAGCGCGTCTTCGACGTGCTGCGGGCTCCGCACACGGAGGAGCCGACCAACTGGTCGCGACGGTACAAGGCGAACCTGGAGAAGCTGCACTCCGGTGACGTGATGAAGGTGGCAGAGGTCGTCCGCGACCTGTGGCGCCGTGAGCGTGACCGCGGTCTCTCCGCCGGTGAGAAGCGGATGCTGGCGAAGGCTCGCCAGATTCTGGTCTCCGAGCTGGCCCTGGCCGAACACACCAACGAGGACAAGGCGGAAGCCATCCTCGACGAGGTCCTCGCTTCATAATCCAATCGGGCTGATCGGGATCGATCCGTCCGGCATGATGGCGTCGTGAGTACTGCGGCGATCATTCCGGCGGCCGGTCTCGGGCTGCGGCTCGGTGGCGAGGCACCAAAAGCATTTCGGGAGGTCGGTGGCGAATCGCTGCTGGTCCACGCTGTTCGTGGACTGAAGGCAGCGACCGCCGCCGACCTCGCCTGTTTTGTGATCGCGGTACCGGCGGGCTCCGAGGACATCGTCCTCAAACTACTCGAGCCGTACTGCGAGGGCGCGAGTCTGCAGATCGTTGCCGGCGGCTCCGAGCGAACCGACTCCGTCCGCGCGGCCCTGGACCTGGTCCCGGTCGACGGGATCGACTGCGTTCTCGTGCATGACGCCGCGAGGTCGTTCGTGCCCCCCGAGGTGATCGACCGGGTCGTCGCTGCCGTGCGTTCCGGCGCGCCTGCGGTAGTGCCGGTCATTCCGGTCACCGACACGATCAAGCGGGTGGACCAGGACGGCCGGGTCGTTGACACGCCGGATCGCCGAGCGCTGGTCGCGGTACAGACTCCGCAGGGGTTCGAGCCGTCGCTGCTGCGCCGGGCACATGCCGGGGACGTGGCCGGAGCGACCGATGACGCGATGCTGTGTGAGCGGCTCGGCGTGACCGTGCAGACGGTCGAGGGATCCGAGGACGCCTTCAAGGTGACCCGGCCGAGAGATCTGTTGCTGGCCGAGTGGTTGCTGGCGGAAAGGCATAGAGCGTGAAGATTCCGCGAGTAGGCACGGGCATCGACGTACACCCGGTCGAGGAAGGCCGTCCGATGTGGCTGGCCGGGCTGCTGTGGCCTGAGGAGACCGCTGGGCCCTCCGGGCACTCTGATGGTGATGTGGCGGCCCACGCTGCCTGTGACGCCCTGCTGAGCGCGGCCCGGCTCGGCGACCTCGGATCGAACTTCGGTACTTCGGAACCCGAGTGGGCTGGTGCGGCAGGTGCGACCTTGCTGGCCGAAGCGGCCCGTCGGGTCCGGGCAGCCGGCTTCGAGATCGGCAACGTCTCCGTTCAGGTGATCTGCAACCGGCCCCGCTTCGCCGCTCGCCGGGAAGAGGCCGAGAAAGCACTCAGCGCGGCCTGCGACGCCGAGGTCTCGGTCTCCGCCACCACCACGGACGGCCTAGGTCTCACCGGCCCGCGGCGAAGGCATCGCCGCAGTGGCAACCGCTCTCGTCTACTGAGGTTGCCGACGGCCCCTGATTTACCGGGCGGCGAGGAAGTCTGCTGTTTCGGGCTGTTTGAACCATTGGGCCCAGCCCAGCGGGGTGGCTTGGAATTGTGGGTCTGTTGCGGACAGGTCTGCGCCGTGCTCGGCCAGCAGGCGAAGTACGGACAGGTGGCCGGCGCCGGCGGCGATGTGGGCTGGGGATGCGCCGGAAGTGGTTCGGGCATTGACGTCGAAGCCCAGCTCGATGAGCAGCGGCACGGCAGCCCATCGTTGCGCGCCCACAGCCTCCGCGATCAACGCCGGCCGCTGCTGGCGAACACGGTCGAGCACGTCCGCCGAAACCGATTCGGCGCGATCGCCCTGGAGTAGAGCCGCGACGACGGGATCGGCCTCGGTCTGCTCGCCGGCGTAGACGTCGCGGACCACTCCGACTTCGGCACCATGATGGATGAGCTCGTCGAGGATGTGCAGGGCGAACGAGGTGCCGTCATCGGCTGCGTACGGGCCTGCGACGGTGCCCATCGGGCGGTCGAGGTCTTCCTGGCTGAGCGAGTCGAGCCGGTCGTGCCAGACGGCGTACGCGTGCTCCATCGCCTTGATCGCCTCAGCACTGCTGCCGGGCACCGGCGGGATGCCGTCCGTCGGAGCAGGCTCGTGGCCGAACCAGGTCGCGGTTCGCTCGGCCTGGAGGATGTCGATGATGTGCGTCATCCGCCAGGCGATGGTCGTGAACGGAGGCGGATCGGGCGGGAGCGGGCTGAAGTCGGCCTTGAACCCGTCCGCTGTCTCGCGGACCGACCAGCTACCGGCGAAAGGCTCCCAGAAGTACTCGTCGTCGGTCAGCCCCTCGACGCGCGCCCGCAGCCGCTGCCAGGCGAAGTGGGAGAGGGCCAGGAGGTTCTGCTTCAGCGTCGTCATGACCTCCACGCTAGGTGCTCGTGCGGACAGGTTCGGTCCGCAGGAGTTCCGGCGGCGAGAGGTTTGCCCGGTGCGACAAGTCACCGAAGTTCGGGCGGCGTGGTAGGTGCGGTTGAGAAGCGGGCGGCCCGGGGATCGAGTTCGTCGCCGGTGCGTCGGGTCAGGATGCCGTAGAGCTCCGGGCGCCGACCGCGAATCCAGGGGCGGCCCGTTGCCAGCGGCACCAGTTCCAGGTCGAGATCGGCCAGTACTACGGCCTCCGCGGGAACCGGTGTCTCGGCGATGATCCCGCCGTACGGGTCGATCACCATCGCGTTGCCGGTACGGAGCTCGTCGTCGTCTCGGCCGACCCCGTTGCTGAACAGCACGAACAAACCGTTGTCGTGGGCGCGGGCCGGTAGCCAGCGGAGCAGCCACTCGCGGCCGTTCGGGCCGTTGAACGCGGCCTCCACCGCGGCCGGATCCTGCTCCCGGTTCGCCCAGATCTCCATCGGGATGGGCTTCATGCCGTGCGGGCTGCGCGAATTCGTCCCGCCGGTCTGATGCGGGGCCAGCAGAACCGTGGCGCCGAGCAACGCGGTCGCGCGGACATTCTCGACCAGGTTGTTGTCCCAGCAGATCAGGATCCCCAGCCGCACCTGCCAGGGCGTGTCGAACACCGTGTACGACGAACCGCTGGCGATCGCCTCGTGCTCGAACGCGTGCAGCTTGCGATGGACGTGGACCGCGCCGTCTGGCAGGCAGACGCCATACGAGTTGAACAGCTCGCCGTCATCGGCCTGCTCGAGGAAGCCGACACCGAGCCCGGCGTCGAGTTCGCGGGCCAGGCTGCTGATCCTGGTGAGGCTCGGGCCGTCGGTGGACTCAGCGAGTTCGCGCAGGCGGTCGGCCGGGTGGTTGCGGAGATGCCAATAGCCGAGCAGGCACATCTCGGGGAACACGACCAGCTGGGCTCCGTCGGTAACCGCCTGGCGGGCCAGCCTCTCGACGGTGGCGAGGTTGGTGGCGGGCTGGTCGGGGACGGCCTCGAACTGGACGACGGCACTGCGCAAGTTGGTCACAGCTTCCATCGAAGCGGAGAGGATCAATGCCGTCCAATAGCATGTTAGGCCCGTTCAATACCCTGTGATTATGGAACTGCGATTGCTTCGGGCGTTCGTGACGGTGGCGCGGTGTGGGAACTTCGGGGTCGCCGCGGTCGAGCTGGGGATGAGTCAGCCGGCGTTGACGAAGCAGGTCCAGCAACTCGAGCGGCAGGTTCGCTCCACGCTGTTCAGCCGGGGACGGCAGGGCGCGCAGCTGACCACGGTCGGCGAATTGCTGCTGTCCGACGCGGTGGAAATCCTTGGTCGCACAGAGGCCTTCGAGCGCCGCGCCGCGCGGGTGGCGCTGGGGGTCGAGGGGGCGCTGGCGATCGGGTTCGGCTTGTCGGGGATCGAACTGGCGCCGCGCGCGGTCGCGTTGTTCAGGAGCCGTTATCCGGAGGTCGAGGTCTCGCTGGAGGACATGTCGTCCGCCGTCCAGTACGACCGGCTGCTGACCGGAGCCCTGCAGCTGGGCTTCGTCCGGTTGCCTGTGCCGCCCGGCCTTGACCAGCTCCGCCTGAGGAAAGACCGCCTTGCCCTTGCGGTCCCAGCCGGCCGGGCGATTGGCGAGCGGTTGCCCCGGGAGCTGGGCGGGTGGCTGGACGGGCGGCCGATGGTGCGGTTGATTCCAGGGCGGGGACCTGGGCTGACCGCGCAGATCGCCAGCCTGTACGACGAGCTCGGGTGCCGGCCGGCGGTTCTGCAAGAGGCCGGCGACCTCCAGACCGTGCTGGCCTTGGTGGCTGCTGGGGTCGGGCCGGCCGTCGTACCGGCCAGTGCTGTGGCGATCGCTCCCGCTGCCGTTCGGCTGTTACCGCTACGAGGGGAGACTTCCGTCTGGTGGGTAGGCGCCGCGTGGAATCCGGCGAATCCGTCGCCACTGATCCCTCATTTCCTCACGGCTGCGGGCCAGGCTGCCGAAGCCACCTGACGACCTGCTCCGGCGGGCTCAGCGTCGCCGGCGGGTGGTTCTCGGCAAGTCCGGCAGCTCAGCGGCGTCCAGCCAGACGGCGAACAAGGCCAGGGTGGCGTCGGGGTCGGGCGAGAACATCTGGGCCAAGGCGATGAAGTCTTCTGTCGTCACCGAGCCGTGCCGGTTGCTCTTCGTCCAGGTGCGGAGGAGGTCGAAGAACGCGTCGTCGCCGAACTGCTGGCGTAGTACGTGCAGGGTGATCGCGCCGCGCTTGTAGAGCCGGTCGTCGAACATCAGTTCCGGCCCGGGATCCGAGAGCACCAGATCCTGGTCCAGACCGCGCAGCCGGCTGTAGGCCTTCGAGACCTGCTGGGATGCCGTGAGGCCACCCGAGTCCTCCGACCACAACCACTCGGCGTAGCAGGCGAATCCCTCGTTCAGCCAGATGTCCTGCCAGGTCGCCGGCGTCAGGCTGTTGCCGAACCATTGGTGAGCCAGCTCGTGCGCGACCAGCCGCTCGGCGCCACGCTTGCCGTCCACGTGGTTGCTGCCGAACACGGAGATCCCCTGTGCCTCAAGGGGAATCTCCAGTGGGTCGTCCGTCACGACGACCGTGTAACCGCCGAAGGGATACGGCCCGAACAGTCGGCTGAACAGCTTCATCATGTCCTGCTGGCGCCCGAAATCGGACCGGAAGTCCCGTACTTGCGAGGCAGGCAGCACGGCGCGGGTCGTCACTGGCGACGAGGCCAGCTCGAGTACGTCGTACCGGCCGATCTGCACGGTCGCCAAGTACGTCGCCATCGGAGCGGCCTGGTCGAACACCCAACTGGTCCGGCTGGCCTTCGTCCGGCGGGAGACGAGTCGTCCGTTGGCGACCACGTGGTACGGCGAATCGGTGGTGATCGTGATCCTGTAGTGCGCCTTGTCGCCCGGATGGTCGTTGCAGGGGAACCAGGTCGCGGCGCCACAAGGCTGGCTCGCGACGATCACGCCTTCGGTGAGTTCCTCCCAGCCGAGTTCGCCCCATCGGGTGTCGATCGGCGCGGGGTTGCCTGCGTACTGGACGTCGACGACGAATTCGGCGCCGTCGGCGATACCGGTGGCGGGCCAGATGTGCAGCTTGCCGGCGCGATGCGCGTACCGGCCCGGGCGGCGGCCGTTGACGGCGACCTTCGAGACGCGCAGGCCGGTCAGGTCGAGGCTGATTCGCGACAGCGCGTGCGTGGCGACGGCCGTGATGGTCGCCTTGCCGGTCAGGCGGTTGCTGTTGACCCGGTAGTCGAGGTCCAACTCGTACGACTCGACCTTGTAGCCGCCGTTGCCGTGATCGGGGACATACGGATCACCGGCGTCGTCAGCACCTGGCTGGGCTTTGACCTGCGCTTTGGGGTCACGGGAAACCATCAACCCTGCCAGGGCGCGATCGGGTTGCCGGCCCATCGGGATCCGGCCGGCACGGTCTCGCCGCGCATCACCAAGGACACCGGGCCGACGGTCGCGCCGGCTCCGATCGAGGCCGCCGGCAAGATGATGCCGTGCGGCCCGAGAGTGGATCCGGGGCCGAAGGTGACGGTGCTCATGGACATCACCCTGTCATGGAACAGGTGCGTCTGGAGAACGCAGCCGCGATTCACCGCGACACCGTCGCCAAGGGTGATCAGATCGGCCTCGGGGAACCAATAGGTCTCGCACCAGACACCCTTGCCGATCTTCGCACCGAGGGTGCGGAGCCAGAGCGTCAGCACCGGCGTACCGGCGGCCGCGTTGGCGAACCAAGGTGCGGCGACCATCTCGACGAAGGTGTCGACGACCTCGTTCCGCCAGACGAAAGAACTCCACAGCGGGTACTCGATCGCCTTGGTCCGGCCGACGATGACCCACTTCGAGATCGTCGCCATCGCACCCGCGACCGCTCCGGCGGCGAGTAGCACGGCACCGGACAGCAGGAAGGTCCACCAGGGGCCGAGCCAGAGGTCGAGGCCCTGCAGGGCGAACAGCACGCCCAGTGCGATCAACACCGTGCACATCATCGGCACGAACCGGCACAGCTCTACCGCGGCCCGGGCGAACTTCAGCCGGAGCGGCGGGTTGAAGGTGCGGCTCTGATCGCCGTCGACGGCCTGGCGGCGCAGTTTCACCGGCGGACTACCGAGCCAGGACGTGCCCGCCTTCGACTTCTTCGGCGCGGCCGACAGCACGGCGACCAGGCCGTTCTTCGGCACCGAGCGGCCCGGCGCGGTCATCCCCGAGTTGCCGAGGAACGCCCGCTTGCCGACCTTGGCGCCGGCCACGTGCAGCCAGCCACCGCCCAGCTCGTACGACGCGATCATCGTGTCGTCGGCCAGGAACGCGCCATCACCGACGGTGGTCATCTTCGGCAGCAACAGCACGGTCGATGCCTCGACATCGCGGCCGATCTTCGCCCCGAGCGCGCGCAGCCACCACGGCGTCAGCAGGCTCGCGTACAACGGGAACAGCAGTGTCCGGGCCGAGTCCAGCAGTCGCTCGGTAGCCCAGACCTGCCAGCCGATCCGGCTTCGCACCGGGTAGTGGCCGGCCTTGATTCCGATGCCGAGCAGCCGTACGCCGATCAGCGTCAGCAGGGCCAATGTCGCGAAGCCGACCAAGGTCATCAGCGGGATCGCCCACAAGGCTTGTACTGCGGCGTCGCCGAGCGAGGTCGTTCCGCGGACCGCGTGGCCGAGGATCACGACAGCAAGACAGGCGGCCGCCAATGGCAGCAGAGACATCAGGGCCGAAGCAGCGCCGTACGCGAGGACCCACCAAGGTGCCCTGGCCGGGCGTTCCTCGGGCCACGGGTGGCGAGCCCGGCCGAGCCGGCTGGCAGGTGATCCGGACCAGCGCTCGGCCGGAGGGACCTTGCCGGAAACAGCCGAGCCTGCAGCGATCTCTGCGTTGCGGCCGATCTCGGCGCCCGGCAGGAGGGTGCTGCGTGACCCGACAACGGCCTCGGCGCCGACGGTCACGCTTCCTACGTGCAGGCGGTCGCCGTCGATCCAGTAGCCGGACAGATCGACCTCTGGCTCGATCGAAGCGCCGCGGCCCATCGTGAAGAACCCTGTCACCGGCGGCAGTGTGTGCAGGTCGACCCCGCGGCCGACCTTCGCGCCCAGAGCCCTTGCGTAGTAGGTGATCCAGGGTGCCCCGGCGAGGTTGGCGGCACCCGCGGCGTCAGCGAGGTTCTCTGCTGCCCACAGTCGCACGTGGACGTTACCGCCGCGCGGATAGACGCCAGGGCGCAAGCCACGCAGCAGGAGCCTGGCACCGACTACTGCGATCCCCATCCGGCCCGCTGGAGTGATCAGGATCAGCCAGCCGGCCAGGATCCACCACCAGGACACAGTGCGCATCCACGGGTGCGGACCGTCCGACCAGGCGAGCAGGTTGTTCAGCGTGAACAGCCAGACGAGCCAGCGAACACCGACAACGGTCTGTAGCAGCAGGGTCAGCGCCGTCTGCAGCAACTGGGTCCCGGGTGGCGTCGGGCGGACCTCACGGATCTCGACCGGCTCCAGGGACGTGACGAACGAGTCGAGCCGGTCCGCGAGCGCTCCGAGCCGTGGGTACTCGTAGATGTCACCAACGGTCGCCTCGGGGTATCGCTCCCGCAGTACGGACACCAACTGGGCAGCGGCCAGGCTGCCACCGCCGTGCAGGAAGAAGTCGTTGTCCGCACCGGTGACATTGGCGCCGAGCACCTTCGTCCAGCGCTCGGCCAACCACCCTGCCGTGCCGTCCAGCTCGGCGGGCGGGCCGTCCGTGTCCATCCCGGGCAGTGGCCAGGGGAGCGCGTTGCGATCGACCTTGCCCGACGTCCTGGTCGGCAAGGTGTCGGTGATGGCCAGCAGCGGAACCAGTGCGGCCGGCAATGCCTCTCGGAGCCGCTCGGTCGCAGCCTTCTGGTCGAACGCTTCCGGATCCTCCGGTACTACGTAGCCGACAAGCAGCTGATTCCCCGCGGCACTCGCCCGTACTGCGGCGGCCGCTCCGGTCACGCCGGGCAATCCTTGCAGCGCGGCGTCAACCTCACCGAGCTCGATCCGGCGACCGCCGAGCTTGATCTGTTCGTCGGCGCGGCCCATGAAGACCAGGCCTTCGGACTCGTTGCGGACCAGATCACCGCTGCGGTAGGCGCGGTCCCAGCCCAGCGTCGGCATCGGCGCGAACTTCTCCGCGTCCTTGGCCGGATCGAGATAGCGGGCCAGGCCGACGCCACCGATGATCAGCTCACCGGTCCCACCCTCCGGCACTTCGTTGCCTTCGGCATCCACAACGGCCAGGTCCCAGCCGTCCAAGGGTAAACCGATCCGGACCTGTCCCTCGCCGGTCAGCTGCGCGCCGCAGGCGACGACAGTCGCCTCGGTCGGGCCGTAGGTGTTCCAGACCTCGCGTCCGTCCACCGCGAGCCGCTCGGCCAGTTCGGGCGGGCAGGCCTCGCCGCCGAAGATCAGCAGCCGGACCTGGTCGAGTGCGTCCGCCGGCCACAACGCGGCCAGGGTCGGCACGGTCGACACGATGGTGATGCCCTGCGCGACCAGCCACGGCCCGAGGTCCATCCCGCTGCGGACCAGCGATCGCGGCGCCGGGACCAGACAGGCGCCGTACCGCCAGGCGAGCCACATCTCTTCGCAGGAGGCGTCGAACGCGACCGACAGTCCGGCCAGTACCCGGTCCTCGGGGCCGATCGGCTCGGCCTGGAGAAACATCCGGGCCTCCGCGTCCACGAACGCGGCGGCCGAACGATGCGTGACGGCGACACCCTTGGGGAGACCGGTCGAGCCCGAGGTGAAGATGATCCAGGAGTCGTCGTCCGGCGTCGGCCCGTCGGTGCCAGGACGGTCGGGGGCATCGGGGCCGTCCATCCGGGCGGAGTACGGGAAGTCGTAGTACCCGTCGTCGTCCGGCTCCGGCACCGGTACCGCGCGGGTGCTGGTGAGCTCCAGGTCGTCGGTCACGATCGCGGCGACACCGGCTTCGCCGAAGACCAGTTCGGCGCGCTCTTCGGGGTCGTCGGCGTCGACCGGGACGTACGCCGCGCCGGCTTGCAGAGTGCCGAGGATCGCGACGTACAGGTCGTTGTGACCGGACGAGATCCGGACGCCGATCCGGTCGCCGGGGCCGACGCCGAGATCGGTCAGCCGGCGGGCGAACTTCGCTGTCCGGGCGAGTAGTTCGCTGTAGCTGAGGCTGACGCCGCCGTCGTCGAGGGCCGGCTCATCCGGGAAGCTCACCGCGGTCGCCTGCAGGATCTCCACCAAGGTCCGCTCGGGCGGAGCGCTGTCCCCCCGTCGCAACGTCACGGCCGGATGATACGCCGCTCAGCTGTCTTCCTCTGAAACTCTGAGCAGCGTGGACACCAACCATTTACGTCCGAACAACCGAGGGTCGTACCCCACGGCTGTTCGGACGCAAGCAATCAGTTCACCAGGTTGCCGGGGGCCGCGAAGGTGTTGCAGGCCTTGGTCTCGCCGACGTTGAAGCCGTTCTCGATCCAGAAGCCCTGGCTGGTGGCCAGGCCGTGCGTGCGCTCGTCCTCCGGAGTGTCCGAGGTTTCGCCGAAGCTGTTGCTGGCCTGGTACTCGAATTCCTTCAGCCGGTTCGTCAGCGGATACGACCTCGCCACTGCCTTGCTGAAGACACCGCCCAGACAGGAGGCCTGAAGTTCGTTGCGGCGAGAGCTCTCCAGCTTCTGGTCCGGGTGGTCCTGCAGATAGACGGCCCGCGCATAGAACAGCCCACTGACGCCCTGGACGTGGTGGCCGTACTCGTGCGCGATCGTCATCAGGTACGCCAGGTCCTCCTTGGCGCCGAACGCCTTGTTCATCTGCAGCACGTCCGTGTACATCACGTGGTTGCCGTAGCAGTAGAACGCCAGCACCCGGCCGGACAGCGGCTTGAAGCTTCCGCACGGAGTGGTGACGGGCTTGTCGAACACGACGAGGCCCGGGTCCGGCTGCTTCTCGCCGATCTTGGCGAAGACCGGTCGCCAGGCGTCGTTGAGGCAGCTGAACAGCTTGGTGTAGTAGCGCTTCTGCGCGGCCAGGCTGCCGTCACCGAGCTTCTCGGCCGGACAGTTCATCTGCTCCAGCGCGCCGGCCTGGTAGAGCGAGCTGTTCAGCAGGTAGTCCTCGGCCGAACCCTCCTGCGGCTTCGTGGTGGCCGTCGGCACGATGGACGGACCGCTCACGCTCGGATCCGCGGTGGTGGCGGTGCCACCGCCCAGCATCACGCCGAGCACGGCCAGCGTGATGCCGAGGAACGCGACGACGACGAAGCCGATCAGGACGAACTTGCCCGCGCCCGACTTGCGGCGCTGGGGCTGGAAGCCGTTGAAGTTGCCGGGACCGCCGTAGTACGGCTGGGCCCACTGGCCCGGGTACTGCTGACCCTGCTGCGGGTACTGACCGCCCGGCTGCTGGTACTGCGGGTACTGGCCGCCCTGCTGAGGACCGCCTTGCTGCTGGTACGGCGCTGGTTGCTGGTACTGCTGCGGTGGGCCCTGCTGCCACGGGACAGCCTGCGGTGGGGGCAGTACGCCGGGCGGGGGAGCCGGCCGGTCCTGGGGACGGCCGTCGTACCCGTACGGGTTGCTCACGTCTCGTTGGCCCTTCTTCACGCGCGGTACTGGTCAGCAGGGTTCGCAGGTCGAACCGGCACGAGACTACTCTCGTGCCATGTCACTGAAGCGCCGCCTCTTGCCGGCAGCCCTGTTCGTGTCGTTCGCGACCGCTTTCGTTGCCCTCGGCACGGTCCCCGCCCAGGCGGCGGACGACCAGATCACCGGGTATGCCGCCGAGGCCACCCTGACGAAAGACGGGGTCCTGCAGGTCAAGGAGACCGTCGACCTGACCGCGGGAAGCGACACGTTCCGCCGGACCCTGACCAACCGGGTCCGCTCGGACGCCGAGCGGGACCGCAGCTACGACATCAGCGATGTGTCGGCCACGGTGAACGGCAAACCCGCCGACGGCCTGGAGAACTCCGAGGTCGACAACGGCCGGCAAATCAGCGTCAAGGTGTCCGGCCAGTCCAAGGTCGTCTACAGCTACACGGTGCACAACGTGGTCGCCGACTCGACCGAGGGCCGCGAGGTGAGCTGGCCGATCGTGCAGGGCTTCGGTACGCCGATCCCGAAGGCGACCGTGGTGGTCAACGTCCCCTTCGCCACCTGGGTGACCTGCTTCGCAGGCCCGCGCCGGCTCGAGCATGCCGTGTACGTCGTCGCAGCTTGCCGAGAACGCGGCTCTGCAGATCGAGCAGGACGGCGTACCGGCTGGTGGCCGGCTGACCTTCCTGACCGGGTTGAGCGACCAGGCGACGGTCAAGCCCAATGCGCAGTTCAAGACCCGCTGGACCCTCGGCCACGCCTTCACTGTCGACTCCTCGACGCTTGGACTGAGCGCCTTGCTGGTGGGCCTCGGACTGCTGGGTGCTGCCGCGCTGTGGTTCTTCCGCGGTCGTGACGCAGGCAAGAGCGTCGCCGGTCCGCCGGAGCGCCCGGTTCTGGACGGTGCCGACGGGCCGCAGTTCGCGGCACCCGACGGCATCCGGCCGGGCCAGGTCGGCACTGTCGTGGACGAGACCGCCGACGTCGTGGACATCACCGCCACGCTGCTGGACCTCGCGGTCCGCAAATACCTGACGATCGAAGAGCTGGCGCGCGAGACCCACTTCGGCAAGCTGGACTGGCGGCTCCGGCGGCTGAACGCCGGTGGCGCGGAGCTGCTGCCGTACGAGAAGGCCTTGCTGGACGCGGTTTTCGCCGACGGGGAGACGGTCGTGGTGTCCACGCTCGGCCAGTCACTGCGGCCGCGACTCGGTCTGGTCCGCGAGCAGTTGTACGCCGACGTCGTCACGCAAGGCTGGTTCGCGAGCCGCCCGGACGCAGTACGGAACCGCTGGTCGACAGCGGGCCTGGTCCTGCTCGGTACGGGCGTGGTGCTGACGATCGTGCTGGCCATCGTCACCAAGTTCGGCTTGGTCGGGTTCGCGGTGATGCTTGCCGGGGCGGCGTTGACGCTGGCCGGGCAGGTTGCACCTGCGCGGACGGCTCGCGGCGCCGCAGTACTGGGTCGTGTGGGCGGGCTGCAGGCGTACCTGAGCAACGAGACGTCGGCGGACCTGCCGCAGAGTCACCGGCTGGAGTTCGCGTCCCGCTGCCTGCCGTACGCCGCAGTACTGGGTCTGACGGAGAAGTGGGCGCAGGAGATCGCAGCGACCGACGAAGACGATGACCCGGATGCGGGGATCGGCTGGTACTCCGGCCCGGAGAACTGGCACCTGTCCGACATCGGTGAGTCGCTGTCGAACTTCGTCACCGCTTTCGGCGGCACCTTGTCACACGCGCGCCGACTGTTCTGATTCCCCTTGTAGAGAAGGCCCCCTGGGATATCCCAGGGGGCCTTCTCTGTTCGCTCAGTAGGTGAACTGCGGTGGCGACAGGAAGGTGTTGCAGAAGCGCGGGTCGCGGTAGGTGATACCGCGGGTGGACCAGAAGTTGTGGTTCACCTTCGCGCCGTGATCGCGCACCTTCGGGTTGGAGAACTCGTCACCCGCGTTGGCGACGGCGAACTTCCAGCTGGTCAGCAACTCGCCCTTGAGTGGGACGAACTGCGCATCCGCGCCGAGGTAGGCCGAGCCCAGGCAGGACGCCTGCAGTTCGCGCTTACGGCTCTCCAGCAGTCGCAGGTTCGGGTCGGCCATCGTCGCCTGGCGGGCGAAGGAGGCGCCGAAGATCCCGGTCAGCTGCTGCACGTGGTGCCCGTACTCGTGCGCGAACGTGTTGAGCATCCACGCGCGGGTGTAGATCGGGTTGACCTTGTAGTTGTTGAAGTCGACGTTGAACGGCATGTAGATCGCTTCGTTGGCGCCGCAGTAGAAACCGCGGGTGCCCCGCTCGGTGCCGCACGGCGTCTTGACCGTGTTGGCGTACACGATCACATGCGGCGCGCGGAACGGCATCCCGGCCTTCTGCATCGCCAGCCACCAGGTCCTGTTCAGACAGGGCAGCATCCGGTTGTAGTACGCCTTTACTGCCGCGAAGGTGGTCGGCCGGTACGGCGGCTCGGTGCACTTGGAGGCCTGCAGGGCGCCGACGGTGTAGATCTTGTTCTTCGCGACCAGTTCGTACGGCGTGGGCTGGCGGGGCTTCGGCTTGGGAGTCGGTGTCGGCGTCGGCGTCGGCGTCGGAGTAGGCGTCGGGCTCTCCGACGGCGTCTGCGAGGGGGTCTCGGACGGCGTGGCCGACGGCGTCTCCGTGGTGGTCGTCTTGGTGTCGTCGCCGTTGTTGCGCAGTGCGTAAGTGACGCCGGAGCCGACGACCAGGACGGCGAGGACCAGGCCGATCAGCAGGCCCTTGGGACTACGGCGCGGCTTCCGCCGGCGGCCGGCGCCGGGGGGCTTCGGGATCGGGATCGGCGGGTACGGCCAGCTCGGCTGGCCACCCTGGGGAGGGTTGTTGGGCGGGAAGCCCTGGAAGCCTGCCTGACCACCCTGCGGCGGGTACGACGAATTGGCGGCGGCCGACCATGGGTTGGGCTGCCCGCTGCCTCCTTGCGGAGTCGTCGACCAGGGACTCTGCGACGTCGGACCGCCCTGCGCCCCGGAGTTGCCAGGTGTAGGGCCAGGCCAGGTGGAGCTACTGGGCGCTGGAGATCCGGCATTAGCCGGCCCAGGCCAGGTTGAGCCAGTGCCAGGGGTGCCGGAGCCGGTGCCAGCCGGGCGGGTGCCCGTCGAGCCGGTGCCGGTGGAGCCGGCTGCGCCCGGGTTGGGGCTGGCAGGGTTGGCGCCGGTCGGAGCCTGGTGCCGGGGAGTTGCCGGCCGGCCTGTGCTTCCAGGTCCACCGCCTGCCTGTCCACCGCCTGCCTGTCCACCACCGGCTTGTCCGCCAGTGGCTTGTCCACGACCGGGCTCGCCACCGCCGGCTTGTCCGCCGCTGGTGGTGCCGCCCGTGGCGGGGCCGTCGGCTCCGGGGCGAGCGGTGGGTCCGTCGACCGCCGGGTTGGGCGGGCCGGCGTGCTGTCCCCGAGGCGCCTGCTGGCCGCCGTACGGGGGCTGGTTCGGTGTGTTCCAGCCGCCCTGTGAGCTCGGGCGATTCGGAGCACCCGGAGCGGGCCGGTCAGGCGCGCTGGGGCCGCCCTGCGGTGTGGAGCGGTCCGGCTTACCCGGGCCACCTTGCGGGGTGGATCGGTTGGGCGGGCCGGTTTGGGGGGTGGTCGGAGAGGCCGGGGGCTGCGGGGCGCTCGCAGGGGGGCCGGGTTGTAGATACTCCGTTGGTTTCTCGGCGGACTCGGTCCACCACAGGGGCGACTGGCCATCCCGGCGGGACGGTGGTTGGGCCGGCGGCTCGGTGGGCTGTTCGCCCTCCTGCTCCGGCTCGTCCCGCCCCGGGGGTGGATTCCAGTTGTCCGACATCGATACTCCTCACGAGACCTTGCTGGCCGAAGCCGTGAACGTGTTGCAATAGGCGCTGTTGAACCTGGTGAAGCCGCGCGCGGCCCAGTACTGGTGACTGGCTCGCGCGCCGTGGTCCCGCGGTCCGCCGCGGTTGTTCTCGTCGCCGGTCTGCGCCTCGACATACTTGCGATAGATCGTCAGGTCGAGACCGTTGATGCCGTACGAGGTCTTGTTGGCACCCATGAAGGCGGTGCCGAGGCAGGACGCCTGCAGCTCGACCCGGCGGCTCAGCTCGAGCTGCGTGTCGTGGTCAGGCGCGTCGTACTTCAGTTGTTGGGCGGCAGGCAGGATGCCGGTGAGCTGCTGCACGTGGTGGGCGAACTCACGGCCTGCCGTGTACGTCACCCACATCCGCGCGAACGCCCGGTTGCCGGGGTCGGAGGCGCGGGTCCACAGCTTGACGTCGTCCTCGAACTTCAGGTAGATCGTCTGGCTCGCGGCACAGTAGAACGAGACCGACGAGCCACCCGTGCAAGGCGACTGGACCTGGCCGGACCAGAACAGCACCCGGGGTGCAGTGTAGGTGTGAGAGGCGGACCCGACCTTGCTGGACCAGACTCGGTTCAGGCAGCCGATCAGGTTCGCGTAGTACGCCTTGACCGCCCCCGCGGTGCTCAGGGCGATCTGCGGTTCACGACAGCCGACCGAACCCTGGGCTCCGGTGCTGTAGATCGCATCAGCGGTGACGACTTTCATACTGGCCTCGGACGCCCCGTCGTCGCCCGGGGTTCCGGGAGAGTCGTCCGGGTTGTCCGGCGTGGTCTGGGACGCCGTCGGAGTAGCCGCCGGGCCAATCAGCCCAGCGCCTGGCACCGGTGCCACAGCCGTGAACCCGTCGTTACGCAGAGCGAAGGCGGCGATCACGACAGCCACCGCGACGCCGCCGAGCAGCAGCAGACTGATCCCGAGGCCGGTCTTGCGGCGCCTGGTCCGCGGTCCGCCGTGCTTGATCCTGCCGCCGCCGAACTCGGGACCCCAGCCCACCTCCGGCAATGCGGGATCGCCGCCCGGCATCCCCGGCAGCGGGTAGCTGCCGTAAAGCGGAATCGAGCCGTCGGGCAGCGGCCCCGGCGGCGGGTGCGGCCCTGGCGGCTCGCTCCAGTCATGGTTGGACACGGTTGTTCCTCATCCCCCCGAGACACACAAGGCGTGATCCGGGGGACCAGGCTAACCACCAGGACCACTATTCGTCTGCACCCGCGGTGCAGCGCACCCCCGCCGCAGGGCTACTTCACCTTGCCTGAGGTGGCGGTGAACGTGTTGCACGCCGCCGGGTTGCGGGTCTGGTAGCCCCGCAGTGCCCAGTACTTGTGGTTGCCGGCGTCACCGTGGTCGTCGCCGTAATCGGTGGTGTTGCCGATCAGGAATGCCCACTGGGTGTAGGACTGCCCGGTGATCGGGTAGGTGCGCCTGTTCGCGCCGATGAAGACGTCGCTGAAGCAGGACGCCTGGAGCTCCAGCCGCCTGGTCATCTCCAGCTCGGCGGCCCGGCTGGGAGCGTCGTACCGCATGTCGTGGTTGGCCTTGAGGATGCCGGTCAGGTTCTGCACGTGGTGACCGAACTCGTGGGCGAACTGGTGCAGCATCCACATCCGGGCCCAGACCTTGTTGTAGCTCTCGGGGAACTTGTTGTAGTAGCCCACGTCCTGGCTGAGGTTCATGTAGATGGTGTCGTTGTCGCCACAGTAGAACGGTGGGCCGGTGTCGCTCATGGAGCCGCACGGCGACTGAACAGTGCCGCTGAAGGGCTGCAGGTTCGGCACCCTGAAGGTGCCGCCCGCCCGCTCGACGTACGGCGCCCAGGCGCGGCTGAGGCAGGCGCGGAGCTGGACGTAGTTGGCCGTGGCGCCCGCGGCGGTCGACTGACGAGCGCGGGACTCCTTGCAACCGACCGAGGCCATCGCTCCGCTGGAGTAGAGCTTGTTCCGGCTGACGACCTCGTAGTCGGTCGGCCCACGCTTCACCGGTGGTGTGGTCGACGTCCGTGGCGCGGTCGGCCTGGTCACGGTGGGCTCGGTGGTGGTCGGCTCAGTCGTCGTCGGTGCCGTGGTCGGCTGCGACGGTCCGTCCGTGGGCGACTCGTACGACGTCGGGTCGTACGTCGGGGTGTAGCTCGGGTCGGAGGTGGGCGTGTAGGCCGGGATGTCACCGGCCCGAGCTGCTGTTGTGCTTCAGGAAGCCGGAGACGACCGACAGCAGGATCACCGCTCCGACCAGGCCGCCGACCACGAACAGGATCGCCTTGGCAGGGCTCTTCTTCGGGGGCCGCGGGCCTCCGGGCTGTGCACCCCAGCCGAGTCCGTGCGGCAGGTTCTGGCCCGGGCCGGGCGGCACGCTCCCGCCGTACTGCGGTTGCCAGGGCTGCGGCGCGAACGGTCCGGGCGGTGGCACCTGACCGGGCGGCGGTGGGTAGCCGCCCTGAGGTGGCTGCTGCGGGTACTGCCCGGGTGGGCCCCACTGGTTGTCGGACACTCGCGCTCCACTGCCCCGCGAATGGACGCCAGGCACGGCCCGGGGCGCGGCCGCACGGAGGCCGACGCTATCTGAGTCCCGGCTCAGCTCCGCCCCTCACCCCGTCAGGGCCGCCGGCTCAACTCCGCCTGTCACCTTCCCCCGGTCTCATCGCTCACCCCGTCCGGGCTGCCGGGGCGGAGACCGTTGCGTTGGGCATGAGTCGCGGTATGGTGCCCCGTGTCGAAGCGCCACGGTCAGCCGCGGCGCGACGCAGTACGACCTGCCGCGGCCACCCGGTCGCCGGGCAGGGGCCCGGTGGCAACGGGCCGATTTCACCCTGACCCTCTCGATACGGTGTGATTGGGCGATGCGTCTACGTCTGCTCGGGGTATCCCTGTGTGCCCTCGGTTTCCTGGCCATGACCGGTGTCCAGGCCGGTGCGACCGGTGCTGGCAGCTCCGCCGACCCGGTGGTGACCAACTTCGACAGTGAGATCCGGGTCGAACGCGACGGCCTGCTCAAGGTCTCCGAGTCGTGGAAGCTGAGCAACGTGACCGGGACCTTCACCCGGTTCGTCGTCACCCGCGATCACCTCGCCGACGCCGTCGACCACGTGCAGAAGGTCGAGGACCTCGAGGTCAAGTCCGGCGGCCAGGTGCGCAAGAGCGA
This sequence comes from Kribbella qitaiheensis, assembly GCF_014217565.1. Classification (NCBI taxonomy): domain Bacteria; kingdom Bacillati; phylum Actinomycetota; class Actinomycetes; order Propionibacteriales; family Kribbellaceae; genus Kribbella; species Kribbella qitaiheensis. The sequence goes on from NZ_CP043661.1 coordinate 5,331,702, forward strand.
GCTGTCCGTCAAGGGCGACGTCACCTCCATCGCGGTGGCCGACGTCTCCGGGGACACCCAGCTGGACTTCACCTACACCGTCCGCGGCGCGGTCGCGAAGGTGCTGAACGGCACCGAGGTGCGGTTCGCCCCGCTCACCGGCGTGAACCTGACGATCCAGGACGCGAACATTGTCTTCAGCACGCCCGAGGTCTCGCACGTCTCGTGCACCGCCGGCGCGCTGGACAGCAACACCCCGTGCACGCTCGCCCAGATCGGCGAGACGGCTGGTCCTACCTTCCGCCAGCAGGGCCTGCCGCCCGGCAACGTGGTCCGGATGACGGTCGGCTTCCCCGACGGCGAGATCGCTTCGAACACGATCGTGGAGTACCGCAAGACGTTCAAGCGGGCGTTCTCCACCGACACCGCGCAGCTGATCACCGCGCTGCTGGTGCTGCTCCTCGGCGCGGGTGCGCTGCTCGCGCTCTACCGCCTGCGCGGTCGCGACCAGGTCGACCCGCGCCGCGTAGTACCGGCATCGTTGTTCAGCCTCGGCCAGGACACCAGGATCGACTTCACCCCGCCCGCCAACCTGCGGCCGGGTGAGGTGGGCACCCTGATCGACGAGCGGATCGACCCGGTCGACGTGACCGCGACGATCATCGACTTGGCCGTCCGCGGCCACCTCACGATCACCGAGCTGGAGCACGAGTCGGAGTACTCGCGCCCCGACTGGGAGCTCAAGCGCGTCGCCGGAGCGCCGTCGGAGGAACTCCAGCGTTACGAGAACGTCCTGATCCGCGCCATCTTCGGCGACTCCGATTCGGTGCTGGTCTCCGAGCTCGGCAAGCAGGTCCGGGCCGGTCTCAGCCAGGTGCAGGACGCCCTGTACGACGGCGTCGTCAAGCGCGGCTGGTTCACCGAGCGTCCCGACCGCACCCGGTCGCTGTGGGCCACGATCGGGATCGCGGTCACTGTTGTCGGTGTCGTCGCCACGTTCGTGCTGGCGCTCTTCAGCAGCTGGGGTCTGCTCGGCCTCGCCATCACCGCGGTCGGCGTCGGCCTGCTGGTCATTGGCCGCCACATGCCGGCCAAGGCGCCTGCCGCCGGTCGGGTTCTCGGTCAGGTCGCCGCGATCCGCGGTGAGCTGCTTGAGATGGACGTCAGTGAACTCCCCACCGACCAGCACGCCGAACTCTGCTCCAGGGCACTCCCGTACGCCGTCGTACTCGGTGGCTCGGAGCGCTGGATCGACGCCCTGGTCGCCACGGACGTGGACGACGACGAGGACGAGGGCTTCCACTGGTACCGCGGGCCGCGGGGCTGGCACCTCCAGTACCTTCCCGACTCCCTCCGCAACCTCACCACGAACCTCACGGGCGCGCTCTTCACGCGCTGAGCCGGTCTGTACGGCCGACAACCACCTCGCTGGGCGCCGCCCAAGCAGAATCTGGTTTCTGGGCTTGAGAGGGGGAACCGCCCGTACGCCGCCCCCGGCATGCGGGCGGTTCCCGTTTGGGGGGCTACCAGTTCGCCTGGGCGGGGTGCGGGGGCAGTGGCTTGGTGGTGGGGTGGATGACGTACACGATGCCGCCCGAGTGAGGGATCCAGGCGTTCTCGAAGGCTTGGCGGTTGTAGACCGTGCGGACCTCGTCGTTGCTCTTGATCAGGTGTGAGGCCGGGTCGTTGACGATGACGTCGCCGTCGATGGTGAAGCCGACGATGACCATCAGGTGGCCGTTCGTGCCGTAGCCGGCGCCGGGGAGCTCGTCCTTCTCGAACGACAGGGACGCCACCAACGGGATGCCGGCCTTGATGAACTGCTCCGCCTCGGTGAGGGAGCGCAGCCGGGTGACGAAGGCGTCCAGGCCGCGCGTACCGGCGTACGCGGCGTTGAACGGCCAGTTGCCGGCGCCGTCGTAGTCGTAGTCGAAGACCGAGCGGGCGGAGTGGTCGACCTGTGGATCCGCGTACGCCGGGTCCACCCAGGCTGTCTCCGCCGGAGTCGGCCCAGCGCCGTAGTAGTCCAGCACCATCGCCGTGGACGTCGCGGAGCACCAGGCCTCGCCACCGCCGTCCCACTGCGGGTACTGCCCGATGTGTGTCTCCTGCGAGTACGTCGGTACTGCGAGCACGCGTCCCCAGGCGCCTCCGCGAGGACTGACCGGCACCGTCGCGTCCGACGGCAGACGGGACGCCATAGCGCCGACGGATCGCAGTACAGGGGCGCTTGTCGTGCCTGCGAGGCGGTAGAGGGTCACCTTGAGGCGCCAGCGGTCCAGTGAGCGGCCGGGGCGGGCTACGAAGGTGTCGACGGACACGTCGCCAGTGGTGTCGCGCTGGCCGCCTAGTGACGTGCGGTGGATGTCACCGGCGGCTGTGTCGTCGCCGTTGTTCCAGCGGCCGAGCACGTACCACTTGGTGGTGGCGCCCTGGTCGGAGTGACCCGACACGGCGACTTCGATCCAGGTCCCGGCCGGCGTGGTGGCGTTCCAGGAGGCGACCAGTTCGGTGAGGCCGAAACCGGGGCGCACTTCGGGCGAGACCCAACTGGCCTGCTCGTAGGTCTTGGCCGTGCCGTCGCCGAACGGGTCGACGTACGCCGTACTGCCGGTGGCGGATCCGAAGGTCAGGGCGCCGTCGGCGACGGTGGTGCCGGTCCGGGTGCCGGCCAGGAAGTCGGCGGACGACGTCCAGGCGCGGTAGCCGATCTCGCGTTCCGGCGACTTGGCGGCGGTGCTCGTGCCTGTCGTGAGAGCGCTGAGAGCCAGGACGACGAGACCGGTGATCAGGGTGGTGATTGGGCGGGCGGCGATCATCTTTCGACGGTAGACCCGCCGCCGCACCCTGTCGCGGTGAACGCGTGCCGCGATGAAGAAATTCTTCGTCAATTACTTTCGAGAGGCGTCGGATCAAGCCCGCCTCCGGAAGAGCGGTGCTGCCATTCCTCCGCGAGCATGGCAAAGATCTGCCCGTCGGCCCATTCGCCCTGGAAGAGCTCGGCCTTGACGAAACGCCCTTCCTCGCGGAGACCGAGGCGCTTCAGCAGGTTCGCCGAGCCGGTGTTGTGGGCCCACAGCCGGCCGATGATCCGGTGCATCCCGAGCTCGTCGAAGCCGAGCCGGAGCAGTTCGACGGATGCCTCGGCCGCGTATCCCTTGCCGTGGGAGTCCGGGTGGAACACGAACCCGATCTCGCCGGTGTTGTTCTCGATGCTGTGGACGAACAGGGTCACCTCGCCGAGGTGCTGGCCGGTCTCCCGCAGGATCACGGCAAGCGTCAGCGCCTGGCCGTCGGTATCCATCGGTACGTCGATCAGCCGGGTAGCCAGGGATTCGCGGACCTGCTCGGGCGTCTTCGGGTCGTACAACAGGAACCTGGTGACGTCCTCGTTCGACTGCAACTTCAGCAGGTCGTCGTAGTCGGATCCAAGGTAGCGGCGAAGGGTCAGACGGTCAGTCTCGATCGGCAGCTGGTAGGTCACCCTTCCGAGCCTATGGGACGCCAGCAACCCAATAAAACAAGCGAGGCGCCACCCTCTTCGCTGCTTACGTCCGAAGAACCGGAGGTACGTGTGCTCCAGTTCTTCGGACGTAACGGTGTTATCCGTTGGCGAGGGCAACCAAGCGGGTCTGGTCGCCGTTGAAGCGGTCCTGGTCGATCGGGGTGGAGCTGTACTGCCAGATGGTGTTGTAGCCCCAGCCGCCGGGCAGCGTGCCCGGTGCCGACGCGTACCGCGCCACCCAGAGCGGGTTGGTGCTGCTGAACGCGCTGCTGTTGCCGGTGCAGCGGGTCCACCAGTCCAGGTTCGTGTAGATCGGGGCATCGCGGCCGGTACGGGACTTGTAGGTGTTGAGCCAATCCCGGATCCAGTTGACCATCGATGCCTGGCCCAGCCCGTAACACGTTGCGCCGTAAGGGTTGTACTCGATGTCGAGGGCTCCGGGCAGTGTCCGGCCGTCCCGGGACCAGGCGCCGCCACGGTCGACGAAGTAGTTCGCCTGGTTGGCGCCGCTGGAGTCGTTGGGGGTGGCGAAGTGGTAGGCGCCGCGGATCATCCCGACGTTGTAGGACCCGTTGTACTGCTGGGCGAAGTACGGGTTGGAGTAGTAGTTGCCTTCGGTTGCCTTCGAGTAGGCGAACCGCTTGCCGGCGTTCCACTGCGCTGCCCAGTCGACGTTGCCCTGGTGGCTGGAGACGTCGATGCCTTCGACCGAGGCGGCGGGAGCCATCACGGCCCGGGCCGGCGGCGGTGGTGGGCTGGCGCCAGCCCATGAAGGCTTCGCCTGCCTTGGTGATGCCGTGCTGCCGGGCCTCAGCTGTCGGCTGGTGCTGGGCAGGGCTGGCGGTTGGATCCTGCGGGACGGGTGAGGCGCTGGCGAGGGTGGTGCCGGCAAGCGGGGCCAGGAGCAGGCCGAGCGTGACGGCAGCACCCGTGACGAGGGATTTCACGAGGAACCTCCACAGAGCGATGAGGGGCGGACAGAGCGCTCAGCGGAGGTTTTACCCGGGTTCAGTAAGAAATAACCATCAATCCAAAAAAGATTGTGAGTATCTACCGGACCTTGTCGGAGGTCGCGATGAAGGTGTTGCACTGGGCGACGTTGCGGCTGTTGAAGCCCCGGTTCATCCAGTAGGGCTGAACCACCTTGCTGCCGTGCGTCCGCTGGGTGTCCCACTCGTCGCCGGAGTTGTGCGAGATGAAGTTGTACTCGTTCTTGTAGGCCCTCGAGACGGGCAGCGTCGCCTTGTTCGCGCCCTGGAAGACCGAGGACAGACAGGTCGCCTGGATCTCCATCCGGCGATTGATCTCGAGTTGCGCGGCCTTGGTCGGCGCGGCGTACCAGAGCTCGGCGAACGCGTCGCTGATACCGGTCAGGTTCTGCAGGTGATGGCCGTACTCGTGCGCCATGGTGTCGGCCATGTGCACCCGCACCCACATCTTCGAGACTCTGCTGTTGTTGTAGTTCTGCACGTCGGAGCGACCGTCGATGTAGATGGTCCCGTTGGAGTCGCAGTAGTGCGAGCGGCCCGAGCTTCCCCCGCAGGGCGTCTGGCCGCCGCCGTTCATGGTGATCACGTTCGCCGGCCGGAAGACGTCCCGGCCGAGCCGGACCTGCCGGGCCCAGGCGCGATCCAGGCAGGCCTTCATGGCACGGTTGAAGGCGGTCTCGCCGGCGATACTCGAGGCGTTGGCGGCGGGCAGCCGGCAACCGGTCCCCGGCTGGGTGCCGGTCCGGTAGAACAGGTCCCGGGAGACGACCTCGTAGCTCGTGGGCTGCCGCGGCGGTGGTGGGGTCGTCTTGGTCGGCTGGGGAGCGGTGGTCGTCGGCTGGGCCTCGGTGGGCTCGGTCGTGGTCGGAGCCTCGGTGGGCTCGTCCGACGGGTCAGTGCTGGGGCTGTACGAGTACGTCGGCTCCGGTGAGGTGTGGTCGTGGTCGTTCAGCCGGTTGTGCTTGTTGACGACACCGAAGATCCACAGGCCGACCACTGCCACCAGCATGAGGGGGATGAGGACGAGCCAGCCCTTGCTCTTCTTCTTGGGCTGCTGCGGCCCACCCGGTCCCCAGCCGAACCCGGGTCCACCGGGTCCGCCGTACTGCGGGCCTGGGTACTGCTGTGGCCCGGCGTACGGCGTACCGGCGTACTGCGGTCCGCCAGGTCCGCCTTGTGCACCGAACTGCTGCTGCGGGCCCTGGTACTGCGGCGCGCCCCACTGCTGGGGCGGCCCCTGGTACGGCGGCTGGCCGCCGTACGGGTGCTGGTTCGACAAGGTTCCTCCTCGGGTCAGCACCCTAGCTTTCGGGGGGTTCCCTGGCCGGGATCAGGACACTTGCGAGCTGGGGGCGAGGAAGGTGTTGCAGGCGGCGATGTTGCGGCTGTTGTAGCCGCGGTGGAACCAGTAACCGTGGTTCTTCATCGTGCCGTGGATCCGCTCGCCGTTCGGGTCGGCCTCGTCACCGGAGTTGTTGGTCCAGTAGTCCAGCCCCGACTTCATCAGGCCGGTGAACGGATAGCTGGCCTTGTTCGCGGCCAGGAACACCCCGCCCAGGCAGCTCGCCTGCAGTTCCAGTCGCCGGCTCGCCTCCCATCTCCCGGCGGTCGTCCCGGTCGCGTAGCCCAGGGTGTCGGACGCGTCGAGGATCCCGGTCAGCTCCTGGATGTGGTGCGCGTACTCGTGCGCGACGGTGAACGACATCCCGGCCCGGAGCAAGGCCTGGTTCTGAGCGCCGCGGTACTGCTTGTTCCGCTGCACGTCCAGCGCGCCGGCCATGTAGATCGTCTGGTTCGCACCGCAGTAGTAGGAGCTGGGTGCGTTACCGCCGCACGGCGACTGCACCTGACCGGAGATCACGATCGTCTTCGGCGGCGTGAACGTCGAGCCGCCGGAGCGGACCTGCCGCGGCCAGCCCTTGTCGGCGCAGGCCTTCACCACCGCGTAGTACTTGATCGCGTTGGCGAAGGTGGTCGCCCGGGCGCCGGACTCCCGGCAGCCGATCCCCGGCTGCACGCCAGTCCGGTAGAACTTGCTCCTGCTGACGACCTCGTACGGCGTGGGCTTGCGCGGCGGAGGCGGCGAGGTCTTGGTCGGCACGGGCTCCGTGGACCCGGTGCCTGTCGGCTGCACGGTCGGCTCGTCGGTCGGGCCGTTGGTGGGGCCGTTGGTGGGGTCGGTGGTGCTGGTGTACGTCGGCTGCGGGTCGGCGTAGTTGTCGGCCTGGTGGTTCTTGCTGATCACCCCGGCCACCCAGAGGCCGACGACTCCGATCACCAGCACCACGGGGATCACGAGCCAGCCCTTGCTCTTCTTCTTGGGCTGCTGCGGACCGCCAGGCCCCCAGCCGAACCCAGGCCCGCCAGGAGGCGGCCCGGCGAATTGCTGACCGCCGTACTGGGGCTGACCGCCGTACTGCTGTCCGCCGTATTGCGGACTGCCGTACTGCGGAGCGGGTGGCGGGTACTGCGGGCCACCACCGCCGTACTGCGGGGGTGTGGGCGGGTACTGCGGTGCGCCCCATTGCTGGGGTGGCCCCTGGTAAGGCGGCTGCTGGCCGCCGTACGGCTGCTCGTTCGACAAGGCGTCCTCCTGGGGCAGCACCGTACCGGCAGCCGGGCAGCCCGGCCCAGTGACCGACCTGGGGATAATTGTCAAGAGCACTCTCTGATCACCGTTACCCTTGATCGGTGACACTTCGCTTGTACGACACCGCGACAGCAGCAGTGAGGGATTTCGAACCGGTCCAGCCGGGCAAGGTCGGGATCTACCACTGTGGGCTGACGGTGCAGGGTGCCCCGCACGTGGGACACATCTACAAGGAGATCGTGTTCGACGTGCTCCGGCGCTGGTTCGAGCGCTCCGGGTACGAGGTCACCGTGATCGCGAACGTCACCGACATCGACGACAAGATCCTCGCCAAGTCCGCCGAGCGGGACGTCCCGTGGTGGGCCCACGCCTACGAGTTCGAGCGCGAACTGCACTGGGCGTACGACGTGCTGGGCTGCCGCCCGCCGACGTACGAGCCGCGCGCCACCGGTCACATCCCCGAGATGGTGGAGATGATCGGCGACCTGATCGAGAAGGGGCACGCCTACGCGGCTCCGGACGGTTCGGGCGACGTGTACTTCGACGTGAAGTCGTGGCCGGCGTACGGCGAGCTCTCGCACCAGCGGATCGCGGACATGGAAGCGGCCGAGGACGCGGACCCGCGCGGCAAGCGCGACCCGCGCGACTTCGCGCTGTGGAAGGGCTACACCGAGGGCACCCCGCGGACGGCCTCCTGGCCGACGCCGTGGGGCCGCGGCCGGCCCGGCTGGCACCTGGAGTGCTCCGCGATGGCCGGCAAGTACCTGGGTGACGAGTTCGACATCCACGGCGGCGGCCTCGACCTGCGCTTCCCGCACCACGAGAACGAACTGGCCCAGTCGACGGCGGTCGGACAGAAGTTCGCCCGGTTCTGGATGCACAGCGCGCTCGTCACCGCGGCCGGCGAGAAGATGTCGAAGTCGCTCGGCAACGGCGCCGTCGTGCGGAACGTGGTCGAGCAGGTCCGGCCGATCGAGCTGCGCTACTACCTGGTCAGCTCGCACTACCGCTCGGTGGTCGAGTTCTCGATGGGCGCACTCGAGGAAGCCGCGACCGGCTTCCAGCGGATCGAGGGGTACCTCGGACGCGCGACCGAGGTGACCGGCGGTGTGCAGCCGGCCGCTGACGTGCCGCAGGCGTTCGCCGCCGCGATGGACGACGACCTCGGGACACCGGCCGCGGTCGCCGTGCTGCACAACACTGTGCGGGACGGCAACAAGCTGGTCGCCGATGGCGATTCTCCTGCCCTGCAAGAGAATCTGGCCGCCGTGCGGGCCATGCTCGGCGTGCTGGGTCTCGACCCGCTGGCCGAGCCGTGGGCCTCCCGCGCCGGTGGCAGCGAGGAGCTCACCGAGGTGGTCGACGGCTTGGTGAAGGCGCTGCTGGACCAGCGGCAGGCAGCCCGCGAACGCAAGGACTATGCCGCGTCGGATGACATCCGCGACCGGCTCAAGGCGCTCGGCGTCGTGATCGAGGACACCCCACAGGGCGCTCGCTGGACGATCGCCAAGCCCGAATCAACCGAAGGAAACTGAAGTGCCAGGCAGTAGTCAACGCAAGGGCGCGATCCGCAAGAAGCGCGGCAACCCGACCGCCGGGTCCGGTGGCCGGGTCCGGCAGGGGCTCGAAGGCAGAGGCCCGACGCCGAAGGCGGTCGACCGCACCAAGCACCCAGCGCACAAGCGGGCGAAGGCCAAGGAGCGCGCCGAGAAGCGCACCACCGGCCGTCGCCCCGACCGCAAGGACACCGACGCCACGGTCGAGTGGGTGTACGGCCGCAACCCGGTCGTCGAGGCGCTCCGCGCCGGCGTGCCGGTCAGCGCGCTCTATGTAGCCGAGGGCACCGAGCGGGACGCCCGGCTGCGAGAGGCGCTGCTGATCGCCGTCGAGCACGGCATCTCGCTGCTGGAGGTGCCGCGGATCGAGCTGGACCGGCTCACCAGCCACGGCGCCCACCAGGGCCTCGCCGTCCAGATCCCGCCGTACGAGTACGCGCACCCGGACGATCTGCTCCGGATCGCGTACGACGCGAACCAGGTGCCGCTCATCGTGGCGCTCGACGGTGTGACGGACCCGCGCAACCTGGGTGCGATCACCCGGTCCGCGGCAGCGTTCGGGGCCCAAGGCGTGGTGGTGCCGGAGCGGCGTACGGCGTCGATGACGGCGTCGGCCTGGAAGACCTCCGCGGGTGCCGCGGCCCGGATCCCGGTCGCCCGCTGCACGAACCTGAACCGCGCGCTGAAGTCCTACAAGGACGCCGGCCTGCTGATCGTCGGCCTCGACATGGGCGGCGAGATCGAACTCCCCGACCTGCAGGCAGCCACCGACCCGATCGTCCTGGTCGTCGGCAGCGAAGGCAAAGGCCTGGCCCGCCTGGTCCGGGAGAACTGCGACATCATCGTCTCCATCCCGATGACCAGCAGCACCGAGTCCCTCAACGCCGGCATCGCCACCGGCGTAGCCCTCTACGAAATCTCCCGCCGCCGCGGCCAGTGATTTGCTGACCGCGCACATCCGGCAGGTCGCGGAAGAGGAACTGGTGTTCGACCCGGCCGACCCGATCATCGAGGCTCGGACGAACACTTGGAGTCTCGCAACCGACGACGGGGAGCGCACCGCGCTCTCCGTCGCCGAGGTTATCGGTGCCTTCGAGGACTGCGCGTCGGCACTTCGCAGTCGATGGAGAATGAAGGCCGCCGAGATCAGGCTTGAACACCGAACCGGGACCTCGGACAGGAAATAACGTGTTCTAGGTGCCGGTCTGTTGTTCAAGGCTGGGTCAGGCAGCGGATCTCGCTAGCGCCTGGTGAAGTCTTCGGCCGGTGATGTCGGGCAGGTCCAGGTCCGGCCAGCCGACTCTGATGACGCCGTACCCTCTCTCTCGTAGGCGATCCTCACGCCACTTTTCGGCGACCAGATCCTTCGCAGACCCGTACTTGCGGGCTCCGTCGAACTCGACGATCAGAGATTTTTGCACCAGAAAGTCGACCCGTCCGAGAAGGCGTCCGCCGATGTCGCGGATCTCCACCTGGAGCTCCGGCTCGGGTAATCCGCGATTGGCCATCAGCACTCGAAGGCGGGACTCACCGACGGATTCGCTCTTGCCATCGGCGAACTCGGCCGCGGCTCGCGCTGCCGGTGCTCCTGGCCAGTGCTGGATTCGCTTTGCCATCTCGATCAGCTGGTCCTTCGTCACCAGCCCTTTTTGCAGAGCGGCATCGGCCAGCGCGACTCCGACCTCGTAGGAGGTCGTACACGTGGTCTCGGCCACCGCCCGAGCGGCGGTGGTCCGGCGGAGGCCCGACAGCTCGCAGATGTCGTCCGGCCCGAGTGCCGATCGGTGGACCTGCACGGATCGATCGGATCGGGCCCGGCCGGTTGCTCGAGTCACCTGCACCCGTCCGAAGCCCATGCCCCAGGTCGGCAGGCCGTGCACGAGCGTCGCCGACTGGTGACTGAGCAGAACGTCACCAGTCATTCGCTGCATCACCGCGTGGGCCATCAGGAGATGGAATCGGCTGGTGCGCTCCCATGGGAGTTCGCCGTCCGGGGGTGCCTTGGTCTCGACGTACACATCTCTGCAGAGCCGCCTCCACTGTTTCGTCCTCGGCCGGAGCCGGATCTGGCTGTCGCTGTAATTCGCCGCCAGCGCGTCGGCCCGGCTGAACCACCCGCCTCGCTCGGCGGCGATCGTCGTCAATCTCTTGTTCACACCAGAGAAGATGCAGCCGGACCCGTCTCGCCGGCCGCCTGATCTGCCCGGGGTGGATAACCACATCGCGGGGGTCAGCACAACTAGGCGGGACCTCGGACATGTTATTTCCTGTCCGAGGTCCCGGCGTACTGTCCTAACCCCCTAGATGCGGGCGGGGACGACAGAGGGGTTGGTGCTCAGTAGACCTTGACGTTGTAGGTGCAGAAACCCCCTGCCAGAGCAGGGGGTTCCGACGATCGATCAGTAGACGCTGACGCCGTAGACCGAGAGGGCCTCGGTGACCGGCTGGAAGAACGTGGTGCCACCGGACGAGCAGTTGCCGCTGCCGCCGGAGGTCAGGCCAAGTGCCTTCGTCCCGTCGAACAGCGAGCCGCCGGAGTCGCCGCCTTCGGCGCAGACGTTTGTCTTGATCAGACCGGAGACCGAGCCCTCGGCGTAGTTCACCGTGGCGTTGGTGCCGGTGACCGAGCCGCTGTGTACGCCGGTCGTGCTGCCGCTGCGCTTGACGGCTTCACCGACGAAGGCGTTCGCGGCCGAGGTGATGTCCTGGGACGACCCGTTGTAGAGGTCGACCGTGCCGGGGTGGTTGGTGAACGAGCTCGCGTACTTCACGATCGCGTAGTCGTTCCCGGGGAAGCTGGAACCGGAGGTGGTGCCCAGCGTCGTGGTGTGGCCGGAGTTCGAGTACCAGGTGGAGGCGATGTTGCCGCAGTGGCCGGCGGTCAGGAAGTAGTACGTGCTGCCGCTGCGGACGTTGAAGCCGAGCGAGCAGCGGTACTGGCCGCCGTAGATGGCGTCGCCACCGGCGATCCGCTTGCTCAGCTTGCCGGAGATCTTCTCCAGCGTGATCCGGCTGCCGAACTGCTTGGTGACGCCGGTCAGCGAGTTCAGCTTCGAACCCGTCACGGTGTCGTCGTACGACACGATGATGCGGCCGTCGGGGAGCGTCACCCAGGCGGTACCCGGGATCGACGCGTCCTTGCTCAGGGTGGAGGTGATGCTGCCCGCCGATACCTTGGACAGGTCGACGGGGGCGGCCGTCGCCTGAGTGGCCATCAGGGCGGTGGTTGCTGCCAGGCCTGCTGCGGCCAGCACTGCTGCGGTACGTCGGATCTGGATGAACTTCACGGTTCAGCCTCCTCACGATGAGGACGCGCTCGGGGCGGGTGCGTCCTTGACTTAACCGTGATGAAACCTACCGGAAGTTGTCACAAAGTAAACGTCTCAATCCAGAGCGTAAGGGTTATCCTCCGTGCTCCACGGTCCGCCGCAGGATCTGCCGATCCCCGGAGAGTGCGGCATGGTCGACTTCGATCAGCCATCGGTCGTCGGCGGCTGTGACCGTCATCACACCGTTCCCGAACCACGGCCCGTACGCCGTCCGCCAGCGGGCCGCGACGTCACGCACCCCCGCCGACCGGGCCAGCTTGTGCAGCAACGCGGTCATCCACCAGGTGTCGAGCAGCTTGTTCGCCAACTGGATATGCCGGCCGATCGGGTTCCGGAACGGCGACATCGTCAGCTGGCGAATCGCAGTACCGGGGTGATCGACCGCGGCGAGCTCGGCCTCGGCCAGGTAGCTGCAGTGCACGTCGCCCGACAGCATCAGGATCGACGCCGGCGGATTCTCGCCGCGGACCAGGTCGGTGAGCAGGTCGGTCACGTCGTCGAACGAGTTCCGGAACGACGCCCAGTGCTCCAGATCCATCTCCTGCCGGATCTTCTCGCCGACGTCGGCGGCCCGATGTCCCCAGGCGCCGGAGGCGACCGCCTCGTTCCAGCCCTCCAGGTGATGCAGACCGGGCGCGAGCAGGAACGGCAGCGTCGAGGCGAGCAGCAGGTGGTTGATCGGCTGGGTGGCGCCGACCGTGTGCCGGCGGACCCACTCCCACTCGTGCTGGTCGACCATCGCCCGCTTCTCCGGCTGGAGCTCCCGGGAGCAGCGCGAGTCGATCGCGACCAGCCGGACGCCCTTCGAGCGGGCGCCGAAGTCGCGGTAGAAGCTCCAGCGGGTCGAAGCCGGGTCGTCGTCGGCCTCCCACGCGAACGCGTCCAGGTAGGAACTGCGTTCGTCCTCGTCGTCGAGCGCCCGCATCGCGGCGTACGTGGGGTCCTTCTCGAGTTGCTCCGGTGAGAGGTTGCCGAGGTGCTGATAGACCCAGTACGACGCGTAGGCGCCGACGACGCGGTCGTGCCACCACGGTTGCGCGGTGACCCAGCGGCGCCAGCTCAGTGAGGTGTTCCAGTCGTCCCGCAGGTCGTGGTCGTCGAGCAGCATGCACAACGGCACCGTCGAGAAGAGCCAGCGGACCGCAGGGGTCAGCCACGCATCGTCGTACAGCCAGGTGTACTCCTCGAAGTTGCCGATCTCGTCGGCCACCTCGGATCCCTGCCGCCCACCGTGTGCCGCCCTGAGCTTGGCCAGTACTGCGTCCGACGGGTCGTCGGCGTACACCTGATCGCCCAGCAGCAGGACCGCGTCAGGGCGCTCCGCCTCGCCGCCGGCCATCCGCTCGGCCAGTGCGACGAGTGCATCCGGGCCGAAATCCTTGAAGCCCTGCTCGTCGAACGGCGCCGATCTGCGGCAGGATCCGAAGGTCAGCCGGAAGCTCCCGTCGGCCCGCGGCGTCCGGATCACGCTCGGTCCGTACGGGCTGTCCGCGAGCGGCCAGACCTGCGAGTCGTCCAGCCGCACCTCGTACGGCGTCTCGCTCGCCGGCGTCAATCCTTCGATCAGCACCAGGGCGTAGTGATGCCCGTGCACCGTCCAGGTCGGCGCCCGGTGCCCGAGGATTTCCACCGTGCACGGTTCGTCGGTCTCGACCCACACGGTCGCCCGCGTCTCGTCGACGTACCGGAGCAACGGCCCCAACTTCAGCTGCATCCGCCCCACGCTATCGACTACAGCAAGTTCTGGGTGTCAGGGGAAGGCGTAGTGAGTGGAGGCTGCATCCGTCCACGCGATCGACTGGGTCAGTCGTGGCGGAGGGAGTGGAGCACGAAGGACGCCAGTTCGCGGTAGGCCTCGGCGTCGGACAGGCCGGTCCGGCGGGCGATGTCGCCGCGCTGGATCGCCTGCATGGTGTGCGCGACCATCTCCGCCGCGAAGCCGATGTCGACCTGCCGGAACGCCTTGTCGGCGATCCCGTCCTCGATCAGCGTCCGGACCCGGTCGGCCGCGATCCGGGTGTTCCGCTCGTACACGGACCTGGCCGGCGCGAAGGTCGCCACGTCGTCCAGGAAGGTCCGGCTGGCCGGCCGGAGCGCGTCCGCGACAGCGTTCAGGTACGCCGCGATCCGGCGGTCGGGCCGGGTCTGCTTGGCGACCGCGGATTCGACTTCGGCGGTGGCGTTCTTGAAGTAGTGCTTCACCACCTCGACGGCGAGCTGTTCCTTGCTCGGCGCCAGCGCGTACAGGGTTGTCTTGCTGCACCGCAGCTCGGCCGCCAGGTCATCCAGGGTGAACCGGCTGAAGCCCTGGGTGAGGAACAGGGACAGGAGCCGGTCGAGCAGCTCGGACTGCCTGCGCGTGCGGCGCCCGGGGACGACTGTTGTCATATCGAGACAGCATAGAACGATACGGAACTTTGGTCTTCAGTATCAAGCGGAGTATCATTTCGGCAAGCCACTGAGAGGGGTGCGTGATGGCTGTCGATCGCTTGTTGCCGACCGAGGAATCCACCGATCTGCTGGCTCTCGTGCGGGACCTGTGCGAGCACGAGCTCGCGCCGTACGCCGCCAAGGCCGAGGAGACCGAGTCGTTCCCTCGGGAAGCGTTCCGGACCATCGGCAAGGCCGGCCTGCTCGGCCTGCCCTATCCCGAGCAGTACGGCGGCGCCGAGCAGCCGTACGAGGTCTACCTGCAAATGCTCGAGGAGATCGCCTCGGCCTGGATGTCGGTCGGTGTCGGCCTGTCGGTCCACACCATGACGAGCTACGCCGTCGCGACCTTCGGTACGCCGCAGCAGCGCGAACTGCTGCTGCCCGACATGGTCGGTGGCGAGCTGCTCGGCGCCTACGCGCTGTCGGAGCCGCAGGCCGGTTCGGACATCAGCGGGATGACAACGAAGGCCGTCCGGGACGGCAACGACTACGTGCTGAACGGCACCAAGTCCTGGATCACCCATGGCTCGTACGCCGACTTCTACACGACCTTCGCCCGTACGTCGGCCGACCCGAAGCACGGCATCTCCGCGTTCCACGTGCCGGCCTCGAGTGCGGGGCTCAGCTTCGGCGCCCCGGAGCGCAAGATGGGCCTGACCGGATCCACCACGACGCTGGTCAACTTCGACAACGTCCGGGTGCCGGTGGCGAACCTGATCGGCGAAGAAGGCGCGGGGATGCGGATCGCCTTGTCCGCGCTCGACTCGGGCCGGCTGGGGATCGCGGCCTGTGCGGTCGGCCTTGCCCAGGCAGCGCTCGACCTCGCCGCGTCGTACGCGCAGGAGCGCAAGCAGTTCGGCCAGGCGATCTCGGACTTCCAGGGCATCCAGTTCCTGCTCGCGGACATGGCCGCGGCGACCGAATCGGCCCGCTGCACCTATCTGAACGCGGCCCGGCGGCGTGACCTCGGCCGGCCGTTCACCCAGCAGGCGGCGATCGCGAAGCTGGTCTGCACGGACAACGCGATGAAGGTGACCACGGACGCCGTCCAGGTGCTCGGTGGCTACGGTTACACCCGGGAGTTCCCGGCCGAGCGCTACATGCGCGAGGCCAAGGTGACCCAGATCTTCGAAGGAACCAACCAGATCCAGCGCCTCGTCATCAGCCGCGACCTGCTCAGGAGTGTTCGATGAAACTTGCCTCTACCGATGTCGCTCTCGTCACCGGTGGCGGTTCGGGCCTGGGGGAGGCGACCGTACGCCGGATCGCCGCGTCCGGGACCGGCGTGGTGATCTGCGACCTGCCGTCGTCGGCGGGCAAGGCGATCGCCGACGAGCTCGGTGACCGGGTCCTCTTCGTCCCGACCGATGTCACCGACGAGGCCGCGGTGACGGCCGCCCTCGATGCGGCTGCCGAGCTCGGTTCGCTCCGGCTGGTCGTCACCTGCGCAGGAATCGCGACTCCGGGCCGGGTCGTCGGCCGCAAGGGCCCGTTGCCGTTAGCAACCTTCCGTCAGGTGATCGAGGTCAACCTGATCGGCACCTTCAACGTGCTCCGCCTCGCCGCCGAGCGGATGATCGACCTACCGGCCGGCGAAGACGGCGACCGCGGCCTCGTCGTGATGACCGCCTCCATCGCGGCGTACGACGGGCAGATCGGCCAAGCGGCGTACGCGTCGAGCAAGGGCGGCATCGTCGCCCTCACCCTGACGGCCGCCCGCGACCTGGCCGACAAGGGCATCCGGGTAGTCACGATCGCCCCCGGCACCATGGAAACCCCCATGCTTGCCGGCCTCCCCGAAGACGCCCGCAAGGTCCTCGAACAGCAGGTCCCTCACCCCGCCCGCCTCGGCCGCCCCTCGGAGTACGCCGCCCTGGTCGACCACATCGTCTCCAACCAACTCCTCAACGGCGAAGTAATCCGCCTGGACGGCGCCCTCCGCATGCCCCCCCGCTGAAAACTGCCCTGTGGACAGCCACTGACCCGGCTCGCATCGCGGATAACTTCTCTGTCGAATCGAAGAGACGATTCACCACAGAGAGGTATCTGACAAATATGTACTACGATGGTGCCATGGCTGAGGTCCCGGTACGGATGCTGAACCAGGAGACCGCGAAGGTGTTGTCGCGGGTGAAGCAGGGCGAGGAGATCGAGATCACCGAGCGAGGCGCGGTGATCGCACGACTTGTGCCCGCCAAGCCGTCTCCGGTCACGCGCTTGCTGGAGACCGGCAAACTGCGCCTACCGCGAACGTCCGGCCCGATGCCACACCCTCGGGGCGAAGTGCGGACAGGCCGGCAATCTGATGAGGTGCTGGCAGAGATGCGCGCCGACGAGCGGTACTGATGATCTACCTCGACACGGCGGCCCTGGTGAAACTGGTCTGCCACGAGGCGGAGTCGGATGCCCTCGTCGACTGGATCGCGGATCACACGGACGAGCTCTTGGTCTCCTCGGCGATCGCGGAGGTCGAGGTTCCACGCGCCGTACGACGAATTGAACCGGCGCTGCTCGCCAATGTGCCGGGAATGCTCGGCCGGATCGCCATCTATGAGATCGATGAGGTGGTGAGAGCCACTGCGGCGGCCTACGAGGAACCCCTCCTCCGTTCACTCGACGCAATCCACCTAGCCACGGCGGACGCTGTGCTAGGTGAGGACCTGACGGCATTGGTCAGCTACGACCGACGGCTGCTTGCCGTCGCGGAGAAGCTGGGACTACCGACCGCCGCGCCTGGCGTCTGATGGCGCGGCCGGGGCTCTCAACCCTCGACTGAACTGATCAGTCGAGGTCGGGGTCGAGGGTGGTGCCGGGGGGTGGTGGGGGTGGGAGGGTGAGCTTCTCGTCGGGTTTGGCGGCCAGGACGTCGTCGACGTAGGAGCGGGCGGCTTCCATTGTGTCGATCTCGTGGCCGGCCTGTTCCGAGAGGAACCAGCGGTGTTCGAGGACCTCGTGGAAGACCTCGGCAGGCTCCAGTTTGCGGTTCAGGTTGCGCGGGACCGAGCGGACCACCGGCTCGAAGACCTCGGTCAGCCACTGGTGCGCGACGATCTCCTCGTCCTCGTTCTGCTGGTCGGTGGACGCGGCGTACGAGTCCAGGTCGTTCAGCAGCCGGCGCGCCTGGTTCTCCTCGACGTCGAGCCCGGTCAGCCGGAGCAAGCGGCGGCTGTGGTGGCCGGCGTCCACGACCTTCGGCTGGATCCGGACCTGGCTGCCGTCCCAGTCGGTGATGATGTCGATCTCCGCGACGTCGAAGCCGAGTTCGTTCAGCCGCCGGATCCGCGAGTCCAGCCGATGCATCTCGTCGGTGTGGAACTCCTCCGGCGCGGTCAGTTCCTTCCAGAGCGCCTCGTACCGCGCGGTGATCGAGTGGATCGTCTCCAGCGGGTCGATGTCGGCGTCGAGCAGACCGCCTTCCTCCAGGTCGGACAGCTCACCGAACAGGTTGATCTCGGCTGTGTAGAGGTCGTGCGCGCGCTGGCCGTCGGAGATCTCCTGGTGCAGTTCGCCGGTCTCGGCGTCCACCAGGTACGCCGCGAACGCACCCGCGTCGCGCCGGAACAATGTGTTCGACAGCGAGCAGTCACCCCAGAAGAATCCGAGCAGGTGCAGGCGAACGATCAGTGCGACCAGGGCGTCGATCAGCCGGTTGACCGTGTCCGGCCGCAGTGTGCTGGAGAACAGCGCGCGGTACGGCAGGGAGAACTGCAGGTGCTTGGTGACCAGGATGGAGTCGAGCGGCTCGCCGTTGCGGTCGAGGCGGTCGGTGATCACCCCGACGGGCTCGACCGAAGGTGAGTCGAGGCGTTCGAGGTCCCGCAACAGCCGGTACTCGTGCATCGCGAGGTGTTCCATCACCTCTTTGATCGCGTAGACCGTGCCGTTCACGCGGACGAAGCGGACGACGTGCCGCGAGATACCGCGCGGCAGGGCGACGAGTTGGTCCTCCGGCCAGTCCTCCAGCGGGATGTCCCAGGGAAGCGAGAGCAGACCGGTGTCGGGGCGAGTGGCGACGAAACGAGGCACCCACCCAGTGTGTCAGTTCCGGCCGCCGGAATGTTGAGCCTGCAGCGAACCGAGATCGGGAGTTGAAGCAAAGGGAAGGAAGGCGAGGGAAGGGAAGGCAGGGAAGGAAGGCGAGGAAGGAAGGCGAGGAAGGAAGGCGAGGAAGGAAGGCAGGAGGGAAGGCGGTGGACGCAAGCGAACGCAAGAATTTGCGACAAGTGGCGTAGTGTTTGCGTTATGACGCGACGACTTGCTGAGGTGGCGAAGAAGGTCGGGGTCAGCGAAGCGACCGTGAGCCGGGTGCTGAACGGGAAGCCCGGGGTCTCCGAGGCCACCCGGGAGGCGGTGCTGACCGCGCTCGACGTGCTGGGTTACGAACGCCCGACCCAGCTTCGCGGCGACCGCGCCCGCCTGGTCGGCCTGGTGCTGCCGGAGCTGCAGAACCCGATCTTCCCGGCGTTCGCCGAGGTGGTCGGTGGAGCGCTCGCACAGCAAGGTTTCACCTCCTTGCTCTGTACCCGGACCGTCGGCGGGGTGTCCGAAGCCGACTACGTGGATCTGCTCCTCCAGCAGCAGGTCTCGGGGGTCGTGTTCGCCGGTGGGTTCTACGCCCAGGCGGACGCACCGCACGCGCACTACAGGCTGATCCAGGAGCGCCGGCTGCCGACCGTCCTGGTCAACGCGGCCGTCGACCATCTCGGCTTCCCGCAGGTGTCGTCGGACGACGTGGTCGCGGCCGAGATGGCGATCGGCCACCTGCGCGCGCTCGGCCACCAGAAGATCGGCATGGTCCTCGGCCCGCGCGACCACATCCCCTCGCGGCGCAAGCTGGATGCCTTCATGGCCTCGCCGGAGGCGGACGCCGAGCTGGTCGAGCACACCATGTTCTCGCTCGAGGGCGGGCATGCGGCGGCGACCCGGCTGGTCAAGCAGGGCGTCACCGGCATCGTCTGCGCGAGCGACATCCTCGCGCTCGGTGCGATCCGCGCCGTCCGGCGGGCGGGACTGTCGGTTCCGGACGACGTCTCGGTGATCGGCTACGACGACTCCGCGATGATGAACTGCACCGATCCGCCCCTCACCACGGTCCGGCAGCCGATCGACGCGATGGGCCGGGCGGCAGTGGACATGCTGGTCGCCCTGATCGAACGCGCGGCGGTGCCGGCCGACGAGCTGCTCTTCGAGCCGGAGCTGGTGGTCCGGGCGTCGACGGCCCGGCTGAAGACCTCCGTCCATTCGGGCTGACGAACGGCAGGCTGACAACGACAGACAGCCGCGATCGACCGGAAATGCAATCTGTAGCTAGCTGATCACTGAGGGACAGGGTGGCGATCTCGCCGTCCTGTCCCTTTGCTATACCCGCAAGTTCCGCTGAGGAGTCACGTTTTTGCAACTTGAGGTTGAAGTATTGCGCTGATCCGGTCGAATTGCCTACGGTGTGGCCCACATCAGAGGGGCGGGACGGACGTCGCCCTCGCAGCAGAAGGGCAGATCGATGAGGACTACGAGCCAACGCAGGGCGCTGAGCTTGCTGCTCGTGGCAGGACTGGGCCTGGCGGCCGCGTCCTGTGGATCGGACGACAAGCCGGCGGCGCAGAGCTCAGGGGGAGCCGACGCCAAGGTGACCATCACCGTCGGCTGCGAGCCGCCGAAGAGCAACCCGAAGGAGCGCACCGGCTGGGAAGAGGACGTCGCCGCGTTCCAGCAGCTGCACCCGAACATCACCATCGACAGCAAGGACGCGTTCCCCTGCATCAACCCGGACACGTTCCAGGCGAAGCTGGCGGGCGGGACGCAGGAGGACGTCTTCTACGTCTACTACACCGACGTCCAGAAGATCATCAAGGCCAAGCAGGGCCGCCGACATCAGCCAGTACGTCGGCAGCGTGAAGGCGCTTGCCGATGTCCGGCCGGACGTCAAGGGCGTCTTCAACGACGGCGACAAGAGCTACGGCGTTCCGCGCAACAACTACAACATGGGCCTGGTCTACAACCGCAAGCTCTTCACCCAGGCCGGTCTCAACCCGGATTCCCCGCCCAAGACGTGGACCGAGGTGCAGGAGGCCGCGAAGAAGATCGCGGGACTCGGCGCGGGCCACACCGGTTTCGGTGAGTACAGCGCGGGCAACACGGGTGGCTGGCACTTCGCCGCGTCCCTGTACGCACGGGGCGGGTCGATGGTGAGCGAGGACGGCAAGAGCGCCGCGTTCAACAGCGCCGAGGGCAAGGCCGTGCTGGAGAATCTCAAGCAGATGCGCTGGAACGACAACAGCATGGGCACCAAGCAGCTGCTGCAGTGGGAAGACCTGATGCGGATGATGGGGTCGGGCAAGCTCGGCATGATGATCGGCGCACCCGACGTCGTGCAGTCGGTGAACAACGACTTCCAGGGCAAGTTCGACGACTACGGCGTCACCGCCGTACCGGAGTCCGAGGGCAAGTCGTCGCTGAGCGGTGGTGACGGCTACATGTTCAACCCGAAGGCCAGCCCGGAGAAGATCAAGGCCGGCCTGGCATGGCTGGAGTTCCACGAGCTGACGCCGGGCAAGGGCCAGTTCAACTACGAGCGGGCCAAGACGCAGGGCCGCCCGGTCGGCCTGCCGATCCCGGACCTGTACGGCGACACCGCGCCCGGTAAGGAGATCACCGCGCTGCGGAAGCAGTTCGCCACCGTGCCGGTCGAGCACTTCACGCCGTACGTGACCGCACAGGCGAGCATCACCAACAAGCTCGAGCCGCCGAAGGCGCAGGAGCTGTACGCCGTACTCGACGTGGCGATGTCCGCGGTGCTGACCCGCAAGGACGCCGATATCGACAAGCTCTTGTCGGACGCCTCGTCGAAGGCCGACAAGATCCTCGCCAAGAACAGCTGATGGCGGTACTGACCGCGAAGCCGCCGGTGCGCCGTTCCCTTCCTGAGGGAGCGGCGCGCCGCGCGGTCGGCAGGAACCTCACGGCGTACGGGTTCCTCTGCGGCGCCTTGATCTGCTTCGCCTTCTTCTCCTGGTATCCGATGATCCGCGAGATCATCCTGAGCTTCCAGAGCACCAACTTCGTCGACCCGGCCAAATGGGTCGGCTTCGACAACTTCCGGACCGTGTTCGCGGACTCCGCCTTCAGATCGGCCTGGCTGAACACGGCCGCGTTCAGCGGCCTCGCCCTGGTCGTCGGGTACGTCGTACCGTTCGTGCTGGCCGTGGTCCTGAACGAGCTCCGGCACGCGAAGGCGTACCTGCGCTTCGTGGTGTACCTGCCGGTGATGCTTCCGCCGGCGGTCGGCGTACTGCTGTTCAAGTGGTTCTACGATCCGGGCGCCGGCCTGTTCAACCAGATCCTGGACGGCTTCGGCCTCCCTCCGCTGAGCTGGCTGGACTCCACCAGTACGGCGCTGATCTCGCTCGTCATCGTGTCGACCTGGATGAACCTCGGCACCGGAACGCTGATCTACCTGGCCGCCCTGCAGAGCATCCCGGGTGAGCTGTACGAGTCGGCCGAGCTGGATGGCGCCGGGCTGTTCCGCCGCGTCTGGCACGTGACGGTCCCGCAGACCAAGCTGATCCTGCTGGTGATGATGCTGCTGCAGATCGTCGCCACCATGCAGGTGTTCATCGAGCCGTACCTGCTGACCGGCGGTGGACCGGAGAACGCGACCGTGACGGTGGCGTACCTGATGTACCAGTACGCCTTCAACTTCGGCGACTTCGGCGGCGGTGGCGCGCTCGGCCTGATGCTGATGGTGGTGCTGATGGTGTTCTCGGCGATCTACCTGCGGGTCTCGCGGGACAACCAGAGCTAGGAGCACGATGACCACCACTCTCAACCCGCCACCGTTGCTTGAGGCAACCACACCGGTGCCGACGCATCGCGGTACGAAAAAGAAGAAGGACAAGGGCCGTGGTTACGAGACCAGGAGTCTCGTCTCGCCGATGTCCTTGCAGACCTGGCACGGCAAGCTGGTCTACTGGACCGTTCTGGTCGTCGTCGTGATCGGCTTCACCATCGCGTTCGTGTTCCCGCTGTTCTGGATGGTGACCGGTGCGCTGAAGTCGCCGGAGGAGCTGGCGCAGATCCCGCCGAGCTTCTTCCCCAAGCACTTCGACTTCGGCGTCTATGCGGACGCCTGGGACCAGTTGCAGCTCGGCGTCTTCCTGAAGAACACCGCCCTGTACGCCGGGGGCGCGTGGCTGTTCACGCTCGCCGTCGACGTGACCGCGGCGTACGCGTTGTCCAAGCTGCGGCCGTTCTTCGGCAAGCTGATCCTCGGCCTGATGCTGGCCACGCTGATGATCCCGCCGATGGTGCTGCTCCTGCCGACCTACCTGGTGGCCAAGGACGTTCCGCTGTTCCACTTCAACCTGCTCAATACTCCCTGGGCGATCTGGTTGCCGGCGGCAGCGAACGGGTTCTTCATCTTCCTGCTGAAGCGGTTCTTCGACTCGATCCCGCGTGAACTGCTGGAGGCGGCCGAGATCGACGGCGCGTCGCCGATGCGGATCCTTTGGTCGATCGTCCTGCCGGTCTCCCGGCCGATCCTGGGAGTCGTCTCCATCTTGTCGGTGGTGACGGTCTGGAAGGACTTCGTCTGGCCGCTGCTGGTGCTGCCGGAGACCGACAAGATGTCGATCAGCGTCGGCATCGCGTCGCTGTCCGCGCAGATGCCGCAGAACGTGCTGATCGCGTCGCTGGTGATCGCCAGCATCCCGACGATCCTCGTCTTCTTCATCTTCCAGCGCAGCATCATGGCGGGCCTGACCGCCGGAAGCCTCAAAGGCTGATCCCCAAACCCTAAGGAGCAGCAAATGTCGGATACATGGTGGCGCGGAGCGGCGATCTACCAGGTCTATCTGCGCAGCTTTGCCGACGGCAACGGTGACGGGATCGGCGATCTCGCCGGCCTGCGGGCCAAGCTGCCGTACCTCGCGGAGCTGGGCGTCGACGCGATCTGGCTGAACCCGTGGTACCCGTCGCCGATGGCCGACGGCGGGTACGACGTGGCCGACTACCGGGCGATCGAGCCGAGCTTCGGCACCCTCGCCGAGGCGGAGGCCTACATCGCCGAGGCGCACGCGCTGGGGATCCGGACCATCATCGACATCGTCCCGAACCACGGATCGGACCAGCAGGACTGGTTCGTCGCCGCGCTGGCGGCGGGTCCGGGATCGGTCGAGCGGGAGCGGTTCATCTTCCGGCCGGGCCGCGACGGAGGTCTGCCACCGAACGACTGGCAGTCCATTTTCAACGGGCCGGCTTGGACGCAGGTGGCCGATGGGGAGTGGTACCTGCACCTGTTCGCCCCCGAGCAGCCGGACTTCAACTGGCGCAACCCGGAGGTGGTCGAGGAGTTCCACGACATCCTGCGGTTCTGGCTGGACCGCGGCGTCGACGGGATCCGGATCGACAGCGCGGCGGTGCTGTTCAAGGACCTGGACAGCGTCGAGGAGTCGTACACCGACCATGACGAAGTACACGAGGTGTACCGCGGCTGGCGGCAGATCACCGACAGCTATGAAGGCCGGTTCCTCGTCGGCGAGATGTGGATGCCGGACCAGGAGCGGTTCGCGCTCTACCTCCGCCAGGACGAGATGCAGACCGCCTTCAACTTCGACTTCCTGTCCCGGCCGTGGGACGCCGACGAGCTGCGTGCCTCGATCGACCTCACGCTGACCACCCACGTGCCGATCGGCGCCCCACCCACCTGGGTGCTGTCGAACCACGACGTGACGCGACCGGTCACGAAGTACGGGCGTCCGGACACGTCGTTCTCACACCAGAACCGCAAGCACGGGATGGAGACCGACCCGGTGCTCGGCGAGCGCCGGGCCCGCGCTGCCGCGCTGCTCGCGATGGCGTTGCCCGGTGGGCTGTATGTCTACCAGGGTGAGGAGCTAGGCCTGCCCGAGGTCGAGAACCTGCCGGACGAGCTGCTCCAGGATCCGCTCTGGGCCCGCTCCGGCGGATCCGACCGGGGTCGCGACGGCTGCCGCGTCCCGGTCCCGTGGTCCGGCAAGGAGCCCCCGTTCGGCTTCGGGGCCGGTACGCCGTGGTTGCCGCAACCCGCCGACTGGAAGAACCTCACCGTCGAGTCCCAGCACGACGACCAGAACTCGATGCTGGCCCTCTACCGCAACGGCCTGCGCATCCGGCGTACGGATCTCGGCGACGGAACGCTGACCTGGCTCGACTCAGCGCCGGACATCCTGCTCTTCGCCCGCGACTCCGGCCTGAAGTGCATCGTCAACCTCAGCCCCGCCTCGGTCGACCTGCCGCCCCACATCGACCTACTCCTCACCAGCAACCCCCTGGAGGACGGCAAACTCCCCACCGACACAACCGCCTGGCTCCGCTGAGCAGTCCTTACGTCCGAGGAAGCGGAGGGGCGCCGCCCTTCACCTCCTCGGATGTAGGAGATTACGGACTGGCCACGCGACCCCAGGCGTCGCGTCTACCCTCCGCGTGGGCGGTGATCAATTCGGCTATACGCCGTGCGCCCGCTATGAGTGCATCTGGTACGGCTGGCTCAGTTGCTGCCTGATGAATTGCTGCCGGTACGGCGAGTTGGATTGTCCTGGCGCGGTGGATCGATTCGTCACGAGTCATGCCCAGACGCCTTCCCACGGCTGTCCAGTCGCTCTCTGAGACTTTCGCCATCTCCCAGTTGTCGCCGATTTTCATCGCAGATCTGAGGCCTGGCTCGAGGTTGTAGGGAAGAATCGACGCAACATCGTAGAGCGGCGCGAGTCGGATGTCGTTGAAACTTAAGAGTACTGAGTAGTTCTTCGCGTGGGCGTCGGTGGCGCCGATTGTGACGTTGTACACCAGGTAATCGAACAACCTGTGCTGGTTGTTTCGCCGCCCGACGCTGAGGCCGTTGCTGGCGAGGAGATCAGCTAGTTGCGGGACGCCCGGTCCGCCTTCCGACTGATACTTCAGCGCCGGATGGACCGATAGAGCTTGGCACATGTCCTCTTGATGTAAGCGCTGCCAGCGGCCTGCCGTTCGCAGACGGTCGTAGCGGTGGGATATGAGGACTTCGAAGCGGTCGCTGGCCAGTAGTTCGCCTTTGGCTGCCTCCAGTCCAGCCAGTTGGGCAGCACGAAGGCACAGATATTCGTTCAGGTGGTGTCCGCCGTAGTTCGGCATCGACGGCTTGAGTATGTGGGTGGTAGGCGTTGAATCGCGCGGGATTCCCCATCGTCCGTCTTCCGAGCGGAATAGGGCGATCTTGCTTTGCGCGCCTGCAAGGCTCCAACGGCCGACATCTCGACCTGGGTCCCAGGTGTCAGGGGATTGGGCCAGATCGGCCAGCGTCGAGTCCAGGTCGTCTGTCGACAGCCACTCGATGTTGTTCTGGTGGGTAGCGGCATCTGTTGATGCCACGTCCGCCTGAAGAATCTGGACCGCGCCGGCCGCGTCCCTGCCGATGTTCCGTAGCAATGCGTAAGGATTGTTCGGGGAAACGCCATACTTACTTGCCAAGCGTTCCAGGGCTGGCTCACTGTCAGGTAGCAGACCTGCGATGAAAGCTCTGACCGCCTTAGGCGGAAAGGTCGTCCTAGCCTTGGGCATCGACAAGGAGAGCGGCACAGTCTCGCGTCGTGTTCGATACTCCTCGTCGTAGGTGAACGAGATACGGCCCTGCGAGTTCTGTGCCAGTTCGCCGGCTCGGGCGCCATTGAGATAGACGATCAGTCGGTCATCGTCCATCTGATGGCTGCTCGTCTCCCGCTGCAGGATGAACGGTCGAGGCGTCCCTTGGTCTGACGGCCAGGTCAGCGAAGACTTCGTTCCAGGCTGAGTCGGTCGGCTCGTCGAGCGAGTCTTCCACGGTTGTCAGTGCTACGCCTGCGGCTGCCATGGCGTCGAGTACCAGTTGGGTCTCAAGTCGGGGATGCCCCTTCTCAAGTCGCATGATCCAGTTTCTGGAGACGCCGACCTTGGCGGCCAGATCGGCTTGGGTCATGTTTTGCTCGGTGCGTGCCTGCCGCACGGCAGCACCGAGGTCTCGCACGGTATGTACCGGCACACCTCTGCCCTTGATTGCTGACGCCATACAGTCAGTGTCATCGAACGATGGCATTTAGACAAGCCACCGAACGGTGACATTTCCATATGTCATCGAACTGGTGCATATCGATATGCCATCGAACGATGACAAGAACTTCAGTAGCAATCAGTTGTTGAGAGGTTGGAAGCGACGCAGGCGCAGGCTGTTGGTTACCACGAAGACCGAACTGAAGGCCATTGCTGCGCCGGCGAGCATCGGGTTCAGGAGGCCGGCTGCCGCTAGCGGGATGGCGGCGACGTTGTAGGCGAAGGCCCAGAACAGGTTGCCCTTGATAGTCCGCAACGTACTGCGGGACAGGCGGATCGCGTCGGCAGCCGAGCGCAGGTCGCCCCGCACGAGGGTCAGGTCGCTGGCCTCGATCGCCACGTCGGTCCCGGTCCCCATGCTCAGACCGAGATCCGCCTGAGCCAGCGCCGCCGCGTCGTTCACTCCGTCGCCGACCATCGCGACCACTCGGCCTTCGCTCTGCAGCTTCTTGACCACGTCGACCTTGTCGGCCGGCAGCACCTCGGCGATGACCTCATCGATCCCCACCTCGGCCGCGACCTTCTGCGCCACCGCCTCGTTGTCCCCGGTCAGCAGAACCGGCCGAAGTCCCAACGCCCGTAGCTGTCTGATCGCCTCGGCCGAGCTGGGCTTCACGGTGTCGGCGACCACCAGTACAGCGCGTGCCTTTCCGTCCCACCCGACTGCCACCGCAGTACTGCCTTCAGCCTCGGCATGCTCCTTCGCATGGGCGAGCTCCTCCGGCAGGTGCTGGCTCCACTCCTCCAGCAGCCGCGTCCGCCCGACGAGTACTGCGTGTCCGTCGACGATCCCTTGCACACCAAGGCCTTCGACGTTCCCGAAGTCTTCGACGTCGGGCAGCTTGCCGAGCTCATCGGACGCTCCCCGAGCTACCGCCTGCGCGATCGGGTGCTCACTGGAGTTCTCCAGCGCGCCGGCCAATCGCAGTACGGCGGCTCGTTCTTCGCCGGGAGCCAGCAGCACGTCGACTAACGCCATCCGCCCGGTCGTGACTGTGCCGGTCTTGTCCAGTACGACGGTGTCGACACGGCGCGTGGACTCCAGCACCTCCGGGCCCTTGATCAGGATGCCCAGTTGCGCGCCTCGCCCTGTGCCGACCATCAACGCCGTCGGCGTGGCCAGGCCAAGGGCACAAGGGCAGGCGATGATCAGTACTGCGACGGCAGCGGTGAACGCCACCTCCGTCGGCGAGCCGTTGCCGAGCCAAAATGCCAAGGTGGCAAGGGCAAGGCCGATCACGATCGGCACGAACACCCCGGAGATCCGGTCGGCCAACCGCTGAACGGCGGCCTTGCCGTTCTGCGCATCCTCCACCAGTCGCGCCATCTGCGCGAGCTGGGTGTCGGACCCGACGCGGGTCGCCCGGACGATCAGCCGGCCGCCCGCGTTCACGGTGGCGCCGACGACGGAATCGCCTTCGCCGACCTCTACCGGGACAGACTCGCCGGTGAGCATCGATGCGTCCACCGCGCTGCTGCCGGTGACGATCACGCCGTCGGTGGCGATCTTCTCACCCGGCCGGACGACGAACTCGTTGCCGACGGCAAGCTGGTCAGCGGGGATCCGCACCTCGTCGCCGTTCCGCAGTACGGCGACGTCCTTCGCGCCCAGCTCCAGCAGGGCCTTCAGGGCGGCTCCCGACCGGCGCTTGGCACGCGCCTCGAAGTACCGGCCGGCCAGGATGAACGTCGTCACGCCGGCCGCGACCTCGAGGTAGATCTCCTCGGTGCCACCGCCACGGGACGGGATCAGCGTGAACGGCATCGTCATCCCGCGCTCGCCGGCCTCGCCGAGGAACAGCGCGTAGAGCGACCAGAGGTAGGCGCTGAAGACGCCGAGCGAGATGAGCGTGTCCATCGTCGCGGCGCCGTGCTTCAGGTTCGTCCAGGTCGCCTTGTGGAACGGCCAGGCGGCCCATGCGACCACCGGAGTTGCCAGGGTCAGCGAAGCCCATTGCCAGTAGTCGAACTGCAGCGCCGGAATCATGCCCAGGGCAATCACCGGTACTGCGAGGGCGATGCTCGCGTAGAGCCGCTCCCGCAAGGGCCTGAGCTCATCGGGGGCTTCGGCGGGCTCGGCCGATGGTGGGGCCGGCAGGGCCGCGGTGTAGCCGGTCGCCTTGACGGTCGCCACCAGGTCATCGGTGCTGACGCCCTCGGCGAAGGTGACCTTCGCCTTCTCGGTCGCGTAGTTGACGGTCGCGGTGACGCCGTCCATCCGGTTCAGCTTCTTCTCGACCCGGGCGGCGCAGGAGGCGCATGTCATGCCACCGATGACGAGTTCGACGGAGTTCTCTGTTGCTGGGTTGGACATTCTGGTCCTCCTCTCCTTGGCTCAGTGACCGTGCGGGGTTTCTTCGTGGCCGGGCGTCTCGCTGCTGCTGGGGACCGCGCTGGGCACGATCGCCTGCCCGGTCACGTCCACCCGGAACTCCGCGGTATGCACCTTGCCCGCGTGCTGGAAGTCCAGGAACAGGCTGTAGGTGCTCGCGGTCGGGAACGTCGTGCCGAACTTGATCTGCGGACCGCCCTCGCTCCCCGGCTCCGCCAGCTGTGCTGGGTGGTTGTGGAGATAGGCGAGGTCGCCGCTGCGCAGCGACACCAGGTGCCCGAAGGCGCCGAGGTACGGCTGGAGGTCGGTGACCGGCTTGCCGCCCCTGGTGATGCTGAAGGTCAGCTCGGACTCCTTACCGGCCGAGGGCGTACCGGCCAGCGTCACGTCGTACCCGTCGACGCTGGTCACGCTCGATGCCTCAGGCAACGGAACCGGGATGTAGAGCCCGGAGACGTTGACGTCGGTGCCGAGCGTCAGCGTCTTGTCGTGACCGGCCGGCTGGAAGTCGGTGAAGACCCGCCAGGTGCCGCCCGCGGTGAAGTCGAACGGGATGCTCCACGCGCCGCTCGCGTCCCGGGTCGGGTGCACGTGCCGGAACCCGGACAGATCCCGCCGGACGACGATCAGGTGCAGGTCCTTCTCATGCGTCTTCGTGTACTGCGTGACGGGCTTGCCGTCCGGACCGAGGATGCTGAACTTCAGCGTGCTCTGCTTGCCGGGCTGGAAGAAGGCCGTCGCCGGAGCCAGCGTGTAGCCGTCCTGGGAGACCGCGAGCCCGGGCGGCTGTGCACCCGGGCCGTCCACCTGGTGCCCCGGCATCTCGGTCTCGCCGGAGTCGCCCGTGCCGCCCATCGGCTGGTCGGCTGTCTTCGCCGGGTCGGCTGCCGCGATCGGGTCGACCGCGGAGCCGAGTGCGAATGCGCCGGCGAAGGCCAGCGCCAGCGCACCGGCGTACGCGCCGAGCCGGAGCGCGACAGCCCGGGTCATGACGCGACCAATTCGTACCCCGCCTCGTCGACGGCTTCGCGCACGGCCGCGTCGTCGAGGGTGCCTTCGCTGGTGACGTGCACGGCGGAGGTGCCGCCGGCGTTGAGGTCGATGCTGACCTGCTGGACGCCGGCGAGCTTGCTGAGCTCCTCCGTCACGGCCGAGGTGCAGTGCCCGCAGGTCATGCCGCTGACGGAATAGGTCGTGGTGGTCATAGCAGTGCTCCTAGCTCGATGAGTTCTGATTCAGCTACGGACGAGGCGGGCGATGGCGTCGGAGGCTTCGCGGACCTTCTCCTCGGCCTCGGCGCCGCCCTTCTGGGCCGCCTGGACCACGCAGTGCGAGAGGTGCTCGTCCAGCAGTTCCAGCGAGAACGACTGGAGTGCCTTCGTCGCCGCCGAGACCTGGGTGAGGATGTCGATGCAGTACTTGTCCTCCTCGACCATCCGCTGCAGCCCTCGAACCTGGCCCTCGATCCGCCGCAGCCGCTTCAGATGGCTCGACTTCTCCGAGGTGTATCCGTGCACGTGCTCGGCGGGCTGTTCTTCGGTGGTCATGGCGGTTCCTCTTCTCCCAGCTACCCCATGGGGGTATGTCGACACCTAAAAACTACCCCCTCGGGGTATCTAACGCAAGTCCCTGCGGATACCGGGAGGGGGTAAGGGTCGATTCTTGTACTTCGGGTGCTGGGCTGTTCGGTTACCCCTGGTGAACCAACCATTCTGAGAGGGTGAGCGTCTCCTTACCCAGGGAGTACCGATGAGAGGGGCGGCATGCCGGAGCTGGCGGTCAGTACAAGGGGGTTGCGGAAGACGTACCGCACCCGGCGGGGCCGGAAGGTGGTCGCCGTCCAGGGGCTCGACCTCGACGTACCGATCGGGGGCGTGCACGGCTTCCTCGGTCCGAACGGTTCCGGCAAGACGACCTCGATCCGGATGCTGCTCGGCCTGATCCGGGCGGACGCGGGCACCATGACGGTCTTCGACCAGGTGGTGCCGCAGCACCTGCCGGACGTGGTCGGCCGGGTCGGCGCGATCGTCGAGTCGCCGAAGTTCTTCCCGGCCTTCACCGGCCGCAAGAACCTGGAGATGCTCGCCGACGCGATCGGCGCGCCTCGCCGGCGGGTCGGCGAAGTACTCGACGAGACCTCGCTGGGGGAGCGCGGCAAGGACCGGTTCAAGAGCTACTCGCTCGGCATGAAGCAGCGGCTCGCGATCGCGGCGACGCTGCTCAAGGAGCCGGACCTGCTGATCTTCGACGAGCCCACCAACGGCCTCGACCCGGCCGGGATCCGGGAGATCCGCGAGACGATGCGCGGTCTCGGTGACCAAGGCCGGACCGTCCTGGTCAGCAGCCACATCCTCGCCGAGGTCGAGCAGGTCGCGGACACCGTCTCGATCATCGGCCATGGCCGGTTGCTCGCCTCCGGGACCGTCGCCGAAGTGATCGGCAGCAGTGCGGCCAGCACGGTGAAGGTTGCCGTTGACAGCCACGAGTCGGCTACCCGGATCCTGACCGCGGCCGGCCTGACAGTGCGGGTCGACGGCAATTATCTGCTGGTCGACGGCGCGGAGAATTCGGCGGATGTGACCAGAAGGCTTGCCCAGCAGGAGCTTTACGTGTCCGAACTGATCCCGGTCCGGGCCGACCTGGAATCGGTGTTCCTCGAGCTCACCGCCGACGAAGGCCTGGGAGGCACCCGATGATCCGGCTCACCCGAGTCGAACTCCGCCGGCTGGTCTCCCGCCGGCTGACCGTGATCGGTGTCGCCGCGCTGCTGCTGATCACCGGCGTACTGCTGTTCGCCACCTGGAACAACTCGAAACCCTTGTCGGCGGCGGAACAACGCAACGCGCAGGTCAACTTCGAGCAGGCGCAGAAGGACTGGCAGCTGAACGGCGAGCAGTACAAGAAGGACTGCGAGCAGGGCTGGCAGTCGCAGCCCGATCCGAAGCCGAAGCTCGAGGAGTACTGCCGGCTCACCCCTCCGTCGCTCGACCAGTTCGGCAAGCCGCAGGTGAAGTTCACCGAGGTGATGCCGGACCTGTTGCTCGGCTCGTCGTACCTACTGGCGTTCGCGGCCTTCGTGATCGGGGCGAGCTTCGTCGGTGCCGAGTTCAGCAGCGGCTCGATCAGCAACTGGCTCACCTTCGAACCCCGCCGGCTCCGGGTGTACGGCAGCAAGTTGGTCGCCGCCGCGACCGGCATGCTCCCGGTCGCGGCGGTGGCGCTCGCGATCCTGCTGGCCGGTACCTATCTGATCGTCAACGCGATGGGCTCCACCGCCGGTACGACGGGCAAGGTCTGGGGTGACCTCGCAGGTACGGCCGGACGCGCCGTCGTGATGGCCGCTGCCGCAGGCGCGCTCGGCGGCATCTTCGCGTTGCTGCTTCGGCACACCGCGGCCGCCGTCGGAGTCGCGATGGGCTATCTCGTGCTGGTCGAAGGGGTGTTCGGCAGCTTCCTCGCCAAGGCCCAGCCGTGGCTGGTGAAGCTGAACTTCGACGCCTGGATCAGGCACGACACCACGTACTACGTCGACAACTGCAGGTCCGTCCCCGACGGTGGCTACAGCTGCGAGAGCATCGAGAAGACCCTCACCTTCGAGCACGGTGCCTGGTACCTCGGAATCGCGGTCGTGGTGCTGATCGCCCTCGGCGCCGGCGTCTTCCACCGACGGGACATCACCTGACCCGGCTTGTATCCGAAGTCGCGGCCGGGATCGGCGAAAGTACTGGCGTTCTGGTCGACGGAGTGACCGGACGGTACTTCGAGGACTGCAACGAAGCCGGACCGCATCGGGCTGGTGTTCGCCGGGGAGTGGCCGATTATGCCGTCGATCCGGCGAGCGCGGAGCGCCATTGGCGGGTCTCGCTGGAGCTGCTGGCGACGGCTTCGTAGTACGGGGCGTACGTAGTACGAGGTGAACGAACGCCGGCCCCGGGTGGAAGAACCACCCGGGGCCGGCGTCGCGTAGTACGGGAAATCAGGCGACGAGCCGCTCTTCGGTCGAGGTCGAGAACAGGTGCAGCTTGTCCGTCTGCGCCTCGAGGTGGATCAGCGAGCCCTTCTCGACGTTCATCCGGGCGCCGATCTTGGCAACGATCTGCTGGTGGTTGCCGTCGTGCTCGGCGGTGCCGTAGAGGAACGCGTCAGCGCCGAGCTCCTCGATCACGGCGACCTTCACCGGCAGGCCGACGTCGGAGACCTTGAAGGCCTCCGGACGGACGCCGATCGACACGGTCTTGTCGCTGCCGGCCTTGGCCAGGATGTCGCGCGACACCGGGATCGTGTAGTCGCCGACCTTGACGCCGCCTTCGACCAGGTCGCCGGTCAGCAGGTTCATCGCGGGCGAGCCGATGAAGCCGGCCACGAACAGGTTCTTCGGGTTGTCGTACAGGTTCAGCGGGGTGTCGACCTGCTGGAGCAGGCCGTCCTTCAGCACCGCGACCCGGTCGCCCATCGTCATGGCCTCGACCTGGTCGTGGGTGACGTAGACGGTGGTGACGCCGAGGCGCTGCTGCAGCTCGGCGATCTGGGTGCGGGTCTGGACCCGGAGCTTGGCGTCGAGGTTCGACAGCGGCTCGTCCATCAGGAAGACCTGCGGGTTACGCACGATGGCGCGACCCATCGCGACCCGCTGACGCTGTCCACCGGACAGGGCCTTCGGCTTGCGGTCCAGGTACTCCTCGAGGCCGAGCAGCTTGGCCGCCTCCTGGACCCGCTTGGCGCGGTCCTCCTTGGAGACACCCTGCATCTTCAGCGCGAAGCCCATGTTGTCGGCGACCGACATGTGCGGGTAGAGCGCGTAGTTCTGGAACACCATGGCGATGTCCCGGTCTTTCGGCGGCTTGTGCGTGACGTCACGCTCACCGATGTAGATCGAACCCTCGTTGACCTCTTCGAGGCCCGCGAGCATCCGCAGCGAGGTGGACTTGCCGCACCCGGACGGGCCGACGAGAACCATGAACTCGCCGTCCTCGATCTCGAGGTTGATCTTGTCTACGGCGGGCTTGTCGGAACCGGGGTAGACCCGGGTAGCCGCCTTGAAAGAGACAGTAGCCATGACGCTTCCTTCCTTCACCGGCAGGAACGTGCCGGACGATCCGAGTAAAGGCCCCCAGTCGGGGGTTCGCCCATCCTCGCCCGGCCGGCAGCTCATGACAAGGTTTGCGGCGTGTGAGATGTCCGTACTGTTCACGGACTGGACAACTTCGAGCAGGTTGACGGCCGAACGAGCCTGCAAGTTCTTGCATGATCTTGCTGCAAATTCAGGACTCGCTGGGTAAGGTGCCGCCGTGAGTAGTAGAGCGCGGCTGGCGGACATCGCGGCCAAGGCGGGGGTCAGCGAGGCGACGGTCTCCAGGGTGCTGAACGGCAAACCCGGGGTCGCCGAGGACACCAAGCAGTCGGTTCTGACGGCGTTGGACGTGCTCGGCTTCGAGCGCCCGACCAGGCTCCGGCGCCGATCGGCCGGCCTGATCGGCCTGGTGATGCCCGAGCTGATCAACCCGATCTTTCCTGCCTTCGCGCAGGTGATCGAGTCCGCCTTGTCGCAGCGTGGTTTCACGCCGGTGCTCTGTACTCAGTCGCCGTCCGGTGCGACCGAGGAGGAGTACGTCGAGATGCTGCTCGAGCGCGGCGTCTCCGGGATCATCTTCGTCTCCGGTCTGCACGCCGATACCGGAGCTGACCATGCGCGGTACCAGTCGCTGGTGGATCGGCGGCTGCCGGTGGTCTTCGTGAACGGCTGGCTGCCTGGTGTCGAGGCGCCCTTCATCTCATCGGACGAGTACGCCGCGATGGAGCTGGCCGTCACGCACCTGATCTCGCTCGGCCATCGGCGGATCGGTTTCGCGTCCGGACC
The DNA here is from genome assembly GCF_014217565.1 of Kribbella qitaiheensis. Classification (NCBI taxonomy): domain Bacteria; kingdom Bacillati; phylum Actinomycetota; class Actinomycetes; order Propionibacteriales; family Kribbellaceae; genus Kribbella; species Kribbella qitaiheensis. The sequence continues at coordinate 5,366,368 of NZ_CP043661.1, forward strand.
GGAGCGCTTCATCGTCGTCCAGCGGAAACTGGCCGGCTACCGAACCGCGATGAAGGCCCAGCTCGGCCTCTCGGACGACGAGGTCTCGGAGCTGGTGGAGCTGAGCATGTTCGGCGTCGAGGGCGGCGCGGCCGCGGCCCAACGATTGCTGGACGTCGGCGTCAGCGCGGTCGTCTGCGGCTCCGACATGATGGCCCTCGGCGTCATCCGCGCCGCCCGCAAACGCGGCCTCTCGGTCCCCGGCGACATCTCGATCGTCGGCTACGACGACGCCCCGATGATGGAATTCACGGACCCCCCGATGACCACGGTCCGCCAGCCCGTCCAGGCCATGGGCCTGGCGGCCGTCCAGTCCCTCCTGGAAGAAGTCCGCGGCCACGCAACCCCCCACACAGAATTCCTCTTCCGCCCCGAACTGGTAGTCCGCAACACCACCGGCCCCCACGCCAGATAATCCCCACGCAGATCCTCCGTCGTCGCTCATCAAAAGCGTTGGTGCGGCGCTCGGCTTCGAGGGTTCGGTCGGGGCCGAAGCGTTCGCGAACTAGCGTTCGGGACATGTTGAGCGATCCGGGGTATCTCGTACCGTCCGCGGCACCGGCTGCTGGAGGGGTGGCCTGGTTGCGGGGGGCGGTGGCTCGGTTCAGCAATGGGGCTGACCATGAGCGGCGGCGCGCACTGGTGGTGAGTGAGCTGGCAGCGGTCGAGCCGGAGAGCCTTCGGGAGTTGGCTGTTCGGCGCGGTACCGGAGTTGTCGAGGTGCTGGCGGAGGCGCTTGGGCTGCCGCCGTCGGTTGCCGGCGATGTCGCGGTGATCGCGAAGTCCTACCAGCCACACACCGTGATCACTCCGGCTGCGGATCAAGCCGTTGAGCGTCTTGTTCAGCTGATCGGGCCTGCTGATGAGCTGACGGCGAACCGGATCTCGTTGCTCGTCCAGGCGTGCGACGCGACTGAGGCCCTGGTGGCGAACACCCTGGCCGGCTATACCGGTCCTCCGGTGCCGAAGACTCGACGGGTTGCGCCAGATGGAGCGATCGTCGAGATCGATCTGACCGGACAACCGTTCGGTGCCGGGCCGCATGCCTGCCCGGGGAGGCTGCACGCGCTCGCCCTGGCCGACGGTCTGGTCCAAGCAAAGCGCGCTACTGACTAGCGATAGTTGCCGGACGCTCTCTGGGGCGGGGGGCTACTTCGAGGTGTGGAAGGCAGCCTTGGCACCGAAGCCCGCGAAGCCGTTGGCCCACAGTGAGTTCACCTGGGCGCGCTCGGTGGCGTCGGGGTTCGGGTTGGTGCAGGACGGGCCGGGGCCGCCGCCGGACATCAGTTCGCTGCACGGACCGGAGTAGTGGTCCGGCAGGCCGAGGACGTGGCCGGTCTCGTGGGCGGTGATGCGGACCGGGTCGTACTGCTCGGCCTGTGCGTAGTCGAGGAAGATGTATCCGCTGCCGTGGCCGTCAGTGGACGCGTACGAACCACGCGAGTCGTTGCCCTCGGTGTAGTAGAAGTCGTAGTTGCTGCCCTCGACGAGGTGCACGTTGCTGACCGAGGAGTTCCAGATCGACGTACTGGAAGAGATCTGGGACGCGAAGCTCGGTGCGTCGACCGCGTAGGTGACGGTGACGGCGGCGAGCTTGTTGCCGGCCTTGGCCTGCTTGGCACGCGCGGACTTCATCACCGCGTCGTAGAAGGCCTTGGTGGCGGCTTCGTCCTGCGGCGATCCCGTGTACGACGACACGGTGGTCGGGGCGGAACTGGCGGCGGGCGTGCTGGCCGTGGGGGCGGCCGCTGCGAAGCTGGGAACTGCCAGGGCGGCGGCTGCCAGCCCGGCAAGCGACGTCAGGATACGGCGATGCGACATGGGAGGGCCTCACTCCGTGATCTGTGGCGGAAAGCGACCGGCGGATTACTGATCGCTACAGATCGGGATGGTGCCAAGGCTTGAGGAATTTCACACCAGGTCGGGAAAAAGGCAGGGGTTAACCCTCGCTTGCCGATCCGGGGCCTATGGGATTCATAACTCGCCAGGTATGCCGACGTTCAGGATGCGGGCACCCGGTCCGCGCTCGGAGAGCCGATCCGCCTTGTTGTAAAGGTTGCAGCGCTGCAGGCTGAGGCAGCCGCAGCCGATGCAGCCGTCGAGGTCGTCGCGCAGTCGTTCGAGTTCGGAGATGCGTTCGTCGAGGCGGGAGCGCCAGGTCTTGGAGAGTTTGCTCCAGTCGGCGCGGGTCGGGGTGCGGTCGTCGGGGAGCGAATCCAGGGCCGATTTGATCTCGGCCAGGGCGAGTCCGACGCGCTGGGCTGCCTGGACGAAGGCGATCCGCCGGAGCGTGCTGCGTTGGTACTGACGCTGGTTGCCGGACGTCCGCCGGGAGGCGATCAGGCCCTGGTCCTCATAGAAACGCAAGGCCGACGCGGCGACGCCGGAGCGGTTGGCGATCTCGCCGATCGACAGCCAGTGGTCCTTGCTGAGAATGGTGTCGTCGGACATATTCCCACCCTAGAACCGCACACAAGAGCTGAACCTCACTTGAAGCTCATCATCCTTTTCGTATTACGGAGCGCGGGCTGAGGCCCTGCAGATGCGGCCGGGAGGTTGCCGACGGCGAGGTCGCGTCGGCCGGAAGTTGTCCGGGGAGCTGTTCGAGGGGAGCGGGCGGGTGGTGGGCGGACGGGGTGGTGACCGGTCGTGGTGGTGGTGGTCGGGCGGACGGGGCGGTGACCGGTGGTGGTGGTCGGGCGGACGGGGCGGTGAGGGGCGGTGGTTCGTGGTGGGTGCGAGGGTTGGGGAGGGTGGTGACGTGGTGTGGTTAGGGGTGGGGCTGGGGTCGGGTATACTTTTTGGCGTCGGTGCGCGAGTCGCGTCACCAGAGTCATTCCCAGGCGCTCCGACCCGTCGGTTTCGGCAACCCGCTGATGATTCCCCGGCGACATGGGTGCAACGCGATAGCACCCGCAGGTCGATGCCTAATCTCCTGCCTTGCACGTCAGATCCGGCCATTTTTGATGGTCGGCATTCCCGTGCGGCTGCGATCCGGCATTGAGCCGTGACGTTGAGAGAGAGATTGCGTGTCCCAGCACCACCAGGACCAGTTTGTGCCCGCCGACGGCAACGAGGCCGCTGACCGGGAGAAGAAGCCGCGCCACAAGAAGTTCCAGAGCCAGTCGTACGGCGAGCGGATGGCCGCCGAGCTGGACGCCCCCACCACCCCCGGTACGGACCGTAGTTCCGCCCGGGCGGAGAGGCCTGCCCAGGTCGAGAGGCCTGCCCAGGTCGAGCGCCGCGGCGGACCGAGCCAGTACTCCGACCGTGGCAGCCGCGGCCCCGATCGCCGTGACAACGACCGCCGGGACGACCGTCGGGGTGGCAACGACCGCCCCGTCCGTGGTTACCGCGCCGAGCCGGCGCGTACCGAGACGTCGTCGTACCCGAAGAGTTCCTACGACAAGCCTTCGTACGCGAAGAGCCCTGTCGACAAGGGTGCCTACCGCAACGACCGCCCCGAGCGCACGGACCGCGACAGCCGCGGCTTCGACCGCCCGGAGCGCACCAGCTACCCGCGCAGCACCGACCGCCCGGAGCGGACGAGCTACCCGAGTAGCACCGACCGCCCGGAGCGGACGAGCTACCCGCGGAGCAACGACCGCCCCGAGCGCAGCAGCTACCAGGGCAACAACGAGCGGACGAGCTACCCCCGGAGCAGCGACCGCCCCGAGCGCACGGACCGCGACAGCCGCGGCTTCGACCGCCCGGAGCGCACCAGCTACCCGCGGAGCAGCGACCGCCCGGAGCGCAACAGCTACCAGGGCAACAGCAGCAGCTACCAGGGCAACCGCGGCAACGACCGTGGTTACCAGCGCAACGACAGCGACCCCGACCGCAACTACGAGCGGGTCCGCCCGGCTCAGGTCGAGATGCCGGCCGACCTCGGTGAAGTAGCCGAGGGCAACGGTTTCGCCGCGATCGGCATCGCGCCCCGGCTGGTCCAGCGAATGGCTCGTGACGGCATCACCGCGCCGTTCCCGATCCAGGAAGCGACCGTCCCGGACGCGCTGGCCGGCAAGGACGTGCTCGGCCGCGGCCAGACTGGTTCCGGCAAGACGCTGGCGTTCGGCCTGCCGGTCCTGATGCGACTGGCCGGTGGCCACACCGAGTCGCGCCGTCCGCGCGCGATGGTGCTGGTGCCGACCCGCGAGCTGGCGATGCAGGTGCACGACGCGCTCGAGCCGCTGGCTCACGTGATGGGCGTCTCGATCAAGCTGATCGCGGGCGGCCTGCCCTACCCGAAGCAGATCGAGTCGCTCCGTCGTGGCGTCGACCTCCTGATCGCGACCCCCGGCCGGTTGATCGACCTGTGTGAGCAGGGCGCTGCCGATCTGGGTGCCGTCGAGGTGGCCGTGCTGGACGAGGCCGACCACATGTGCGACATGGGCTTCATGCCGGCCGTCACCACGCTGCTCGACATGACCCCGACGTCCGGCCAGCGGTTGCTGTTCTCGGCAACGCTGGACAACGACGTCGACAAAATCGTGAAGACCTACCTGAAGGACCCGGTCACGCACTCGACCGAGTCCGGCCAGGCGTCGGTCAGCACGATGGAGCACCACCTGCTCGTCATCGAGCCGGCCCACAAGCAGTCGCTGACGGCCGAGCTGGCCAGCCGCGACGGCCGGACCATCGTCTTCGTCCGCACCAAGCTCGGCGCTGACCGGGTCGCGACTCAGCTGCGCGACCGGGGCGTCATGGCGGCGGCGCTGCACGGCGGTCTGACCCAGGGCGCCCGGAACCGGACGCTGGACCAGTTCAAGGACGGTTCGGTCCCGGTGCTGGTCGCCACGGACGTGGCGGCTCGCGGCATCCACGTCGACGACGTCGGCCTCGTAGTACAGGCTGACCCGGCGGCGGACCACAAGGACTACCTGCACCGCGCCGGCCGTACTGCGCGCGCCGGTGGCAAGGGTGCCGTCGTCACGCTCGTCCTGCCGCACCAGCGGCGCGGCATGATGCGTCTGGCCGAGTCGGCCGGCGTCGTCACCGAGCCGGTCCGGGTCCGCCCGGGCGACGAGAACGTGGCCGAGCTCACCGGCGGCACCCAGCCGTCGGGCTACCCGGTCAAGCTGCCGGCCCCCAAGCCGCAGCGTGGCAGCGGTGGCTTCAACAAGGGTGGCAAGCGGTTCGGTGGCGGCGGAAGCCGTCCGAGCGGCCGTGGTTACGAAGGCCGTGGCAACAGCGGCGGCAGCAGCTACCGCGGCCGTACCGAGCGCACCGGCAACGGCAGGACTTTCGAGCCCCGCTGACGCACTGATTGAAGGAAAGGCCCCCGGCGATCGCCGGGGGCCTTTCTTTTTCTGTACCTGCCTAGCCCAGTAGGCGTGCCAGGATTTCGGTCAGCCGCTCGAGGACGACCTGCAACTCGTCGTCCTCGAGCGGTACCAGTTCGAGCAGCAGGCCGGCCTCGTCGGTGAGGACGTGGATGGATGGTGAGCCGGTCCGCAGCTCGTTGGCCAGCTTTGCGGAATCGATGCCATCAGCAACCAAAAGAAGAACCCGGGACAACGGCAGGTCAGTGGGATCGGCCAGTACTTCGGCGGACAGGCCGGCGATCAGGTCGGCCCGGCGAGCGAAGGAGGTGACCTTGGCCGCCTGGTCGGCCTCCCACTTGGCGCGGTCCATTGCCTGCCATTCCTCGAGGGCGGCCAGGACGCCGACGATGGCCTCTTTGGTGGTCTTCATCCCGCGACCGATGCCGTTCTCCTGGGCCCGGACCGCCTGGACGAGGCGGCGGCTGCCGACCACCAGTCCGGCAGTCGGCGACGCCAGATACTTCTGGCCGCTGATCAGGACGAGGTCGGCGCCGGTGGCAAGGAGGTCCGCGGTTCGCGGGAACTGTGCTGCGGCGTCGATGATCGCGGGGACACCGCGGCGGTGCGCGGCCTTGACGGCCGCGGTCAGATCCACCGGCTCGCCGTGGACCAATCGGGACGACACGAGCAGCAGGCAACTCACGTCGTCCACCGAGAGCGCATCGTCCAGATCCTCTGTAGTGCAACGGGTTTCGGCGGATCCCGCGAGGATGACCGAAGCACCGGAAAGTCTGACGGCCTGCAAGATTGATTGCCCGTAGCCCACAACGTGACCGGCCGGCAGCACCACCCGATTGTGCATATTCGTTGCATCAGGCAACGATTCGATCCGGCGTGGATCGGCGCCTGTCATCGCGGCCGCGACGGCCAGGGTGATCGAGGCGGCCGTGCAGTGGGTCACTGCGCCAGCCGGTGCGCCGGTCGCGGCGGTGAGCGCGAGACTGGCCCGGTCGGCCAGCTCGTCCATCACGAAGAACTCCGGTAGTGCCTCCGCCACCGCGGCGGCCACTCCGGCCGAACTCCGCGACACTCCCAGCGGCGTGTACGTTCCTCTGGCGTTGACGACCTCAGTCAGCCCATATTTCTCGCGAGCGCCCATGGTGGAAATCACCCTAGACCCGGATAGCGGACGCTGGCGAGAGATCTGATCAAACTTGTGCCGGGTCGGCCGACTTTGTCAGTTCAAGCGACCTTCAAAGTGCTGAAGCAAGCAATTGATCCGCGAACGCCTCCAGCGCCAGTACTGCGGACGCCGTGTCGCGGTCGACCAGCCAGCCGAGCGTGACCCCGTCGGTGATGGCCAGCGTCATCCGGGCGAGCTGACCCGTCGGCAGGGACCAGGTGACGCCGGTCGCGGCCGATACCTCGGCGAGGATCTCCTCGATGCCGGCCAGTTGGCTGGCCCGTTGCTCCCGGGCCAGCGGCTCCGTCTCGGCATTCCGTAAAGCCCAGCTGGTCAGCTCGTACGTGAGCAGTTGCGCGTCCGGCGTCGCTTCGACCAGCTGCCAGAACCCGAGGAACGCGTTCCGCACACTCGACGCGAGATCAGCGCCGGGCACGATCGCCTCCCGGGCGGCGACCACCTGCGCCTCGGTGATCACCCGGATCACCTCGTGCAGCAGCTCTTCCTTGGAGCGGAAGCAGTAGTGCACGATGCCGACCGAGATGCCCAGCTCCTGCGCGATCCGCCGGGTCGTGGTCGCGGCCAGTCCTTCCCGCGTCGCCACCTGGATCGCGGCCTGGATCAACTCACCCCGCCGGACCTCCGCGGCTACCCGTCCCATCCGACTCCTCTCGACCGCTTTCACACTACGTCTACTAGGTCAAGCGTCCAAGACTCTTGACCTGATGCTACTGGTGAGTCATCGTCGGTCCAGACGTTCCCTGCCGTCTCCTTTCGACGATCCCCCAGGGAGGACCCCCGTGACGCGACCGCGCCGCCCAGCATTCCGTGGTCACACAGCCAGACTCCGTACGACGACTGCCGTGCTGGCCGTCGGCGCGGTACTGGCTCTCGGACTCTCGACGCCGAGTCAGGCGAGACCCGCGGCGCAGGCCGCCGCGGCGCCCACCGACTACTGCGCCGGGCAGTGTGCCGACATCGTTCCACCCGGCCAGAACGGCAACGCCACCTTCACCGATCTCCTTCTTTTCAAGGGATTCGGCACCCGGCCGGCGCACTTCAGTGACACGCTCAAACCGTACGAGCGGCTGGTCTGGAACTCCCAGGGCATCACCGACGACGGCCTCGACCCGTACTACGACGACTCGTCGTTCGGCGTGAAGCCGGGAGACGTCGCGAGCACCTACAGCCCGCGCGCCGACGTGACGATCGTGCGGGACAAGTCACGCGGCATCCCGCACATCACCGGCACCACCCGCGAGGGCACCATGTTCGGGGCCGGTTATGCGGGGGCGCAGGACCGGCTGTTCGTGATGGATGTGTTCCGGCATCTCGGCCGCGGCCAGTTGACCCCGTTCGCGGGTGGCGCGGCGGGGAACCGGGCCTTCGAGCAGGAGTTCTGGCGGACCGCGCCGTACAACGAAGCTGATCTGCAGCGGCAGTTCGACGACGCCGACGAGCTGTACGGCGCCGACGGCCTGAAGATGCAGAAGGACATCCGGGCCTGGGTCGACGGCGTCAACTACTACATCAACACGGTCGGCATCGCCTATCCAGGTGAGTACGTCGCACTCGGTCTGCCGACACCGCAACCGTGGAAGGTGACCGACGTGGTCGCCACGGCCGCGGTGGTGGCCGGCATCTTCGGCAACGGGGGCGGCGGCGAGATGGCCTCGGCACTCGCGCTGCTCGAGGCACAGGCGAAGTACGGCGTGGCGCAAGGGACCAAGGTCTGGGAGTCGTTCCGCTCCCAGAACGATCCCGAGGCACCGACCACTGTGCACAACGGGACGACCTTCCCGTACGGCACGACCGACGCCAACCCGGCCGGTCGCGCGATGCCGGATCGCGGTTCGGTGACGCCCGAGCCGGAGGTCGTCGACCAGACCGGATCGGCCGCGAACGCAAAGGTCGCGCCGAAGAGCAGCGCCGGGATCAAGCCGCCGAACAAGGCGCAGGGCAAGGACTCGCTGAAGGGCATCTTCAACGGCGGCCTGTTCCCGGAGGGCTTCGGTCCGAAGGGAATGTCGAACGCCCTGATGGTCTCCGGCCAGTACACCGAGAGCGGCAACCCGGTCGCCGTCTATGGACCGCAGACCTCGTACTTCGCTCCGCAACTTCTGCTCCGCCAGGAACTCCAGGGACCGGGCGTCAGTTCGCGCGGCATCGCCTTCGCCGGACTGAACTTCTACACCCTGATCGGCCACGGCGCCGACTACTCCTGGAGCGCCACCTCGGCCGGCCAGGACATCACCGACACGTACGCCGTGCCGCTGTGTGAGCCGGATGGCAGCACGCCGTCCAAGGCCTCGACGCACTACGTGTTCCGCGGCCAGTGCACCCCGATCGAGAAGTTGGAACGCCACAACGCCTGGTACTCCAGCCTGGGCTCGTCCGAGCCGGCCGGTTCTTACACATTGGTTGCCCAGCGCACCAAACTCGGCATCGTCACGCATCGCGGCACGGTCGGCGGCAAACCGGTGCTGTTCACCATCAACCGGTCGACGTACGGGAACGAGGCGGGCTCGGCGCTCGGGTTCATGCAGCTGAACGACCCGGACCGGATCCACTCCGCGGCCGACTTCAAGAGCGCGGCGACCAACATCGGCTACACGTTCAACTGGTTCTACACGGACAAGTCCGACATCGCGTATTTCAACTCCGGCGACAACCCGGTGCGCCCGACCGGCGCCGACCCGAACCTGCCGACGTGGGGCTACTCGCAGTACGAGTGGCAGGGCTGGAACCCGGACACGAACCGGGCGACGTACACGCCGCCGGCGCAGCATTCGCAGGTGGTCAACCAGGACTATCTGACCAGCTGGAACAACAAGCAGGCGCCTGGATTCTCCGCGGCCGACGGCAATTTCGGCTACAACTCGGTCTACCGCAGTCAGCCGCTGGACGACCGGATCAAATCGGTCATCTCGTCGGGCCAGAAGTTCACCCGCGGCAAGCTGGTCGAGGCGATGGAGGATGCGGCGACCGTCGATCTGCGCGGCGACGAGGTACTGCCATATCTGCTGCGGGTGTTGAAGAGCGCACCGATCACGGACCCGGCCGTCGCGGACGCGGTCGCCAAGCTGCAGGCCTGGCAGGCGGCCGGCAGCCATCGGAAGACGCCGAACGAGGCGTCCAAGGCGTACGACCATGCCGACGCGATCCGGATCCTCGACGCCTGGTGGCCGCTGCTCGTACCGGCCGAGTTCCGGGGACTCGGACCTGATCTCTACAACGCGCTGGTCCACACCCAGAAGATCGACGAGCGGCCCAGCGCGCAAGGATCCGCCTTCCAGAACGGCTGGTGGGGCTTCGTCCAGCGCGACCTCCGCAAGGTCCTCGGCGACCCGGTGAAGACCGCTCAGCCGGTGACGTACTGCGGTGCCGGATCGCTGGCGACCTGCCGGTCGGTGCTGGCCGACTCCTTGCTCGCAGCAACGAAAGTGCCGGCCGCGACGACGTACCCGGCGACTGCCGACTGCGCCGCCGGAGACCAGTTCTGTGCCGACCAGATCGTGCACCAGCCGATGGGCGGCATCACCCAGGACCGGATGGCGTGGGTCAACCGGCCGACGTACCAGCAGGTGGTCGAGTTCCCGGCCCGTCGGGGTGACGACGTCAGCAATCAGGCGCTGGGGAAGACCGCGACCGCGAGTAGCTCCGAGACGGGCATCTTCAACTCGCCACCGAAGAACGCGGTCGACGGCAACCTGGGAACTCGGTGGGCCAGCAACTGGTCCGATCCGCAGTGGCTGAAGGTGGACCTCGGCAGCGAGCAGACGGTACGCCGGGTGGTGCTCCAATGGGAGGCCGCCTATGCCACGGCGTACAAGATCGAGGTGTCCCGCGACAACGTGAACTGGCAGCAGGTCTTTGCCACCAGCAACGGGAACGGTGGCGAGGATGTGGCGCGGTTCGGGGCCACCCAGGCGCGCTATGTCCGGGTCACCGGATCGCACCGGGCGACGTCGTACGGGTACTCGCTCTACGAGTTGCAGGTCTTCCGCCAATGATGACCAGCGGGCTGGAAAGATGACGGTATGAACCAGAACTTTCCCCCGAACCCGAACCAGCCTCCGTACCCGCCGCAACCGGGCTACCAGCAGGGGCCCCCGCCCGGATACGCGCCGCCACAGCCCGGTTACCAGCAAGGCCCGCCGCCGCAGGGCTACGGGCAACCGGGCTACGGCCAGGCGCCGGGTGGGTATCAGCCGCCAGCGCAGCAGCAGTCCAACGCACCTCGTGTGGCGCCGCAGGGCTCGCCGTACCCGGTGCTCGTCTCGACGATGAACGACCTGCCCGGCTACACGGCCGAGAAGGTGTTCGGCGAGGTCTTCGGACTGACCGTGCGCAGCCGCGACTTCGGCTCGAACTTCACCGCGAGCTTCCGTTCGCTCGGCGGCGGCGAGGTGCCGGAGTACACCCAGATGCTGGCCGAGTCGCGGCACGTCGCCGTGATGCGGATGTGCCAGATGGCCCAGCAGATGGGCGCGAACGCGATCCTCGCGATGCGCTTCGACTGCAACGAGATCGCCCAGACGATGAGCGAGGTCGCCGCCTACGGCACCGCCGTGATCGTCCGCAAGGTAGAGCCGCCCCGGCCGCAGGACGCCACGCCCAAGGCCGCTGAAACCGATGAGGATGATGCGAATGACAGCTGATCCACTCAGCTTCGGCCCGGACTTCAAGTGGGGCGTCTCGACGTCGGCGTACCAGATCGAGGGGGCCGCGACCGAAGGCGGTCGCGGCTCCTCGACCTGGGACACGTTCTGCGCCGAGCCGGGCCGGATCCTGACCGGCGACACCGGTGCGGTGGCCTGCGATCACTACCACCGGTACGCCGAGGATGTGGCGCTCATGCGGGACCTCGGTGTCGATGTCTACCGGTTCTCGTTCGCCTGGCCGCGGATCCAGCCGACCGGCCAGGGGCCCGCGAATCCCGCCGGGCTCGACTTCTACGACCGACTGATCGACGAACTGCTCGGGGCCGGGATCACGCCGGCGCCGACGCTGTTCCACTGGGACACCCCGCAGGCGCTGGAAGACGCCGGCGGCTGGCTGTCCCGCGACATCACCTCGCGGTTCGCGGACTACGCCTCGATCCTGGCGGAGCGATTCGCCGACCGGGTGCCGCTCTGGATGACCATCAACGAGCCGATGGTGCTCACGCTGATCGGGTACGCCGTAGGTGGGCACGCGCCCGGCAAGCAGCTCGGCTTCGAGGCGTTGCCGGTGGCCCATCACCAGTTGCTCGCCCACGGCCGCGCAGTACAGGCGTTGCGGGCCGGTGGCGCGGCCGAGATCGGGATCGCGACCAACCACGCGCCGACCTGGCCGGCCAGCGACAGTCGGGAAGACGTCGAGGCCGCCGGGTACTACGACAACCTGATCAACTGGCTCTTCGCCGACCCGATCCTGCTCGGCCGCTACCCGGAGGGCCTGGGTGAGGCGATGCCCGGACCTGTCGCCGAGGACCTCGAGATCATCTCGACGCCGATCGACTTCTTCGGACTCAACCACTACTCCCCGACCCGGGTGGGCGCGGCGACGGGCAACCCGGACAGTGCCGCCACCGACGGGATCCCGCTGCCGGAAGGACTGCCGTTCGAGCCCCGCCCGATCGACGAGTACCCCAAGACGGACTTCGGCTGGCCGATCGTGCCCGCGGCGTTCGGTGAGATCCTGCGGACCTTGAAGGACCGGTACGGCGACAGGCTGCCGCCGATCTACATCACCGAGAACGGCTGTGCGATCAACGACGGTCCGGTCGACGGTGAGGTCGCTGACCAGCGCCGGATCGACTACCTGGACGCGTATCTGCGCGAGCTCCGGACGGCGATGGACGACGGCATCGACGTCCGTGGGTACTTCCAGTGGTCACTGCTGGACAACTTCGAGTGGGCCGTCGGGTACTCGCAGCGCTTCGGCCTGGTCCACGTCGACTTCGACAGCCAGGTCCGGACGCCGAAGGCCTCGTATCACTGGTACCGCGACGTCATCGCCAAGAGCCGGGGATGACGTCCTTGCCGCCTGGTCCGATCCCGGGCGGCCCACCAGTCATCAGCCTGGCTCTGGCCGAGCCGATCACCGCCGTACGGCGGCGGTGGACCGCAGCAGTGGTGCTGGCCAACGTCGGTGTCTTCGCGGCCTTCCTCGGACCGATCCAGGTGCTGCTCGCGAAGCAGTCCGAATCGGTTGCGCCAGGCAACAAGGAGTTCGCCTTCGGTCTGGTGACGGGCGTCGGTGCGGCCGTCTCGGTGGTCGCCAATCCGTTGGCCGGAGCGTTTTCCGACCGTACGACGTCCCGCTGGGGCCGCCGGGTCCCGTGGGTGCTGGCAGGTGCCGTCGGAGGGGTCGTCGGCCTGCTGGTGTTGGCCGGTCCCGGCGCGATCGGCCTGATGCTGCTCGGTTGGTGCCTGGTGCAACTGTTTTGCAACGCGTTGCTCGCAGCGGTCACCGCAGCCGTGCCCGACCAGGTTCCGAAGGTACAGCGCGGTGCTGTCGGCGGCTGGGTCGCCCTGGCGCAGACTCTCGGCGCCCTGGTGGGAGTGGGGTTGGCGACGGCCGCCGGCGGGATCAGTGCCGGCTACCTCGCGTGTGCCGCGTTCCTGCTGATCTCGGTGCTGCCCTACTTGCTGGGAAGTGGCGACCAGCAACTGACGGAACGGCCGGCGCTGGCATGGCGCGAGTTCTTCACCGGCTTCTGGGTGAGTCCTTCGCGCTATCCCGACTTCGGCTGGGCCTGGCTGACCCGTTTCCTGCTGAATCTGGGCAACGCCCTCGGCACGCTCTACCTGTTCTACTTCCTGCAGGACGCGGTCTCGTACGACGATCCCGATACCGGCGTACTCATCCTGACGGCGATCTACAGCGCCTGCGTGTTGCTGACCGCGGTCGCCTCGGGGACCTGGTCCGACCGGCTCGGCCGCCGGAAGGTCTTCGTGACCTGGGCAGGTGTGGTCATGGCCGTCGGAGCAGTGGTGCTCGCCGTCTGGCCGGTCTGGGCCGCGGCCATCGTCGGTGCGGTGATCCTCGGCATCGGCTTCGGCGTCTATCTCTCGGTCGACTTCGCCCTGCTGACAGAGGTCCTGCCCAGCGCCCGGGACCGGGCCAAGGACCTCGGCGTGATCAACATCGCCAACTCGCTCCCACAGGTGATCGCCCCCGCCATCGCGGCCCCCGTAGTACGGGCGCTAGGCGGCTACCCGATGCTCTATACCCTCGCGGCCGCGGTCACCTTGCTGGGCGCAGTACTGGTCCGGAAGGTCAAGCTAGTCGCCTGAGTACCCTTGCGTCCGAAGGGGTGAGGGGCCTGCCCCACAGCTATTCGGACGCAAGGGGATTTTCGATGCCGTTGTACTCCTTTGAGGGCGTCAGGCCGACCGTGCACCCGGAAGCCTGGATCGCGCCGACCGCCACCCTCGTCGGCGACGTGGTCGTCGAGAAGGGCGCCTCGATCTGGTACGGCGTGGTGATCCGCGCCGACCTCGGCCGGATCATCATCCGGGAAGGGGCGAACATCCAGGACAACTCGGTGATCCACGTCGGCAACGGCCTCTGTGAGGTCGGCAAGAACGCCACCGTCGGGCACCAGTGCTTGGTCCACGACTGCACGGTCGGTGAGCAGGCGCTGATCGGCAACGGCGCGATCGTCCTTGACGGCGCGGTGATCGGCGACCGGACCCTGGTCGCGGCCGGTGCCACCGTCACCCCGGGCTCGGTGATTCCGCCGGAATCGGTCGCACTCGGCAGCCCTGCCAAGAAGATCATCCCGCTCGAGGGCACCGCGAAACTCTTTGTCGACCACAACGCCGCCGTCTACCACGAACTCGCCCGCCGGCACGCCGCGACCGTGGAACTCGTCGAGCCCTAGTCGGCCCCGCGTTCTTCTGCGACTCTGAGCCTGTCCGCGACGACCTGGCCGGTCGCGTGGGCAGGGGGTGGGGGATGGCCGGGATCGGGCGCCCGGACGGCGAGAACGTCAGGGCCCAGTTGATCGACGAAGCCGTTGCCCGCGCCGTCGAGGACGGCGGCGGGGTGAGCGCGACGGTCCGCCTTGCCCAGGCCATGGTCGACGAGGTCCGGCGCCGGGTCGCCGACGGAGCGAATCCCGAGGCGCTGAAGACAGGCCTCGACCGAGCCGTCGAGGCGATCACGGGAGAACTCGGCGCCGTCGCCGAAAGCGTCACCACGAAAGAGCAGTTGGCGGCGGTGGCGACCACGACCTTGTTGCGCCGCCCACCCGGACGTCCGACCGATCCGCCGCCGGACCCGGATGCCGCCGTGCGGCTGGGCGACCTCATCGCCGAGGCGATCGACAAGGTCGGCGTCGACGGTGCCATCACCGTCACCGAGAACAACGACGCCGGCCACGAACTCGAACTGGCCGAAGGTCTCCGGTTCGGCAACGGCCTCCTGTCGCCGTACTTCGCGACCGATCCGGAGCGGATGGAGGCGGTGCTGGATCACCCCTATGTGCTGCTGGCGGATACGGCGCTCGCCTCGGTCGACGACCTGGTGCCCCTGCTGGAGCAGGTGATCCGCTCCAGCCGGCCGTTGCTGGTGGTTGCCGAGGACGTCGTCGGCGAGGCATTGGCGCTGCTGATCGTGAACAAGATCCGCGGTGTACTGGCGGCTGTCGCGGTCAAGGTCCCCGGGCAAGGACTTCGCCGGGCGGCCATCCTCCAGGACCTGGCGATCCTGACCGACGGTCTGCAGATCGGCGCCGTTCGGCATGCCGAACTCGACCAGCTCGGCCAGGCCCGCCAGGCGATCGTGGGGAGGGAACACACGACCATCGTCGACGGTTCGGGGGATCCGGGCATGATCTCCGCCCGGGTGCGCGAGATCCGCTCGGAGCTGGAGCGGCCGTTGCTGGACCGGGAGCGGGTGAACCTGGAGAAGCGGCTGGCCGGGCTGATCGATGGGGTAGCCGTGATCAAGGTCGGCGCGCTGACCGACTACGAGGTGAACGAGCAACGGTCGGGTATCGAGGAGGCGGTCCGCGCAGTACGGGCTGCCGTCAGGGAGGGCGTGGTTCAGGGCGATGCCGCGGCGCTGCTTCAGGTCGGTGACGCGGCCATCGGGCGGCTCTCCCTGACCGGCGACGAGGTTGCCGGAGCAGACGCCGTACGGGTTGCGATCTCCGCGCTGGACCCCACGAGCGGTTGCTCCGGGGTGATCGCGCCCGGGATCGTCCCGGTCGGCGCGATCAGCTCCGAATTGCGCAACGCGGCCTCGGTCGCCGGCACCATCCTCGAGGCCGGGGGTCTCCTGCTTACAGACTGGTCGCCACCTAAGGAGTGACGCAGTCGGTCGCCTTGTCGCGCCACAGGTGGTTGTAGCGGTTGGCAACCTTCGTGACGAAGTCGAGGATGGCGGTCTCGTCGTACGTGTCGAAGCGTTGCAGTCGTTGCCAACCGGTGACGGCGATGCCATGGCCGAGCGGCGGGTACGGCGCGACGACGGCATCGCGGGGATGCTGACGGCCGATCCGCTCGATCCTCTCGATATCCGCCTTCGAGACGTCCGGTCCGTACTGGATCAGCACATGACCGTGTTCGAGGATGTGCACCTGGAGTTCCTCGGGGATCGGGTCGCGATAGATCCCGGGGGTGACGACCCGCGGCGAGTGAGGTCCCGAGGTGGGCGGCATCGTCTTGTACGGCGCGTGCGACGCACCCTGGTAGGCGATGTGCTCTTTGCCCTCGAAGGCCTGCGGTGTACCGGGAACCTGATCGCAGGGGAGCGCTGTCTTGTTGTCAAACTGGTTCAGCAGTACGCCGAACGCCAGGCTCGACATCGTCAGCACACTCAGCGTCGTAACGAGAATGCCGATCGCCAGGCCCATCCGGCGCGGCCGCAGCCGGCTCGCCAGGGGTTGATTCATGCGGCTGCCCTCCGGGCCCTGATCCGGTTACGAACCACCACGATCAGCGGCAGCGTGACGTCCAGCAGGGTGAAGCTGATCAGCAGAACGCCTTCCCACCAGTAGAAGCCGGCCACCGGAGCGCCGAACAGGATGCCGAGCGACCAGCCGAGTGTGACCTTCGCGCCGGGTAACACGAACTCCAGCGCGAAGAACACCATCCAGGTCAGACCGGCCACGTAGAGCATGCGATACCAGCGGGCCACGCGCAGATCGCGGGGATTCGCGTCGCGCAGGATCGTCGCTTCTTCGGGCTTCAGCTTGCGGATCAGCTTCTTGAGCGAGAGCCGGGTGACTTGGTGCAGATTGTTACAGCCGGTCGCGGTGGCCATCACCAGGTACATGTCGGTTCGCAGGTAGGCCAGCGTCTGGAACGCCAGCTTCGCGACCTGGCTGAGGACCACCATCGCCAGGATCCTGATCAGGCCTGGAGGAAGGTCGATCCAGCCGTGCGACCAGGCGTACCGGGGTGCGACCGCGGCGAACAGGATCACGCTGTCGATCCCCATGCCGGCAAGGAAAGGCCCATACCGCTTCGACGGCGGTAACGCCCACAGCCCGGACAGGTCGGTCTCCAGGACCGGGAAGACACCGCGTCGCTCGAGCCGAAGCTGCGACGGTACGCCGACCGCCGCGCCCGCGAAGGCGTGCCAGATCTCATGCAGGATCGTCAGCAACACGACCACGATGTTGGTCAGCAAGAGGCTGGCCGCGATGTCGGGGAAGACGAACGTGTCCTCGTACGTCGGGCGCAGGGACGGCTCGGCGAGGAACATCAGCAGTGTGGTGATCAGGCAACCGACGTAGAACGTCCAGGCCACCTTGCCGAACAGTGGTTTCACCACCCAGGCAGGGATCCGCGACACCGGCCAGACCTTCGCGCGGCGTACTTCCGCATCGCCGTCGGTGATGATCCCGGCTTCGACGAGGACCTCGGCGAAGTCGAGCGCGTCGATCGGCTCACCCAGCTCCTGCTCGAGCTCCGCAGCGGCTTCGGCGACGGTCCGGCCGGCTGCGAACAGCTCCACCAGCCGGGCACCGAGCTGGGGAACGACGACGAAGGTGCCGGTCGCGGGATCGCCGACGACGTACTCGTCCTCGGCCTCCTGCCGGACGATCAAGTGGCCGACGGCAAGCCGGCTGCCGGCGTCGAGAGTGATCATCCGACCCAGCCGCAGGTGTCGCATTTCTGCCCGGCAGTCGGCCGGACGATGTAGTGGTAGGTGAGATCGGTCAGGCTCAGGTGGAACATCCCGCCGCGCGTGCTGGTGGGTATCCCACCCAGGTGGTAGACGGCGTCGAGCGACGCGAGGTGCCCCGTGAGGTTGGCCGTCGGCGCGATCACCGCGTGCCCCTCGAACGGGAACAGGTCCTCGGGGTTCGTGCCGTGCTTGTCCCGGAGCCGGTCTTCCACGGTCGGCAGGCAAGCAGGGCAACAGGTCTCGCCCGGAACGAAGAGGCCGACGACCGCCATCGGACCGGCGTACTGGGCGATCATCCACGGCGTACCGGTGCGCAGGGCGGCCTCGTTGGTCCACTTCCGGATGACGAACATCGGCTGGTCGGCGCAGAGCATCAACAGGTCCGCGTCCTGCATCAACGCGGCGACCGAGTCGGTGGAGTCGACTTGGAGCTCAGCTCCGGTGACCTCGGTGTGGGAGTTCATCCGGCTGAGCCGCTCGACCGCGACCTGGACCTTCGAGTTGCCGATGTCGTCCTCGGTGTAGAGCAGTTGGCGGGTCAGGTTGCCGGCTTCGACAGTGTCGAAGTCGACGCAGTGCACCCGGCCGACGCCCGCGGCGACCAGCGACGAGGCGACGGCCGAGCCGGTGCCTCCGAGACCCAGTACGACGACTCGCGAGGACTTGAGCCGTGCTTGGACTTCATAGGGAGAGCTGCGCGGGGTCAGATCCACCCACGCGTGGTACCGGATCGCCCTGTCGTAGCGCTCGACCTCGGCCGGGCTCAGGTTGGCCGGCGGTTCGGCGGCCGCGTCCTCGACGTACCCGGCATCGATGATCGTCTGCAGGGCGTCGGAAGCTTCCTCGCCGGTGAGATCGGGGAAGTCGGCGCTGAGTGCCGCGGCGATCTCGGGGCGCCCGCGGGTGCCGTCCATCAGCGCGAGCAGCCGCCAGATCAGGCCGTCCTCGTCATCGATCTCCGCACCGATCCCGACCTGCGCGCCGCCGATCCTGATCAACGTCGGCGTCAGCCGCACCGGCTTGTGAATGCCCTTGATCCGTGGCCGTCGCATCGGCTGCCCCTCCCCAGGAATTCGGACGGCCTGCCCTGGCGGGGCCGGCCGGACGATCGGGGCGCGGGTGCTCGCCGCGCCCCGATCGCAACGATCAGCCGCAGGTCGCGTCGCGGCAGCCGGGGTCCGTGATGATGAGAACGGTGGTCTCCAGCTTCTCCAGCTTGCGCACGAGGACCTTGCGGGGCTCCTTGACGTCCTTCTTCTCCATGACTTCCTCCGTCGAATCGATGGGGACTGAGCGCGGCGGGCCCGTCGCGCCCCGTCATTAGAGCACCGGCGCGGGCGAATTCCAAGACATAAAGGAATTGTTCTTCGGCGGCCTTTCAACGGGCTTTCTGAAACAAACGAGTAACTGCGCACACGGGTGCCACCGGCACCGATCCGCCGCCTTGATCGCCTACCCTGTAAGCCAACCTAGGCTCCTCGGCATGGGTGATCACTACCCAGATTCCGCTTCCTTGGAAGGCGGTCAAATGTAAGTATCAAGCGCCATGATCATAGGTGCCAAGTAATTATCGTTCGAAAGATATATCCGCATTTACGCCCATCCGAACGTTTGTTTCAAGCACCGGCTCCATGGCAGGCTCGGGCGATGACGAACCGCTACAAGCCCGCCGAGACGGCCGCGGTCAGCGGGGCGGTGAAGCCGATCACGGCCGATAAGGTTGCCAAGGGCATCGTTCGTGCGATCGAGCGGGAGCGTTATGCCGACTACGCCGATCCAGGCATCGCAGTACTGGCTGCGCTGGCTCCACCCTTCGCCCCACTGGTCCGCCGCTACACAGACCGCCAGGTCCGCTCGGCTCGACGTCCCGGCTAGCCGTCGGTGAGGTCGTCGGACACCACGAACCTGATCCCCGAATCGGCCACCGGCCTGGCAGGCGAGATCCGTGCCCAGAGTCTCGCGGTGTTCCCACCCTCGCCGTACAAGCCATCAAACACGTCGCCACCCAGTAGCCCGGCGAAACCGCAGGTGCGGGGGGAGAAGGACATGACAACCCCCGCCGCACCTGCGCTCGAGGGCTAGGTGGTGGTGCAGAGGTTGTTGTTCAGGGTGAAGGTGGCCGGAGCGGTGTTAGTGCCCGCGGAGGTGGCGTTGAAGCCGATCTCGATCGTGGCTGCTGGCGCCAGATCGCTGTTCCAGGACAAGGAGGTCGCGCTGACGGTTGAGCCGGACTGGGTCCAGGTGGCGCTCCAGTTGTCCAAGAGGTGCTGACCGGCGGGGAAGGTGAATCGGAGCGTCCAGCCGGCGAGCACGGTCGTGCCGGTGTTAGTGATTCGGACGGTGCCGGTGAAGCCGCCGTTCCAGTCGTTCGTCCGGTACTGGATCGCGCAGGCGCCGGTCGCCTGGCCGGCTGCCGTAGTGGCGGTCACCGCAGCGGAACTCGCTGAGACGTTGCCCGCCACGTCACGCGCACGCACGGTGAACGAGTACGTGGCGGAAGGGGTCAGGCCCGTCGCGGTGTAGCTCGTAATGGCAGAGGTGCCGACGAGCGTCGTACCGCGGTAGACCTCGTAGCCGGCGATGCCGCTACCGCCGGTGTTGTCGGTCGACGCCGTCCAGCTGAGCGGGATCGATGTCGACGACGCGGTCCCGGCCCGCAGCGCCGTCGGCGTACTCGGTGCCGTCGTGTCGACCGGGCCCGAACCACCTGTTGCCTCCGACAACGAGATACCGGTGGTGCTGTCGGCGCCGCCGAGCCGGACCTGGTGGTCGAGGCTGACGAACTTGGAGCCCTGCGCCCACAACGCCGGCTTGAGCAGCGCGTACTTCGCCTCGTCCCAGGTCGCCCAGTCGTTGTTCAGCAGGCCGCCGGTGTCGCCGGAGTTCGGGTTCAGCACCCAGTAGGTGTGGTGCAGGTGCTGCTCTTTGATCAGGTCACGCAGCGCCGTCATCCACTTCTGGTTCCGGCCGCCGTCCAGGAAACCGCCCCATTCGCCGATCAGCAGCGGCGCGATGTTCTGCTTGTGGATGTAGAGCCAGTTCGGGTCCCACACGTCCCGCTCGAGCGTCGTGCGGTTCCAGTCGCCGGTGAACCAGGGCTGTTCGTAGACGAGCGGCCCGTAGTCGTGCGGCGAGTAGACCAGTTGGTGCTGGTACTGGCCGAGGTTGATCGGATGCTGAGCGACGCCGCGGAGCTGCCCACCCCACCAGTTGTTGTACCAGTCGTCCTTGTTCTGCGAGGTCCAGGAGACGCCGTCCTTGGGGTAGATCTCGGTGCCCTCGACGAAGATCAGCAGGTTCGGGTTGATCGCGAGGATCCGCTGCGCCGCGGTCTCGGCGAAGTACTTGAAGTTGGTCAGATCGGTGGAGTCGTCCCACTTGGCGAACGCGGCTTCGGAGAACTGCCCGTGCGGTTCGTTCTTCAGGTCGGCGCCGATGATCGTGTCGTTGGTCTTGTACCGCGTGGTGACCCACGACCAGGCTTGGTAGACGCTCTCGGTGGTGATCGATCCCTTGTACCAGAGCGGGTACAAGTGACCGGAGTTGTCGGCCTCGGCGCTGTGCAGGTCGAGGAAGACCTTCAGGCCGTACTGCTCGCAGAGCGCGAGGAAGCGGTCGAACACCTGCAGGTTGTTCAGGCCGGCCAGGTCGGGATTGGCGGCGAGGTTGACGTTCGGCATGATCGTCTGGCCGTTCGACCATTCGAGCAGCAGTTGCGCCGAGATCGGGATGCGGACGACGTTGATGCCGCGGTCGGCCATCGACTTGGTGATCTGCTGCAGGTTGCCCGACCACAGACCGTGCAGGACCCGCTCGCTGGCGTTGAAGCCGAACCAGTTGGCGCCGGTCAGCCACACCTCCTTCCCGGCCCCGTCGACGATCTTGTTGCCCTGGGCATGTAACCAGTCCTGGGCCGGCGCAGCTTGAACAGTTGGAGCCTGGGCAGTCGTGGGTTCGGCGGCCGAGGCGGAGGGGTGCGGCGCCAGTGCGCCCGCGAGCAGCGCGGCGGCAGCGACGACCGGCAGCACTGCGCGGTGGCGGCGGCCGGTCGATGACCAAGATGGGAAGAACACGGGAACCTCCTGGGACTAGGGGCGGTGGCCGGTCAGCCGATCGTGCAGGGCCGGCCGCTGACCGAGAACGCGGTCGGTGCGTTGTTGGTGCCTGTATGGGTGCCGTTGAAGCCGAGATCGACGCTCGCCCCGGGCGCGAGCGTCGCGTTCCAGGTACCAGGCGTGCCGGTGGCGGTCACCGTGCTGCCGGTCTGGCTCCACACCGCGTTCCAGCCCTGCTGGAGCGTCTGCCCGTTGGCGAAGGCGAACGTCAGCCGCCAGTCGGTCAGCGGAGTCGTAGCCGTGTTGGTCAGCTTGACCGTGGCCGTGAAGCCGGTGTTCCAGGTGTTCGTGGAGTAGGTCACGTTGCAGGCACCCGGCGGCGGGGTGGTCGTGCCGGTTGTCGTCACCGCCAAAGCCGCGGAGGCTGCGGACACGTTGCCCGCCGCGTCCTTGGCCCGCACCGTGAACGAGTAGGCCGTACTGGCGGTGAGCCCGCTGACGGTGAAGCTCGCAGTACTGGAGGTTCCGGCGAGCGTCGTACCGCGGTAGATGTCGTAGCCGGTCACGGCGACGTTGTCCGTCGCCGCAGCCCACGTCAGTGCCACCGAGGTGTTGGTGACCGCTCCGGCCTGCAGTGCGGTCGGTACCGACGGCGCCGTCTGGTCGGTGGGAGGAGTGCCGCCACCGTTGATGACGGGGAACGCATTGCGGACCAGTTCCGCGAACTGCGACTCGAACCAGCGACCCGCGAGCGGAGCACCCGGCGAGGCGCCGGTCAGCCGGTTCCCCAGCTTGGGCGACACGAACGTCGGGTCGCACATCCGGTCGAACCGCTTGCCCTCGTCGTTCTGGATGTCGGTGGACGCGCCGTCGGACTCACCCGGCGGCTTGATCCAGACGAAGGCGTCAAGGTGCGACGCCGCGGGCGCGGCCGGAGTCGCCTGCGGACGCTCGCCGATCCCGGCACCGAGTGGGTTGCACCAGGCGCCCCGGTGGTTTCGGCGATCGACCCTCGACTGGTCGACGTAGGTGTTGAGCTCCGTACTGGTCGAGGTTGCCGTCGGCCGTGCGGTGCCACCCCACCCGTTCCGCGAAGTGTCGATCAGCATGCCGGTGCCGGCCGGGAATCCCTCGGCGACGAGCAGGCTGTGCAGGTGCGCGGTCCAGTCGAGCTCGTCGAAATCGGAGTTCCACTCGTAGAACGCCGACGAGCGGATCGGCGTACCGTTCAGCGTCAGCGTCGGGTCCGGCAGGTACGGTTCCGCCAGCGGGGTGGTGTTCGCCGTGTTCGTGACGAACCCGTCGACCGAGGCCAGGCCGGCCTGGGTGGTCCGGGCCACGTCGGCGAACAGCTTGGCGGCCGGGGCGGCGTTGCTGTCCCAGCCGAGCCAGCCGGAGTGGGCGGCGTCGATGTAGTTGTAGACGTTCGGGATCGCGTGCAGCTTGTCGAGGGCGTACTTGACGCCGTCGCGATAGAACGGCGCGGCCTGCTGGCACTCGGACTGCGAGCTGTTCGTGATCAGGTTCGGCAGCGAGTCTGGCTCGATCGTCGCCGCGATCCGCAGGCCCTGGTACTTCGGGTCGGCGAGGATGGCCGCGATCGGATCGATGTATTCGGACTTGTAGCGGGTCAGGCCGGCCGCGGTGGCCGGCAGTTCGCCGTTCGAGGCTAGTGCGTAGCAGTCCCGGCCGGGCAGGTCGTAGATCACCAGGTTCACGACCAGCGGCGTACCGGACTGCTTCTGGGTCAGGGCGTTGTCGAGGTGGAAACGCAGGCCGTTGCCGTCGGCGTTGCCGACGATGGCGCTGATCCGGTCCATCCAGACCGCGGTCGGCTGGGTCTTGACCGCCCGCATCTTCGCGGCCTGGGCCGGATCACCGGCGCGGGTGGCTGCGCCTTCGACCGCGGCGGCCCAGGTTGGATTCACGTACTGCGTGGCGCCGGCGTACGGGTTGTCGGCGTGTGGCTCCGCGGCGCTAGCCGTGGTCGTCAGGGTCAGCGGAAGGATGACGACGGCGGCGGATGTGGCGGCCACCAGCGGTAGGGGGATCTTGAACACACGTGCCTCCAGGTGTGGTCGGCGTGCCGGTCCCGCCAGGAGGTCCAGGCACGAGCCGCCTCGGACGATCCGCGGCGACTCCGGTGAACCTCACACGCGGCGACACGGGCCCGGGATGGGGTTAAACGTTTAGGACGACGGCGCGTTACCGCATCGTGACCACGGTTCGGCGTGCGCGGGGTCGTGGTCAGCGGGATCGGGGTGCGGTACTGCCGCGGACGGCGACGCCGCCGGCCAGTTCCACCCAGCTGTACTCCGGCTGCCCGTCGAGCACCGCCAGCACGGCCCGGCCCATCGCGGTTCCGAGCTCGCGCGACGGCAGCGGCAGTGCGGTGATCGACGGGGTGGCGAGCCTGCAGAGAGCGGAATCGCTACCCGCCACGATCGACAGATCCCACGGCACCTGCAGGCCGAGCCGCCGCGCGACGTTGAGTGCGGCCACCGCCATCTGGTCGGAGTCGAGCACGATGACCGATGGCGGTATCGGCGCCGTCAGCAGCCGCCGGGTGGTCGCGGCCGCCTCCTCAGCGGTCGCGTTGGTGGCCTCGTGAATCAGCCTGCCACCGACCGCGTCGAGCACCCGGGTGAGCGCCTCCAACCGCAGCCGGGTGCGATGCAGGGCCCTCGAAGCAGTCACGGCAGCGACTTCACGATGACCGAGTTCCACCAGATACGTCCCGACCCGCGAGTACGCCTCGTCCTCGTTGAGCCAGACCGACGCCAGCCCTTGGCAGACGTCCGGGGAGGCCAGCACGGCGGCCGGCACGCGCATGCGTCGCAAGGCGTCCACTCGGGGATCCTGGGTCAGGACGTCGGTCACGATCATCACATCGAAGCGGCGCTCGGCCCACCACTTGCGGTACGTCGCGACTGCGGCCTCGGCGGAGTCCACGATCTGCAGCAGCAGGGCGAACCCGCGCTCGGCGACCACCTCCTGCACGGCGGAGGCGAAGTCGAGAAATGAGGTCGAGTGGGCCCCGGTTCCGGCCTCCCGGGTGAGCACCAGACCGGCCGCGCGCGGACCGGTCCGCAGCGAACTGGCGGCCGCGTTCGGCCGCCAGCCGAACTCGTCGGCGATCCGCAGCACCCGCTCCCGGGTGGCCGCCGACACGCCGGGGCGCCCATTGAGCGCATACGAGACGACCGCGATCGACACCCCGGCGGCCCGGGCGACATCGCTGATCGTGGGGCGGCGCGCGGGCGATCCAGAGCTGCCGGCGGTAGGTGGGAACACAATGACCTAGTGTGTCGGCCTGCTCACCGGAGCGCATCGGCTCGACCTGCCGACGTGACGAGGAGGGCGGATGGATGGGATGCGGCGCGGTGCCATGGTCACGAGTGCACGAAGGACGATCGGGGTGCTCTCGCCGGTCGTCGGCGGGTTCTACTTCGGTGCGCTGATCGCCGGGGTTTCGCGAGCGGCAAGACGGGACGGGCACAGCGTCGTCGCAGTACAGACTTATCCCGCCGGCCTGGACCGCGAGCGGTATCCGGACGAGCCGCTGCTCGAGGTACCGGTCGCGCTCGATGCCGTCGACGGCATCATCGTCATCGCCAAAGCAGTCCGGCACGACCGGCTCGCCTCCATGCAGGAGTGGGGCCGCCCGGTCGTGCTGATCAGCGAGGACCAGACCACGCTCCCCGCCCCGGTGGTGGTTCCGGACAACGCCGGGGGCGTGTCGGCCGCGCTGCAGCACCTGGTCGAGCACGGGCACACCCGGATCGGCTTCATCGGCAGCCCGTTGCAGCGCGACATCCGGGAGCGGTACGACGCCTATCGGACGGCGCTCGCCGAGCACGGGATCAAGCCCGGTCCCGGATGGTTCTCCGAGACCGCCGACAACCACGAGCAGGGCGGGTCTCAAGCTGCGGCGCGGCTGCTGGCCGGCGGCATGCCCACCACCGCGACGATCGCGGCGACCGACCGGAACGCGGTCGGCTTCATCCGGGCGCTCCAGGCGGCCGGACTCGTGCTGCCGCGGGATCAGGCCATCATCGGGTTCGACCGGACCGAGACCGGTGCCCGGTTGGTGCCACGACTGTCGACGGTGGACCCGCACAACGACCGGATCGGCGGACTCGCGGTGAAGTTGCTGCTCGCCCGCCTGCGCGGCGAGGAAGTGGCCGCCGGGGTGTACCGCGCGCCGTCGACGCTGGTGATCCGGGAATCCTGCGGATGCGGCGAGTCGACGGCCCAGCCCGACACGGACACTGCCGATCCACTGTTCGAGCGGTACGGCTCCACACCGGCGCGAGCCTGTCTACGCCGGCTGTCCGACAGCGGCTTCGGCGGCCGGTCCGCAGCGCCCGGCAGTTCCGGAACAGGCGATGACGAGGCCCGGGCAGGTTGGCTGCGCGCCGTCGTCGACCCGATCACGACCGCCGCCGAGCGGGGCACCGTTCCGTCCGGCGTCTCGCTCGGCCGCCTCGCCGATCTGACCTCCGTACGGCGGCCGTACCCGGAGGCCCTCGAACAGTTCGTCGCCGCGGTCCGGGACCTGGAAACCGAACTGACGAGCACCTTGCCGCCCGGGTCCGACCAGGTGCCGACGCTGCGTCGGGTCACGACCGACATCCTGCTCGCGCTGACGAAGGGCTGCACCCGGCCGATGCTCGCGCGCAGCGGATATCTGGAGCGGACGATCGCCGAGCAGTACGAGGTCGACCTGGACCTGCTGCGCGGAAGGGGTTCGAGCCCACGCGCCCTCACCTGGCTTCCGTCCGCCAGGCGCAGTGCCGCCTGCCTCGGGTTGTGGGCCGGCCATGAACGCTCCCCAGGTGATCGGGAGGTGGAGATCGTCGGCGTCAACGACACGACCGGGACGCTGTCCCGCCTGATCGGAACGCGCACCCCCGCCAGCCAGTTTCCGCCCGCGGCGCTGACCCGGGCCGGGGGCAGCGGCAGCAGTGGTCTCACCTTGGTGCTCCCGGTGACGTTCGGCGGAAGCGACTGGGGACTGCTGGCGATCGACGGCACCGTGGACATCCGGATGACCAGCGGCCGGGACAAGTACAACCACTGGGCCGCGCTGCTGGCGGTGGCGCTGGACCAGGAGCGGCTGATGTCGTCGTTGCGCGACCAGCGCCTGGCGCTGGAGGAGGCCGCGGCACGGGAACGAGCACTCGCCGACACCATCCGGGCCAGCGAAGAGCGGTACGCGCTCGCCTCGATGGCGGCTCAGGACGGCACCTGGGACTGGGACGTCTCGGCCGGCACGGTCTACTACTCGCCGAGGTGGAAGCAGACGCTGGGCTACGGCGAGGAGCAGATTGGCTCGTCCCTCACCGAGTGGCTCGACCGCGTCCATCCGGACGACCGGAACGAACTGTCGGCCGCGATCGCCGCACAGCTCGGCGGCGCCCGTACTCCGCTGGAGCTCGAGCACCGGGTACGGACCTCGTCCGGCGACTACCGGTGGATGATGTGCCGAGCCGTGACCGTTCTGGATGACGCTGGTTGCCCGGCCCGCCTCGTCGGCGCCCTCGTCGACATGACCGAGCGGAAGGAACATGAACTCGCCCTGCGCCGCAACGCCTTGCGCGATCCGGAGACGGGCCTGGTCAACCGAATACTCTTCCTCGACCGGCTCGGCGCCGCCATCAAGCGGACCCGGCGCTCGAGCGACTACGACTGCGCGGTCGTCCTGCTGCGGGTCGTCGCGGCCCCGGACGATCTCCCGGTGCACGACGATCCGGTCGCCGCGGAGGTCGAAGTACGGCGGGAGGTCGTCGGGCGGCTGCGGCAGGTGTTGGCTGAAGGGGACTCCGCGGCGCGCCTACGGCAGGACGAATTCGCGGTCCTGCTGGACGACATCGGACCCGACGGGATCCGGATCGATGAGCTGGTCGCCTCGGTACAGCCCAACCCCAACGCCGGAATAGCAGTCGGGGTGCTGCCGACCATCAAGCCCTTCCAGGACGCAGACGAAGCGCTACGCGGCGCCGACATCGCCCTACTCCGAGCCCAAACCCAGCCCCGCGCCCACTGACCAAGATCTTCAGGCTCGGCCGCGCCCGAGTGACGCGGGGGCGCGTGGGCCGCATCCTCTCGTCTCGCGACCAGCGTCAGGACAGCTTGTGTCTTTTGTCATCGCGCCCGGCCTGAATGGCTCGGACCACCAGCACTGGCAATCCAGATGGGAAGCGGACTGGCTGCCGGGCGCCACGCGCGTCCAGCGCTCCTCGTGGACGGAGCCTTCGCTTCCGGATTGGACCAGGGCCATCGAAACCGCCGTCGACCAAGCCGGCCCGGACGTCGTACTGGTCGCGCACAGCCTCGGGTGTCTCGCAGTCGCCGATTGGCTGACGAGCCGAGTCCGCTCGGCGTCTCCGCCGTACTGATTGCCAGTGACAACGATCCGTACTGCAAAGTGCAGGCAGCCGGCAAACTCGCTGCCGGCTGGGCGGTGCCGCTGGTCACGACCGGACTACAGGGCCACATCAACTCCGACAGTAACCTCGACCTCTGGCCACTCGGTCAGGACCTCTTCAAGTGCTTCGTCGCCGGCCTCGGTCTGCCCATCGATCCCAAACAGGGTCGATAGCAGTTACTGCTGCCGTGACTTCGCGAACCGCCAGTGGGGCTGAGGGTTGACGTTCATGGCGTACGGACTGGACGAAGTGTGGGCCGGCGGACACACTGGCGCAGTGCCGAGCGTCTACAAGACCCCAGCCGGTCAGCACGCGGTGCGGCAATGGTGTTTGGAAGCCTTGGCGCGGGCGGATTTCCCACTCACCACCGCGACCTTGGACACCAGCGCCGGCCTTGTGCATCTAACTTCCGCTGGAGGTGGCAAGCCGCAGGTGGTCATGGTGCCGGGAACCGGCTTCAACGCCGCGGTGGTTCTACCGTGGCTGCAGGCGCTGTCGCCCCGCTGGACGACCACAGTGGTGGATTTGCCGGGTCAGCCCGGACTCAGCGATCCGCGTCGGCCCAGTGGGGCGCGGCTGGCCTGGTACGGCCGAGTGCTCGATGAGATTCTGGCGGGGGTGGATGCCGACGGAGTTGTGTTGTTGGGCAATTCGCTGGGCGCCGCCGTGGCCCTGGCCGCAGGCTCGCCTCGAATCGCGGCGCGGGCGCTGGTCTCGCCCGCCGGGTTCAGCCGTCTCAACGTGGACCTGCCGCTAGCGCTGGCCTCGGCAGTCTGGTTGTTGCGTCCCACCGCCGAACACACCCGCCGCATGCTGCGGTTGTTCGTCGCCCCCGGCGCGGACCCGCCGCAGACCGAGGTGGAGTGGATGACCCTGACGGCCGCCAGTTGCCGCACAACTCTGGCCCCGCCGCCCCTGCCGGCCGCACTACTGGCCCGTCGCGCCGAGCGACCGTGTGTCGTCGGGGTCGGAGAACATGACCGGTTCCTGCCGCCCCGTCGACTGGCACCGGCAGTGCGCCGAACCATGAACCTCAACGTCCGGGTCTTCTCCGGTGTCGGCCACCTGATCACGCCAGGTCACCTCGACGAGGTGGTGTCCCTTGTGGGCGAGGTCACCGATCCGCTCGCCAACTAGCCCCTGCCATTCGACGCGGCGGATGCTTACAGCTGTTGCTCGATCGGATCAGCCCGTTGCCGCTGACATTGCTGTCGGCAACGGCGGCCCGCACTCGCACTGCTCGGAACACTGACCTTCAGTCGCCGGGATGTCGAGGGGCGATGACCATCGCTTCGACGAACGCGCCGGGCCGAAGGTGGTTGCTCTTCACGCCGGGATGAGGAATGGTTGGCGCCGGTGCGCCGGGAAGTCTGGTCGGCAACGCCTGTGCCCGACCTGGCCACGGGCTCTTGACCGATTCCCGGAGGCCTCCTTGCCGAGCACACGTTCACTTGCGGTTCCAGCTTCGGACCAGGTGACCGGAGTACGCTGCGAAGATGCACGGAGAGCAGATGGCCGAGGAGTTTCCGGTGGTCGGGCTGGACACGGACGCGCGCGAAGCTGCCGAGCTGCTGGCATCGCAGAGGTTGCCCGGTCTGATCGTGGCCGACGAGAACGGTGCGCCGTACACGGTGCTGCCCGCATCGCAGGTGGTCCGGTTTCTGGTGCCGAGCTATGTGCAGGACGACCCGTCGCTTGCCCGGGTGATCGACGAGTCGCTGGCCGACCAGGTCGCGGACAAGCTGGCCGGCGTTTCGGTGCGCGCGTTGCTGCCGAAGGAGTTGGCGGAGTTGCCGGTGGTGAACCACGACGACACGGTGCTGGAGATCGCCGCGATCATGGCGCGGTTGCGCTGCCCGTTGGTGGCCGTGGTCAAGGATCGGAAGATCATCGGCGCCGTCAGCGCGTCGAGGTTGCTCGAAGTGGCGATGACGCCGCACTGATCCCGGCTCGCCGGAAGGCGGCGGCATGACGGTCATCGCAGTCGTCGTCTTCATCGTGGCGTACATGTTCATCGCCACCGAATGGATCCACAAACTACTGGCCGCGCTCGGCGGAGCCGCGGTGTTGCTCGCCCTGGGCGTGACGGACGCCGAGCACGCGTTCTACTCGCATGAAACCGGTATCGACTGGGATGTCATCTTCCTGCTGCTCGGGATGATGGTGATCGTCGGCGTACTGCGCCGTACCGGGGTCTTCGAGTACGTCGCGATCTGGGCGGCGAAGCGGGCCAAGGGCTCGCCGCTCCGGGTGATGATCCTGCTCACCATGATGACCGCGGTCGCCTCGGCGTTGCTCGACAACGTGACGACCGTGTTGCTGATCGCGCCGGTGACGCTCCTGGTCTGCGACCGGTTGGGGATCAATCCGGTGCCGTTCCTGATCGCGGAGGTGATGGCGTCCAACATCGGCGGTACGGCGACGCTGATCGGCGATCCGCCGAACATCATCATCGCGAGCCGATCCGGGCTCACCTTCAACGACTTCCTCGTGCACCTGGCGCCGCTGGTCGTGATCGAACTGCTGGTCTTCTGCCTGGTCCTGCCGCGGCTGTTCAAGGGGGCGTTCGCGGTCGATCCCGACAAGGTCGATAACGTGATGCGGCTGAACGAGCGGGAGGCGATCGAGGACTCGCGGCTGCTGATCAAGTGCGGCGTCGTGCTGTCGCTGGTGTTCGTAGGATTCATCGGCCGCCCTTTGCTGCACGTTGAGCCGTCCGTGGTGGCCTTGCTGGGAGCCGGTCTGCTCGTGCTCGTCGCGGGGGTAGAGCCTCGCGACTACATGCCGAGTGTCGAATGGCGGACGCTGCTGTTCTTCGCGGGTCTGTTCGTGATGGTCGGCGCGCTGGTGAAGACCGGGGTGATCGGTCAACTGGCCAAGGCGATCGGTGGGGTCACCGAGGGACGCGCGTTGTTCGCGACGATGCTGATTCTGGTGGTGTCGGCGGTGCTGTCGGGTGTGGTCGACAACATCCCGTACGTCGCGACGATGAGTCCGGTAGTCCACCAGTTGACCAAGAGCATCTCCGATCCGGTCCAGGCGGACGCGTTGTGGTGGGCGTTGGCCATCGGCGCGGACTTCGGCGGCAACGCGACCGCCGTCGGCGCGAGCGCGAACGTGGTGGTGATCGGTATCGCCCTGCGCGCCGGTTCCTCGATCAGCTTCTGGGACTTCACCCGCAAAGGCCTGGTAGTGATGGCGATCTCGATCCTGGTGGCCGCTCCGTACCTGTGGCTGCGGTACTTCGTCCTGTCCTGAGCTCGTCCCGTCTGCTCCAAGGCCTGGCCGGTTCCTGGCCGGAGGGAAGCCGAAATGCTGCTGTTGTGTTTTGCGGTTGTGTTGTTACTTGCGGTGCTGGTCTCCAGCCTCGCAAACCGAACGATCCTGTCGACGGCGGTGCTGTTCCTGGCTGCGGGGGTCCTGCTCGGCCCGGAGACGACCGGCATACTCGATCTCCAGCCGGATTCGCCGGTGGTGTCGACGCTGGCCGAACTAGCGCTGTTCGCAGTGCTGTTCACCGACGGGATGCGGGTCGGCTGGGCAGATCTGCGGTCGGCCTGGCGGCTGCCTGGCCGTGCACTTGGCTGGGGGTTGCCGCTGACCCTGGTGATCACGGCCCTCGCCGCCCACTACATCGCGGGCCTCGATTGGCCCGCCGCGTTGCTGATCGGTGCGATTCTGGCGCCGACCGACCCGGTCTTCGCCTCGGCGCTGGTCGGCAACCAGAAGGTGCCGGCCCGGTTGAGGCATCTGCTCAACGTCGAGTCCGGCGTCAACGACGGTCTGGCGCTGCCCTTCGTCATGGTGTTTCTGGCGGTCGCGGTCGGCGCCGACGACCTGCATCTGGGCGAGCTCGCTCTGGAGCTCGGGATCGGCGTCGCGATCGGTGTGGTCGTTCCGTGGGTGGCGCTCCGGCTGGAACGGACCCGGTTCTTCTCGGCGTCGACGCAGTACGAACCGTTGAACGCGGTGGCGATCGGTGTGCTGGTGCTCGCGCTGGCAGAGACTCTGCACGGCAATCTGTTTCTCGCCGCGTTCGCCGCAGGGATCACGGTCGCGACGTTCGGTCCCGCGCAGCGCCGGGCCTTCGAGCACTTCGGCGAGCTGATCGCGGAGAGTCTGAAGCTCGCGGCGTTGCTGGTGTTCGGAGCGCTGATCTCGGTCGAGTTCCTCGGCGAGATCAGCTGGCAGGGTTGGGTCTTCGCACTGGTGGCACTGGTCGTCGCCCGGCCGCTCGCACTCGCGGTGTCCTTCCTGCGCTCAGGACTAGGCGCAAGGGAACAGTTGGCGGCGATGTGGTTCGGCCCGAAGGGCTTCGCCTCGGTCGTGTACGGGTTACTTGTGCTGGAATCCGGGATCACGGACGCCGACGAGGTCTTCCACCTGGTAGCGCTGACGATCGTCTTGTCGATCGTCGCGCACTCCTCGACCGACATCGTGGTCGCGCGATCCTTCGAATACGCCGATCTCAAGATCGAACCGGCAGCAGCCGACTGAATTCATCCTTCGGCGAGTACCGACCCTGCTGGACCCAGAGATGTGCGCCGATCGGGCAGTGCCGGGGACGCCGAGCCAGGTCGGCCCCCGCCCAGTCCAGTCGACGCGCGGCGGGTCATGGTCGATCTCGATCGGAGGTTGGTTCAGGTGCCGGACTTGGTGTCGAGGGTTCGGCGAGCCTTGGCCACTGCGTCGGCCGCGGCGGCGTCGAGGTCTTGCGACGTACCGGCCAGCACCGACATCGACAGCACGACCGCGTCGATGCCGGTGGAAAACAGGATGACTTCGAGTCCCTCGAGCGAACCTGAGGTCGCGCTCAGCCGTACGGCGACCGGACCGGTGCCGACCGGGGGAGCGGAGACCTCGTTGACGGCCATGGTCGAGCGGCCTTCGCCGGGGATGGTCAGGGTGATGCTTCGGCAGGCGGCGATTGCGGACTTGAAGGACCGCTGCAGTGCCTGGGCGGCTGCGGGCGATCCCATCGCGTCCAGGCTCTCGTCGATGAAGGGCCCTTGCTGGCCGCCGGAGAACGATCGGGTGACCGATGCCTTCGAGCCGGGCGGCGTGTCGGCGTTCGCGAAGGTGACAAACCGGGCGCACCGAGCGTCCTTCGAGGTCAGCCGGCTGTCGTCGCCGGTTGCGCTTTCGTCCTTCTCGATGGAGAAGCCGGAGGGCAGGTCGGGCAACGCCAGCAGGGCTTTGGTGAGCTCGGCAGCGGTCGGCAGTTTGTTCGCCGGCGGAACCGGCGTGGGGGAGGCGGTGGGCGTTCCGGCGGTGGTCGGTGTGACGGACGGATTGACCGATGCAGACGTCGGCGCTCCGGTCGTCGGCGACGATCCGCCGCTGCTCGTGTCGTTGGAGCAAGCCACCAGGCACAGCGCCAGGGCTGCGGAGAGGGCGAGGCGCACAGGGGTGATCTTCAGCATCGGTGAGACTCCTGTTTCTGGGCATGGTCAGGACATCGCCGACCAGACTTCCCGGCACACCGAGAGTGATGCTATTCGATCGGATACCCCTCGCGCCATCACTCCATGTAACAGTTTGGGAGGACTACGGGGGCCGTGGCGGGACGCATTGCGTCGTCGTCACGGCGGCGAGCGATACCAGGGGGTGTACAGCAAGAAGGAGCCCGCAAATGCGGAGAGCGGGAGTTTGCGAGGCTGGGCCCGCTGCGGTGGGTCGTGGGGATCTGTGTTCAACCGGTACGAGACGTTCGACGGCGGAGTGGTGTGAGGCTTCCGCATTGGCGTGGGTCGGACAAACCCGGTTAGGCCCGGCGACCTGGTTTGTGCGTGTTCAACCAGCGCCAGAGAACTTGCTGAACGATCAGTGTCGCGACCCCTGCACAGGTCATGCCGACAAGGTTGATGGCGAGCTGGGCGGCTGAGCCGCCGATCTGTTGTGGTGCCCATACGGCGATTGACAGCGCCAGGTCTCCGGCGGCGGGCACGGTGGTGACGGAGATGAAGACACCGACCAAGGCGTTGGAACGGCCTGCGGTCTGTGACAGCACGCCGGCGCAGCCGGCCAGGACGGCGACCACTGCCGACCATCTGTCGGGGCGCCAGATGAATCCGGTCAGCGGGCGGGCGGCGGTCACGTCGCCGGCGTCGATCCAGCCGGCCGCGTGGACGACCAGGGCGGCGAGCGTGGTGAGGACGATTGCCAGCAGGAATCCCTTGGCTAGAAGGGTCAGCGACCTCGAGGTCAGGTTGTGCCTGCGCAAGGCGATGCCGAGGGCCAAGGCGGCAACGACGCCGAACTCCGGGCCGACGACCATGGCTCCGACGACGAGGATGGCCGAATCGGTGATGACCGCGATGGCCGCGATCATGGTGGCGAGGGTCAAGAAGGCGTAGAACGCCCAGGAGCCTCGTGCTTCGGCGTAGCCCTGGTCGACGACCGCGTCCCACACGACGGCGTCGTCCGGTGCTCCAGGTGCTGCCTCTTCGGTCTCCCGGGCGTTGCGTGACGGGGAGGCGTCGACGGTGGTCAGTGCTACTGCTCCGTGGTCGTAGACGCCTTGGGCTTTCAGCCGCGCGAGGATGTCGGAGGTGGCCTCACGGGTGACGTCACAGTGCACGACGTCGCCGGCGGGGCGTTTGGCGGCGCCGGGGAGGACGACGACGTTGGTCAGCCGGGCATCGTCGATAAGGGACTCGACGATCAGGTCGGTGCTGTCGGGTGGGACGATGAGTCGAAGATGCATCACGCGCTCATGATGACCGACTCAGCGACTCGTACGTTGGGTGGACCATAGGGGAATGACAAAATTCAGCGCTGATCGAGAGACCCTGCGAGCACTGGCCGACGACGGCAACGAGAAGGCGTTGGACCGGCTGGCCGACCTCGCCGACGAACGCCAAGACCTCGACGAGTTGAGCGAGCTGCTGGACGAAGGTTGCCTGCATGCGGGGCAGTTGCTGACCCGGCGCGCGGTCGCTGCAGGTGACCTGCGGGAGCTGCAGCGGATTATGGACGCCGGATACGACGAAGCCGGCGACGAGCTCGATCGGCTGCTCGACGGCCGCACGGCCAGGGACGAATGAGAGCCACGCCGCAGATTCGCCTCCAGCAGTCCATCGCCTGTCCATGACTGCCGACACGGCACAGCGGCTCGTTAGCGCTTTCGGGTGGTGAGCGCGACGAGAGAGGCCGCGGCTGCGGCGACGGGGGCCGGGATGAGCCAGCCGGCGCCGGTGAGGTGGGTCGGTGCGAAGGTCAGGTAGCTGATGGCTGTCCCGCGCGGCGGAAAGCAGATTGGCCAGTGGCGATCGCGGCATACAGGGGCCGGCTCCTCTTCCACGCGACGGACGCCATAGGGGCTGTGGGAACCGACCCGGCGGGTCGTGCATTCTATGGGGCGTGACTACCTCCGATGAGTTGATCGTTCCTGCCACTGTCGAGGGGCCGGGTAAACCGTCGGCCCAGTCTGGCGGGGTGGGCGGGTGGCTCTTGCGGCATCGGGTGCAGCCGGTCGGGCCGGAGTCCGATGAAGGTCATGCGCCGCCGCAGGCGTGGTGGAAGGTGATGTGCCTGACCGGCGTCGACTACTTCTCGACCCTGTCCTACCTACCCGGTATCGCTGCTTTGGCCGCCGGTGCGTTGTCGCCGCTGGCGACGCTGCTGATCGTGGCGTTGACGCTGCTGGGGATGTTGCCGATGTACCGGCGGGTGGCCAAGGAGAGCCCGCACGGGCAGGGCTCGATCGCCATGCTGGAGAACCTGCTGCCATTTTGGCGGGGAAAGCTATTCGTACTGGTGCTGCTCGGATTCGTGGCGACGTCGTGGATTATCACCATCACGCTGTCGTCTGCCGACGCGACCGTGCACCTACTGGAAAACCCGTATGCGCCAGGTTTCCTGCATGGGCAGGAGGTGGCCGTCACGGTGGTGCTGCTGCTGATCCTGGGCGGGGTGTTCCTGCTCGGTTTCAACGAAGCGGTGGGGGTCGCGATCCCGCTGGTGGCGATCTTCCTGGTTCTCAACGCGGCCGTGGTCGCGGTCGGCGTCTACGACGTCGTCACGGTCCCCGGCGCAGTGTCCAGCTGGGTCGATGCGTTGACCGCTGGAAACGGCGGTATCGGCGGCATCGTAGGCCCTGCGATCGTGGCGTTCCCGTTGCTGGTGCTCGGCATGTCGGGCTTCGAGACCGGCGTCAGCATGATGCCGCTGGTCGCGGCCGATGGCGAGGACGCCGAAGAGCGACTGGCCGCCCGGATCCGCAACACCAAGAAGCTGCTGACCGTGGCCGCGCTGATCATGAGTGTCTATCTGCTGGCCACCAGCTTCATCACGACCGTACTGATCCCCGCGGACGAGTTCGAGGCCGGCGGGGCGGCCAGCGGACGCGCCATGGCCTATCTGGCCCATGAGCACCTCGGTGAGGTGTTCGGCACCGCCTACGACATCAGCAGCATGCTCATTCTTTGGTTCGCCGGCGCCTCGGCCATGGCCGGGTTGATCAACATCGTCCCGCGCTACCTGCCGACCTACGGGATGGCGCCGGAATGGGGCCGCGCGGTGCGTCCGGTCGTGATCGTCTACACGGCGATCAGTATCGTGATCACCATCGCCTTCGGCGCCGATGTCAACGCCCAGGCGGGTGCCTACGCGACGGGCATCTTGGCCATGATGGTGTCCGGCGCGGTCGCGGTCACCATCTCCGCAGGGCGCCGCCGGCAACGCCGCCAGACGATCGCCTTCACGGTCCTGTCCCTCGTTCTCCTCTACGCGCTGGTCGAGAACATCATCGAGAAACCCGACGGGATCGCCATCTCCGGCCTGTTCATCGCCGGCATCATCGTCGTTTCCTTGGTCTCCCGGGTCGCGCGCACCACCGAACTGCGCGCGGACCGGATCGAGTTCGACGACACCGCCCGCCGATTCATCACCGACTCGGTCGCCAACGACGGCGCGCTCAACCTGATCGCCAACCGCCGCCAGGCCGGCGACGCCTCGGAGTACTCGGCCAAAGAAGCCGAAGTCCGGGCGATGGATCCCGTCCCCGGCAACGCCGACGTCATGTTCCTCGAGATCGACGTGATCGACCCGTCCACGTTCAGCGACGTCCTGCGCATCGAGGGCATCGACGTCGACGGCTACCGGATCCTGCGCGCCCAGAGCCCGGCAGCACCCAACGCGATCGCGGCGATCCTGCTGACCCTGCACGACACCACCGGCGTCCGGCCGCACTGCCACTTCGAATGGTCCGAAGGTAACCCGCTCACCCATCTGCTGCGCTACCTCCTTCTCGGCCGCGGTGACACCGCTCCCGTCGTCCGCGAGATCATCCGCCAGCACGAATCCGACCCCGCCCAGCGGCCCGGCATCCACGTCGGCTGACGGCAGCTGACCCATGGCCATGGTGCTCTGGACCTTCGCCCTCACCCTCACGATCGCCGGGATGATCTGCGCTATCCGCTACAAACTCGTTCTCGGTGGCGTCCTGATCGCAGGCGGCCTGACCATCGGCATCTACGCCGGCAGCCAACTCCCCTGACCCATCACCGCGGTGCGCCCGCTGTCCGCAACGGCGTACCGCGGAGATCCAGGACGAAATCGCGTCGAGCTGATTCATGCGCAGTTCCCGCAGGCCGTGAACTCATTCGGTTGGGGTCTCCACCACTGCTGCAGACAGGAGTTCGATGCGTCGACGAAGTTGCCTGGGAAGGTACCAACCTGAATACAGCATCACGCTGGTCGTGAGCAGGTAGGGCAAGGCCCAGAGCGAACCGGACACAGCCTCTCCCACGGACCCGATCGCCATCACGCCGCCGAGTGCAGTTGTGAGTCTGGGACCAGGTTGCCAGCGGGACCTGGCCAGACCAGCGGAGGCTATCCGGAGAGCCGCCGCCCGGACCTCAGGATCGTTCGGTACTGGCCCACGCAGGGAAGCGCGACGAGCGACCTTCAGTTTGTCAGCTGGAAGGCCACCTTCAAGCTCTTCACGTTTACGTCGCCAGCTGGGCTCCAGCCACCAAGCCGCCAAGGCAAACGGAATTGTGGCCATGCCGGCGATGATTCCGGATGCTGACCAGCTCGCCTCCTCAGTCTTGAAGTAGAACCCGATTCCCACACCGCCAACTAGGCCGATCCAGACTGCCAACAGCCACCTGGGCGGGTCAGAAAGTCTGGTCTGCACGGGCTCATCATCCTCGACGAGTCCTCTGCACGCCAGAAGTGCTCTCCAGGTCCGCCCGGCCGGCCCAGTACGACGCCTGAACAGTTCAATCAACCAGCCGGGCGGTAATAGTGGGGTCCGACGGAGCCGCCCGGATCTGGTCGCGGCAGCGCAAAGATCTCACTGATCGGTTCCCCGATGTCGCTGCTGCGGCTTTCCGGAGTTGCCCGCCGGCGTAGTGCTGGACGGCGAGCTGGTCATCGGTGGGACCGATGGCCGGCCGCGATGGGCATCGAGGCCTGGTCGGGAAAGGGCGCGAGTCCACGCTACACGGGTGGGACGCGCGGATGGCTGAAGGTGAAACACAGGCGACCGAAGACATCGTGGTCGGGGGCGTGATCGGGCCGATCAGCCGGCCGGGATTCCAAGAAGCCGCTGACGAAGGTCGAACCGCTGATCGTGGGAGAAGTCGCCGCCGATGCCGCGCCGCGGCAGGACAGTTAAGGCATCCGTTGCGCTGGGTCCGAATACGAGCAGAGTTGTAGCCAGAAGGCGTTCCGCCACTTCCTCATACGGTGTGGATGGCTGATCTGTTGCGAGGTTCGGCGCGAGCGTGGTTGCTGCGTACCGATGCCCAGGGCAAGTATGGGCCTTACCCCCGGTTCGTGGACACGGGTGGTGGATTATGCCGCTGATGGGAGCGTAGCGGGGTAGAGGGTTTCGTAGGTGTTCGGGGAGTGGTAGCGGCACCAGGAGTGTCGCCTGCGGGTGTTGTAGCGGGTGACCCATCGGAACACTTCGCGGCGGCAGGTGGCCTCGTCGGGCCAGGAGTTGTGGTCTTGGAGGACCTCTCTTTTGAGGGTCGCGTTGAACGACTCGGCGAGTGCGTTGTCGGCGCTCGTGCCGACCGCACCCATGGACTGGGTCACGCCGAGGGCGTTGCAGAGGTTGGCGTAGTCCTTCGACGTGTAGACCGATCCGTGGTCGCTGTGGAACACGGATCCGGCCAGGCTGCCTCGGGTGAGTTCGGCGGCTTTGAGGGCGTCTTCGACCAGTTCAGTGCGCATGTGGTCGGCGACAGCCCAGCCGGCCAGCCGGCGGGAGTAGCAGTCGATGACCGTTGCCAGGTACAGGTTGTTGCCGTCGGCAAGTGGTAGGTAGGTGATGTCGCCGACGTAGCGCTGGTTCGGGGCGTCGGCGGTGAAGTCCCGCTTCAGCAGGTCGGGCACCTTCTGATCGGCTGGCTCGGGGATTGTGGTGCGGACCTTGCGGCGGCGCCGGTAGCCGGCGATGCCGTGCTCGCGCATCACCCGGGCGACCCGCTTGTGGTTCACCCGCTCACCGGCGTCTGCGCCGTCGTTGAGTTCGGCGGTGATCCGCGGAGCACCCTGGGTCTTGTCGTCGTCGTGGACGGCCCGGATCCGTACCGCCAACGCTGCGTCGGCCTCGGCCCGCTCGGCGCGGGCAGGGGCGGCCTTCAGCCACGCGTAGTACGACGAACGCTCGATGTCGACGAGCATGCACAGCCGCTTCACGCCCCAGCCGAGGCAGGAGGTGGTGGAGTGGTCGGCGACGAACTGGAAGCGGTTCACCAGTTCGTCTCCCCGGCGAAATACTTGGCCGCCTGGCGCAGGATCTCCCGTTCGGTGGTGAGCTTGGCCTGCTCCGCCCGCAACTGCGCGTTCTCGGCCTCGAGCCGGGCGATCCTCGCCTCCGGCGACTCCGGTCCAGCACCGGTCGGCGTCTCACGCCGACGGGGCCTGGACGAACTGCTGATGGTGCTGCCGTCGGCGGTCGTCTTCTTGTCCGTCCCGTACAGGTCGACCCAGCGTGCCAGGGTCGCCCGCTCGACCCCGAGATCGGCTGCGATCCCGCGCAGCGTCGCTCCCGGAGTGGACTCGTACAAGTCAACGGCCTGCCGACGGAACTCCTCGGAGTAGTTCTTGCGGGCCATGGTCCTGATCATCTCGCTTCCCCAGCACATGGCTGGATTCAGCGTGTCCAAGAACCAGGGTCAGGGCCCTATCCCGGTCACAGCCCGCACTTGAGGTAGGAACCCATTCTGAACTCCGGCGAAATGCTCAGGCCGATGGGCAGCCGGCAACCCGAAGCGCGGCGGACGATTGCTGATTTCGATCCGGCCGGCCATGCGGCTGGATCGCAGCGGCGTCAACGGAGCCGTCGCGGTGCTGCTCGGCGTCCTGATGTGGAAGAACCTCATTAACGCGGCCTCCGCGGTGCTGGCGATCGTGCTGGTCGTGTTCGGCACGCGTTCTGGACGTTCCTGACCGAGCATCGTGACCCGTTCGTCGTCACGAACATGTGGGTGATGCGAATCCGCGGCGTCTTCTACAGCGTGATGTCGAGGATCCGCGCGATCAGTGTCGTTGCGGCCGACTCCCGCCGTCGTCCGTTCGGGATCACCGTGAACTCGAAGCGAAGTCAGCTAGGACGTCGCAGTGGGTGTGAGGGAACCAAGCCCGACATCGGCGCACTCGTCGTCCTGCTCCGGCATGCCTCCGCTGACTGCGATTGCGCCGACAACGGCATCGCCGCGTCGGATCAGTCGGGAGCCTGCGCCCGCCATGATGGGTGTCCCAGCCAGGTGATCCATCTGCGCGAACAGGGCAGGCCAGGCCTGCTGGAGGCCCATCAACTCGCTGCCGTCGCGATGGAACAACGCAACGCTGGATGCTTTCGCAGGGGCAATGCGCGCCGAAAGCGGCGGCGCACCGTCCATGCGATCGAGCACCTGGAGGTGCCCTCCGCTGTCGACGATCGCGACCGTGACCCGCGCCCCGAGCGCGGCGGCGTGTTCGCGCATCCGAACACTGACGGCTTGAGCTTCACCCAAATTGAGTGACATTTTCCTACCCCAATTTCCTTGGATCGACCAACCTTGGCTCGACCCACGAAAACCGAACTCATTGGTACGACCAAGAGACTTGCTAGACTTCGTGGATGGAGATGGAAGATTCGCCCACCCGCCTGCGCGGCAAACCGAGCTGGCTGGTCAGCAAGGCTTCGGCGCGGGCCCATCGGCTCATCGGAGAAGCGATGGCCGCTGCCAGTGGGCGCGCCTACCACTTCGCGATCCTTGCCGCGCTGGACGAGTTCGGGCCCGACAGCCAAGTGCGGATCGGCCAACGGTGCGGAATCGACCAGAGCGACATGCACACGATGCTCAATGAGCTGACGGCGCAAAGTCACGTTGCGCGTACCCCGGACCCCAGCGACCGACGCCGCAACTTGATCATCCTGACCCCCTCGGGGCAGCGACGGCTAGAAGTGCTGGACACGACGCTCTCCGAGGTTCAAGACGACCTGTTGAACGCCTTGTCAGGAACCGAGCGCCACCAACTGACCATGCTGCTCACCCGCGTCCTCGACTAGGTTCTGTTGCGAAGGTGGATCTTGGTCGTCGACGATCATGGTCTGTGGGACGTGGTGATCTGCCGAACAGCCGGTGGTGAGCCAGGCCAGGAGTTGGCGGGCGACGTAGCGATCGGTGCGGACCTCAGCCATCAGTACTTCGACGTGCGCGACGGCTTCGTGCCAGGCGGTCGGTGCTGGCGCGGATCCAGGTGTTCGTAGACCTGCCAGACGTTCAGTCCGCCGCGTCCGGGCAGCCCGGTGGTAGCCCACGACCGCGCGTTGGAACGCCCCGAGCGCATCCCTCGTCTCGGCCGGTGAAACGACCTGGCGCGGCCGACGCACTGCCACGTGCGCCCGCGCCCGGTGCGCGATCTGGCGGACCGCGGCCGCGTTCCTACCGACGGCCGCCGCGATCTCGTCGTACTCCAGCCCGAAGACGTCGCGCAGTACGAACACCCCCGCGCGAGCCGTGA
The DNA here is from genome assembly GCF_014217565.1 of Kribbella qitaiheensis. Lineage (NCBI taxonomy): Bacteria > Bacillati > Actinomycetota > Actinomycetes > Propionibacteriales > Kribbellaceae > Kribbella > Kribbella qitaiheensis. The sequence goes on from NZ_CP043661.1 coordinate 5,408,438, forward strand.
ACCCGGCGTACAGAGTGATCTCCTGTACGCCGGCCCGGCGCCGTGACCCTCACTTCGTGGTGCACGTATCCCGTGGACGCACCGAAGGCCTGCTCACCAAGAACCTCGCTACCTTCCGGCCCGACCCGCATGCCGACCGCCCGGCACCCGCTGGAAGCGCCGCCGACGCACTGATCCACGAACGGAACGCATACGTCGTCCAGGACTCACCGGGATCACCTGAGTCAGCGGGCTCCATCCGGTCTCCGCCTGCCCGAGCCACCCTTGTTCGCGCCAGAGCGGGCGAACCACGCAGGCCTGCGGAATGGACTCGGCGCACCGGGCTCAGGAGGCGCAGGCCTCGGCGACGGCGAGGCTGTCTTCATAGACGTGATGCCGGGTAATCAGCCCGTCCAGCACCGTCAACTGCAGGGCGAACGAAGTGCTGAACCGCTTGCCGGTCGCTCGAACTGTCTGGGCTGTTTCGCCGATCACGACGGCGTCATCACCATCGATCAGAATTCGGCTGATGCCGGCAGAACCTTCACCAGGCACGCAGGCCGCGGCCAGGGTCCGGTGGTGATCTGCAACGTCGGCTCGGGTCGACCGGGGACGGATCCAGGGGACGTCGGCATGTTCGGGTCGAGGCCAGTTGACCCGCCAATCGACCTTCTCCGCATACAGCGCGGCCACTTCCTCCGGACCCGCCCCGGTAGCGATGCGGTTGAGGAATTCGTCGACGACCACCCGAGTGCTCATGCCGCACAGCCTCGCGCCCGGCGGAGTTTTCGACCATTACATCCCAGGTAATCGGCGAACTGGAACCCCTCGCCGCGCAAGGCCACGACCTGGAGGTCATGACGGCGATCGGAGACGTCGTCGAACGGCACAACCCCGGCCCCTATCCAGCCGACGAGCTGGCGATCTTGGCCGGAGTTACCCCGGCGGACGTTCAGAAGGTGCTGGACCGAATGGTCGCCGATGGGACCGCCACACCACCCACCGACACCCAGGAAACGGACCCGCGAAAGCATCGGTGCGGAAACGTACGGCGAGCAATCTGGGGCCGCGGGTTCGGCGGCGAGTAGCTGCAGAGGACTTCGGACATCGACAACGCATCGACCGCACTCTGGCGTGGGGAGAGTCGCGAAACTCTGTCCTGGATGCCTCGTCTCCAAGAGGCGTTTGACTGGAGACACGCGGGTACGCCGACGTACCGCTGATCGTTCCGCTGACGAACGCCGAGATCGACGCTCAGCTTCCCGGCCGGCGAACGCGCGTCGGCGACCAGGTGGAGCGCACACGCGGCAAGCTCCGCGAGTACGTCTCGCTGTGATCGGCGGCCACGGTGGAGGTCATTTCGGCTTTGATCATTGGGGAATTGGATGGAAATGCCGAGTACTCGACGTAGTGAGTTGGGCGCTGTCTAGTCGCGGCCAACGCGATGCGGGTGGCCAACGACGGCGCCGTGGTTGGGCTCACTTTGCTGCCTTCGAGGTGCTGCCGGGTACCGCTCAGCCCGCGACGATCGCCGGCTTGCTGGTCGCCGCCCTGATCGCGCCTCACCTGGCCGGACCCTGGATCGCACGGATGCTGGCGAAGTTCCGCGATACCCGCCCGCTGCTGGCTGGCGTTTTCATCGGTTACGGCGTTTCCATCGCCGGGGTGACTTTCATGCTCGGATCGACGCCGAGCGTGTTCCCGGTCCTGGTAGCGCTGTTGGCGGGATGCGCCGGACCTTTCCTTGGCGGCGGGCTGACCAGCCGGCTACCCAAGGAGGCCACCCGAGCGCTTGCCTTGGACAGCGCCACCTGGGGGATCGCCACCGCCGCAGGGCCGGCGACGGCAGCAGCACTAGCGCTGACCGTCGGTACCCGGACCGCCATGCTGATCTTCGCCGGCACCGCAGTGA